>DFGU01000017.1:0-19352 GCA_002371785.1 Bacteroidales bacterium UBA3742
AAGGAGTGAAGGAGTTAAGGAGTGAAGGAGTGATGAAGACATTAGCAATCATAGGAGCGAGTTACTTGCAGCGTCCGTTGGTGGAACGCGCCAAGCAGATGGGGTTGCGGACTATCTGCTTCTCCTGGCCGGAAGGGGCCGTGTGCAAAGAAATCTGCGATGTGTTCTATCCGGTTTCCATTACGGAGAAGGAGGAGATAGCGCGTATCTGCAAGGATGAGCGGATTGACGGAGTATGTACCATCGCAAGCGATGTTGCTGCACCGACAGTGGCGTATGTAGCGGAACAGTTAGGGTTGACGGGAAACCGATACGAGTCAGCCGTTCGTGCTCATGACAAGCACTTGATGCGTGCCGCATTGGTGGCAGCAGGAGTGGACTGTCCGCATTACATAGTCGAAAGTAGAAAGTCGAAAGCAGAAAGAAGTGGGTTAGAATTGCCGCTGATAGTAAAGCCGAGTGATCGGAGTGGTAGTTTGGGAGTGCAGAAAATCACGCGTTGGGAAGAATTGGATGAGGCCGTACAAAAGGCGCTGGATGTATCTATCATTGGCGAGGCGTTGATAGAGGAGTATATCGAAGGACGGGAGATAAGCGTGGAGATGATCTCATGCGGAGGCGTGCATCATGCCTTGCAGATAACGGATAAGGTGACGACCGGAGCGCCTCACTTTGTAGAGTTGGCGCACCATCAGCCTTCTGATCTGCCGGCAGCAATGCAGGAGCGTATCTTTGGTATCTCACGTCAAGCACTGGATGCGCTGGGCCTGACGAACGGAGCGAGTCACTCGGAGTATAAGATCACCAAAGAGGGGCGTATTGTGGTGATGGAGATAGGTGGCCGTATGGGAGGTGATTTTATCGGTTCGAACTTAGTGCAGTTGAGTACCGGATATGATTTTCTGCAAGGCGTGATAGAGGTGGCATTGGGCGAGAAGATACAACCGAAGAAGACGAAGGCTGCCTATAGCGGCGTGTATTTCTTGAGCGGTGTGACACCGGAAGTGCAATTTTATATCAGCCATGCATCGGAGTACAAGCAGATAGTGCATTCCGAACAGATGGATACGGAGATTCGTCCGTTAACCTGCAGTGCGGATCGAAGCGGCTATTTCATCTACTGCGATGCGCATCGTCGTTTTGAGACCCTGCGCGGAAAGACGGTGATGGTGCTCGGCGGAGGACGTTATCAGTTACCGCTCATTCGTGCGGCACGCGAAGCCGGATGCCGGGTGTTGGTGCTGGGTTGGCCGGGTGATTACCCCGGATACGCGTATGCCAGCAAATGGTATGATGTGGATATCATGGATTCGGATGCGGTGATCCGTATCGCCAAGGACGAAGCGATAGATGGTATCGTAGGATGCGGTTCGGATTTCATCTTACCCACGATAGGACATGTGGTAGATGCATTGGGACTGCCGGGCACGGGCTACCATTCCTCGGTTGTAGCAAGCGACAAGAGTCTGATGAAAGCGGCTTTTGCACGTACGGGAGTGCGTACGGCCATCTATGAGCAGGTGGAGAACAAAGAACAAACGATAGAAGCGGCTGCGCGTATCGGCTATCCTGTGGTGCTGAAGATAGTAGATGGTAGTGGAAGCAAAGGGGTGGTGATCTGTCAAGACGAGCAAGCCTTGGGGACTGCCTACGATGAAGTATTACCGCTGACGCACCATCCGTATATGGTAGTAGAGCAGTTTGTGGACGGTGTGGAGTTTGGCGCTCAAGCCTTTGTGCAAAATGGTCGGTTGCAGTTTGTGATGATGCATGGAGACATTGTCTATCAGGGAGATAGCGGTATACCGGTAGGTCATTACGCACCGGCCCTGACGGAATATGAGGGTTTGCAAGCGGATGCCGAGGAACAGCTGCGTCGCGCTATTGAGGCGCTGGAGATAGATAACTGTGCCATCAATGCGGATTTCATCTTGCATGACGGGAAAGTATATGTACTGGAGATAGGAGCTCGTGCCGGAGCTACTTGTTTGCCGGAACTGGTGAGTGAGTGCTATGGTGTGGACTATTACACGTATCTACTGTGCGGTGCGTGTGGTTTACCTCTGCCCACCATGCAGCGTGATCAGTTACATCCGGCATTGGTATATACGCCGTATAGTACGAAGACGGGGACGGTACGGAGAGTGCATCAACCGACATGCGATAGCATTGTAACTTGCGAGATTTATCCGAAGGTAGGAGATGAGGTGCATGCTTTCCGCACCGCTTATGACCGGATTGGTCATATGGTGATGAAGGGGAAGCGTATGGAGGATCTGCTGCATAGCTTTGAGACACAGATCAAACCGTTTGAATTTGTAGAAGTGACGGAAAAATGAAGAAGGATATGAAATATCAACAGTCCATATCGGTGGTGGTGCCGATTTACAATGACGAAGAGGTGATTGCCGAATTGCATCGTCGGCTGCGTCCGGTGCTGGAAGAGATTACCGCAGACTACGAACTTATTCTGGTGGATGACGGTAGTCGGGATCACTCCTGGCAGAAGATGCTGGAGGTTCGCCGGGAGAATGAGCATGTGCGTGCTGTGCGTCTGAGTCGTAATTTTGGTCAGCAGAGTGCGATTGCTGCCGGTTTGTCACTAACGAGTAAGGAACTGATCGTGCTGATGGACAGCGACTTACAGGATCGGCCGGAGGATATACCGGTGCTTATTGATGCATTGCTGGCCGATAAACAGGCCACGATGGCTATTGCCCAATGGGAGGAACGTAAGGATAGCAGGATGAAATTGGCTGTCTCCCATTTGTTCCAGCGCGTAAGCAACAGCATAACAGAGATCCATACAATGCCGCGCTTGGGTATTTTCCGCGTGATGAAGAAGAGCGTGGTGGACGAATTGAAGAAGTTCCCGGAGAAGACCGCCACGACAGTGAGTTTGTTGTACTATATCGGCAGTAAGTACGTAGCAGTACCGTTGAAGCGCGATGCGCGTTTTGCCGGTAAGAGTGGCTATAACTTGCGTAAGATGTTAGCGCTGACATTCGCGCGTATCTTCTCGTTCTCTATGTTCCCGATTCGCATCGTCACTTATTTAGGAGCTTTGCTTTGTGTGGGAAGTATGATAGCGGCATTGGCGTTGGTCATTTATAAGTTGGTGGGTAATGTGGTAGCCGGTTGGACCAGTATGATGGTGCTGATGTTATTCTTGTTTGGCCTTAACTTCGCTTTCCTCGGTGTATTGGGTGAATATGTGGGTCGCATCTTCTTGGAAACCAAGCAACGTCCTAAGTTCATGATAGGAGAAATCGTATGAGCGGCATGATGCGATATAATCTGCAACAACTGCATCGCATGGTCGGTCAACGTCTGGTAATGTCTCCATGGTTTGATCTGCCGTTTGGTTTGCAGTGGCGAGACAGCAAGTACCGTAGGCTTTTTCATGCCGGTAAGGGTTTGCATGTGGGTCATAACGTGCATATCGATCGGGAGCATAAGCAGTTAACAGGTTCAATTGAAATTGGCAAGAAAGTATTCATTAGTCACGATGTGTTGCTGGATTATACGGGTCATCTGACGATAGGTGATGAGGTATGGATTTTGCAAGGGACACATATCATCACGCATAAGCATGATGTCGCAGAGCTGCGCAGGACGGGAATCAATCCGACAGAGCAGACCAGTTTGACGATCGGAGAAAAAGCCTATATCGGCAGTAATGTGACGATCTTGCCCAGTTGTCATTCGATTGGCAAGTATGCAGTGGTAGGTGCCGGAGCGGTAGTGACCAAAGATGTACCGGACTATGCGGTAGTGGTTGGTAATCCGGCTAAGCAAATACGGGATGTACGCGATGAATAAGACGATGCAATATATAGCCTTGGTGGCGGTGTATTTATTCTACGCCTCGCTGTCGCTGCTGATGAAGTTCACCGGTTTGCAAGAACCGATGTCGCGATATTGGTTCGCAGGAACGCTGGGACTTATTGCGGGACTCGGTATCTATGCGATGGCATGGCAACAGATCCTCAAACGTGTGGACTTAGGCACCGCGTATATGTTTAAGGGCACCAGTCTTATCTTCATCATGATTCTATTGGCGGCCTGTTATGGCGAACCCGTTACGTTGACGAAGATTATCGGAACGGGCATTATTGTGGTAGGTATCACTCTATATGCGAAAGGATAAGGTATGGGATATATATTGGTCATAATCAGTGCGTTGATAGCTGTGGTGAGTCAGATGATGCTCAAACAAAGTGCACGCAAGGAGCACGCAAACTGGTGGCGCGAATATATCAATGTATGGGTTGTCGGAGGATACGGACTGATGGTAGTCAGTTTGATTATCAATTTGATAGCCATCCATATGGGTGTCCTGGCGCAAGAAGTAAGTATTATCGAGTGTATCAATTATCTGCTCATCCCGCTGGCTGCCTGGATGGTATTCCGGGAACCGATCACCAAGCGGAAGGCATTGGCGATAGGCATTATTATGGTGGGAGTAGTGGTATTCTTCCTATAAACGAAAAAAAGAATAACAATTATGATAAATTTTAATCAACCGCATCTAACGGGTAAAGAAGCCCATTATATGTACCAGGCCGTGCTGGCCGGTAAGTTGTCCGGTAACGGTGAGTTTACCAAGCGTTGTCAACGCTGGTTTGAACAGCGTTACGGTTTTCGTAAGACGCTGCTGGCTACCTCGGGAACCGATGCACTGGAGATGTGCGCCATGCTATGCGAACTGAAGCCCGGCGACGAGGTGATTATCCCGTCTTATACGTTTGTATCAACGGCTTTGGCCTTTCTGCGTGAGGGAGCCAAGGTGGTGTTTGCTGACTCGATGAAGCGCAACCCCAACCTGGATGCTGAGCTGCTGGAGTCGCTCATCACGCCCCGTACGCGCGTCATCGTGCCGGTTCACTATGCCGGTGTGGCATGCGATATGGATGCCATCATGGCCGTAGCTGAGAAGCACGGACTGCTGGTGGTGGAGGATGCTGCGCAAGCCATAGATTCGTACTATATCAGTCGAAACTCGAAAGTCGAAACTCGAAAGCCATTAGGTGGCATCGGTCATCTGGCTGCTTTCTCGTTCCACGAGACCAAGAACATAACGGCCGGAGGTGAAGGTGGGCTGCTGGTAGTCAACGACGAGCGCTTTGTGCGTCGCTCCGAGATACTATGGGAGAAGGGTACCAACCGTGCGGAGTTCTTCCGCGGAGAGGTGAACAAATATGGCTGGGTGGATATGGGATCCAGTTTCCTGCCGAGCGAGGTCAATGCCGCCTTCCTGTGGGCCCAACTGGAGAACCTGGATGAGATACAACAGAAGCGTCGTCAGCTCTGGGACTGCTACTACGAGCGTCTGAAGCCGCTGGCCCAGAAGGGCTATTTCAGTATGCCCGACGTGCCGGACTATGCCACCAACAATGCGCATATGTTCTACCTCGTCTTCCCGGACTATGAGAAACGTACGGCCTTCATCAAGCATATGAAGGAGAATGGAGTAGGGGCTGTGTTCCACTACCTGAGTCTGCATAGCAGCGAGTTCTACCGCGCGCGTCACGACGGACGTGCGTTGCCGGAGTGTGACCGCTATGCCGACTGCCTGGTACGTCTGCCGCTCTTCTTCGATCTGCAGCTGAAGGATGTTGAGACTATTACCGATGTGATCCTCAGTTACTATGCCGACTAAGTCGTTGAGCAAGTGGATCGGTTGGGTGCTTTTGCTGAGCGCCTTGGCATACTCCCTGCTATGGGTAGTATGCGGTGCGGGCAACCCGATGGACCCGTTCTACTGGCTCACGAAATATGAATTGCTCGAGTCGGGCTTTATGGCCTGTGGAACGATAGCTATCGGCCATGCATGGATCGCGCTCTTTGGTCGTACGATATGCTCCATGCGTGTGCTGGGATGGCTGTGTACGACGGCTGCGGTGGCGTTGCCTTATTGTCTGCTACTGGATCGAGAGCAGCGCCGACGCAATATTCATTGGTTAGGACTCACCTACTGGCTGGTAGGCTATGGGTCGTTTCAGGAGTTCTCACCCGGTACGATCAGCGTGTTGCTGCTGTCGTTGACGGTGGTGATGCTGTTTGATAAAGCCGCTTATCGGGGCCGTTGGCTGGTATGGGGACTGCTGTTGGCAGCGCTCGTGCTGGTGCGTTTTCCGAATATATTGGTACTGCCGATCTTGTTGCTCTACTGCTGTTGGCCCATGCTGCGTGGGGAACGTCCCTGGACGGACCTTCTCCGCGACCGGCGCAGAGAACTGCTGCTGGGCATCGGATGCGGAGCGTTGCTATACGGACTTGGGCTTGTGGGCTGGTACTACGGTATGCACCATGCTGTAGCGGCTCCGATGGCCCGTCATACCGTGTTGCGAATGCTGCAGGATATGTGGAAGAACGGTTTTCGACTGGTGGCCGATATATCGCTATGGGCTGCGTTTGCCTATGTGCTGAGCCAGACCGGACGTGAGATGCGTGAGGTCTGGCGGTGGCTGATAGCGATAGCCGCGGGAGGCGCGATGCTCTACTATGTGTTCTATGCTTTTGCGGCGAATCAGTGGTATAACATGGATCAGATATATCTGATATCTTCCTTGGTCCTGCTGGTGGCTATTGTGCTGTACGCACAGCGCGAACGGCACACATTGCCGATGTCGGCCGTGGTATTCCCGTTGCTCATCATGAGCGTAGCCTCGCTGGGTACGGATATGGGACTGATGAAGTTGTTTCCGGCCTTGCTATGCTTGCTGCCCTGGTGGACTGCATATGTGTATTGGGCTTGTCGTCAGCGCTATGTGCTACTGGCGATGGCCGTCATAACGCCGCTATTCGTTGTGCGTTTCTCCACCAACGCGATAGGTCGGCATGACATATTTCGTGAAAACACCTGGGGACAGACAGATGTTATGCGCTTTACCCGTATTAGTGACCTGGACAATGAGCAAATGGAGCAAATCGTGTCTGACTATGAGACCTATTCCGCTTTAGCACCTGTCTATGCGGTGGGGGACAAGCTACATATGGTGCGAGCTCTGACGCATTGCCATGCGCCGGTGAAGAATGAGTTTTGGTCGAATATCTTCGATCCGGTCTATACGAAGTGGTATAGCGAGTTGGTGGGTCGTGAGCATCCGGTGATCTTTTGTACGTTTTCCCCGTCTTTTAAGACCAAACCGGAGTACAAGGACAAGCATAGCCGACTGGAGCAGATGTTGCTGGATAGCGGCTATACGGCGATTGACAGATCGGAATTTAAGTACATGATATACGAGAAAAAGTAAAAAGAACGGGTGCTTCCACGTGTGCGTGTGATTTTTTTTACAAAAAAACGCACAAATATTTGCGTATGTCAAAAAAAAGCAGTAATTTTGCACCCGCTTTTGTGCTAACTACAACAACTAACTATGGCTGCTCAATTAGAATCTACGCTGGTCGTGCTCGATCAACTGGCTGTCGGTCGGTATGAATCGGCTTTTGTGCTGGATTCGGACTACCTGGCTTCGCAAGAGGCTACGGAGCTGTTGGGAGGTCATGTGGAGGCGCAAGTGGAGCTGACGTTGCGAGAGGATAACTTTGACCTGGTGATGCAGGTGAAGGGCCGAGTGCAGGTAGCATGCGACCGTTGCCTGGACCCCGTGGATATCGACATCGAGGCCAACGAACCGATGGAGGTGGAGGAAGGCGCTCGTGAGCTCGACTTGAAGTGGCTAGCATACGAATTGATCATTGTAAATCTTCCCCTGACGCATAGTCACCCGGAAGGTGAGTGCAACCCGCATATGCAGGCTCTTCTCCAAACTCACCTTTGTAGTGCGGCTCCGGAAGAACCCGAGATACAATAGAAAAACTGTAAAATTGTAATTTGTAAAATTTGTAAAATTGTAAATAAACTATGGCACATCCTAAAAGAAGACAATCGCACACCAGACAAGCGAAACGTCGTACGCATGACAGAGCTAAAATGCCGACTCTGGCTATCTGCCCGAACTGTGGCGCACATTACATCTACCACACTGTATGCCCGAGCTGCGGATACTATCGTGGCAAGCTGGCTATCGAGCAAGCTCAGGAAGCTTAAACCTAAAAGTTCATGGTCGGCCTGCCGACCGAAAACCATGCGCATAGGCTTTGGTTCTCCTGAAGGACTGAGACCTATGCGCGTCTTTTTTAAGTATTGTAATTATTATGTTTGACAACAACAACTCCCGTCGTCCGGGAGGTTTCCGATCGAATCAAGACGGGGCTTCACAACGTCCCCGTTTTACGCAGTCGAGTCGTCCGGGTCGTGAGACCGGGAACTCGCGTCCTCGCTTTGTGCGCAATGCCGGTGAGGGCGATGAACAGCCGCGTCGTCCGCGTTTTCAGAGCGGCGAGCGTGTAGCATTTGGAGAGCAACGTGAGCGCGTGATGCGTCCGCGTCGTAACGCACCTAAACCTGTATCACCTGAGAATAAACGACAGAAGTATCACGAGAAGTATGAGGATCCTACCAAGCCGATCCGCCTGAATAAGTACCTGGCTAACGCCGGTATCTGCTCGCGTCGCGAAGCGGATGATTTCATCCAGGCCGGTGTGATCACGGTGAATGGTGAGGTGGTATCGTCGCTGGGCACCAAGGTGATGCCTACCGACAAGGTCATGTTCCACAACCAGCCCGTACATCGTGAGCGCAAGATATATATCCTGCTCAACAAGCCGAAGAATACCGTCACCACGACCGATGACCCGCAAGAGCGTCGCACCGTGATCGATATCGTACGCAATGCGTGCGCCGAGCGTATCTACCCGGTAGGTCGCCTGGACCGCAACACCACGGGTGTGCTCCTGCTGACTAACGATGGTGACTTGGCTTCCAAGTTGACCCATCCTAAGTTTGGCAAGAAGAAGATATACGCTGCTACGCTGGATCATGAGCTCAGCGAGGTGGACGAGGCAATTCTGAGAAATGGTATCATACTGGACGATGAGCGTATCGTACCCGATGCACTCGAGTTCCCAAAAGACGATCGCCGACATATTGGCCTAGAGATCCACTCCGGTCAAAATCGCGTGGTACGTCGTATGTTTGAGAAAGTGGGCTACAAGGTGATGACGCTTGACCGCGTCAGCTTTGCCGGCCTGACCAAGAAGAATGTAGCTCGCGGTAAGTATCGTTTCCTCACGCCCAAGGAGGTAGCTATGCTCCAGATGGGCGCTTTTGAATAAATCGTATAACACGAGAGCCTTATGTCGAAAGCCATCGGATTTGATAATGAGAAATACATCCGTATTCAGTCGGAGCATATCCGCGAGCGGATCGCTAAGTTTGGCAACAAACTGTATATGGAGTTTGGTGGCAAGCTGTTTGACGATATGCATGCCAGTCGTGTGCTGCCGGGCTTTGCTCCGGATAGTAAGTTGGCCATGCTCACGCAGCTACGCGATACGCTGGAGATAGTCATTGTCATCTCGGCTTTCGATATAGAGAAGAATAAGGTGCGCCAGGATCTGGGTATCACCTACGACGAGGACGTACTACGTCTGCGCGACGAGTTTATGTCGCGTGGTTTCATGGTCTCGTCGGTAGTCATCACCCACTATATGGGTCAGCGTTCGGCCGATGCCTACCGTCGCCGCTTGGAGCGTCAGGGCATCAAGGTCTATTATCATTATATCATTGAGGGCTATCCGCACAATGTGGAGTTGATCGCCTCGGAGGAAGGCTTCGGACGCAACGACTTTGTAGAGACTACACGTCCGTTGGTGGTCGTAACGGCTCCCGGACCGGGTAGCGGCAAGATGGCTGTTTGCCTGAGCCAGTTATATAATGAACATACGCGTGGGCGCGCGGCCGGCTATGCCAAGTTTGAGACCTTCCCGGTTTGGAACTTGCCGCTGCGTCATCCCGTCAACGTGGCCTACGAGGCCGCTACGGCCGATCTGAATGATATCAACATGATCGACCCCTTCCACTTGGAGGCCTATAATCAGACGGCTGTCAACTACAACCGCGACATCGAGATCTATCCCGTGCTGGATGCTATCTTCACCTCGCTTTACGGATCCAACCCATATAAGTCGCCTACGGATATGGGCGTCAACCAGGTGGGATTCTGCATATCCGACGACCAGGTTTGCTGCGAGGCCAGCAAGCAGGAGATCATACGCCGTTATTTCGCGGCACTCAATCGCTTGGCTAAGGGCGATTGCAACGACCAGGAGGTGCAGAAACTGGCCATGCTCCAGAAGCAGGTGGGTATCAATACCGCCTATCGTCGTACCACGGTAGCGGCTCGCGAACGCAAGGAGCAGTCGCTGGGCAACGCCTCGGCGGCGATCGAGTTGCATGACGGCACGATTATCACAGCCGAAGCGTCTCCGCTGCTGGGTTCGTCGGCAGCACTCCTGCTCAATGTCATCAAATACTTGGCCGGTATTGAGCACGAGGCACGACTCATCCCGGACGAGATGATTGAGCCCGTACAGCATACCAAGATCGAGTATCTGCATGGTCATAACCCCCGTCTGCATACCGATGAAGTACTGGTGGCCCTCTCTGTGCTTTCACGTCATGATGAACGATGCCGGAAAGCCTTGGCTACCTTGCCGCAACTGGCTGGTTGCCAAGTGCATTCTACGGTGATGCTGAGCGAGGTGGATTCCAAGACGTTCAAGAAATTGCGCGTAGATTTGACATGCGACCCGTCGCGCAGTTAAATGTGATATTTTTCTAATTCATTACTACTATGGAAGAGAAGAAACTGTATCGTTCGGAGAACAAGATGTTGGGTGGCGTATGTGCCGGAATAGCAGAGTATTTTGGTACGGATCCTACCTTGGTGCGTGTAGCATATGCCGTGCTCTCGGTTTTCAGTACCGGTTTCCCGGGCATACTGCTCTACATCATTCTGCTGATTATCATGCCCAAGAAGCCGCTGCAGTAAGTGCTGTTGATCCACGACGACATGCGTCAATGTACGGAGCAGGAGGTAACGCGCCTACTCCAAATTGTACCGGCCCCTCGTTGCGATGAGGCTTTGCGCTACAAGCATACTTTTGGCCGGTACTGCTGCCTGCGTTCGTGGGAGATGCTGAGCGAATTGCTACGCCGCGAGGGAATCACGACCATGCCTCGGTGGCACTACAACGAGTACGGCAAGCCCTACCTGGAGCAGGGGCCGTATTTCTCCATAAGTCATTGCAAACAGGCTATCCTGGTGGCTGTGAGCGATCGTGAAATAGGCGTGGATGTGGAGACGATACGCCGAGCCGACGATTCGCTTGTGCGCCGCACGATGAATGAGGCAGAGCAAGCCCAAATAGCAGCCGCACCGGACCCTCAGCGCGCCTTCATCGCTCTCTGGACTCGCAAGGAAGCTGTGGTCAAGATGCGGGGCACCGGTATCCTGGATGATCTTCACTGGGTGCTGGACCAGCAAGACTATCAGCTCCAAACCATTGACCATTCCAAGATGTCTTATATTTATTCTGTCGCAGAAAGATGCCTATGATGCGCCGACTATATACCTATGCCTTGCTGCTCCTGCTGCTTGCGGCATGTTCGCCCGTTCAGGAGCGGAAGACTACGGATGTGGATACGACCAAGCAGGCCGAAGTGGTGGTACCTCAACCCGAGAAGCGTACCTATCCGAACGACTTTGTATCCCTAAGCGATCATATTCCCGATGTGGTGCTGGAGATTCGCTATTATACCTCCAATAATTTTACCGGTCGTCCCGTGCCCGGCTATCTGGCCCCCCTGGCTTTGCTGTCGCGTCCGGCGGCCGACTCATTGGCTGTCGTAGCCGACGAGTTGCGCGCGAAGGGCTATCGACTGAAGATATACGATGCCTACCGTCCCCGTAAGGCGGTGGATGCCTTCGTGCGTTGGGCAGCCGATGTAGAGGATACACTCATGCGGCAGCAGTATTATCCCCGTGTGGATAAATCGCAGATGTTGGGACGCTATATATCGCGTCGTTCGGCTCATGCTCGTGGTGCAGCAGTCGATCTGACCCTTGTGGATGCCGCTACGGGCCGGGATGTGGATATGGGCGGTACGTTCGATTGGTTCGGCGAGGAGAGCCGTCCGTCCTACTGCGGCGATCCGGAGCGTATGGTTTATCGGCCCCGAGAGGGGGGGGTGACCGAGCAACAATTCATGAACCGTATGTTGCTACGCAGCGCCATGACAGCACATGGCTTTCGGGCTATCACTTCGGAATGGTGGCATTTTTCGCTCCGAAACGAACCCTTTCCGCATACTTTTTTCGACTTCGACATAGAATAATTCGCAAAATCGTTCGCAAAATTGCCGCAAGATTTGTATATATGCAAAATTTTTAGTAATTTTGCAGCGCAAAATGTGCAATATTGTGAAACGATTCGTATTTTTTAGTTTTTTGGTGCTCTTTTCGTTGAAGAGCATGTACGCAGAGCGGGTGATGGTCATCGCCGATCCGCACGTGGCAGCCTCCAGCTTATTGCAGCCCGGTGAGGCGCTCAATGATATGTTGGCCTCTGGTCGTAAGATGTTGGACCTGAGCGAACCTGCTTTTCTGGCCTTGATCGATACGGCGTTGCTGTATCATCCGGACTTGGTATTGTTGCCCGGCGACCTGACCAAGGACGGCGAGCGCGTGAGTCATGACCTGGTGGCCGCCCAGTTGGCGCGTCTCAACGCGGCCGGTATTCCGGTGCTGGTCATTCCCGGAAACCATGATATCAACAATCCTCAGTCGTATGCCTATGCCGGCAGTCAGAAGACCCGTGTGCCGACCATCACGGATGCGCAGTTCGATAGTATATACGCCGCCTTTATGCCTGCGGCAGAGACGCAGCATGATGCTGGTTCGCATAGCTATGTGGCCCAGCCGATGCGGGGTGTGACTCTGTTGGCTATCGACGGCGCGCACGGCAATGCATCGGTAGGTTCACTGTCAGATGCTACGCTCAGTTGGCTCCTCTCCCAGGCCGATCAGGCACGCGAGAAAGGCCATCTGGTCATCGCCATGTGTCATTGGCAGCTGATCGACCACTTCGACCAACAATCTTCCCTGTTGGCAGCATGCCAGCTGGATAGCGCAGCCTATATAGCCGAGCAGTTGGCAAACCACGGTGTTCATCTGGTGCTCACCGGTCATATGCATATCAGCGGCGCTACCACGGCCTTCTATGCGAGTGGAGATAGCTTGGTAGAAGTTACTACGGGTTCGCCTGTCGCTTATCCCTGTCCGTATCGCTGGTTGACCATCAGCCCGGATCGCGCTACCGTGAGCGTTGCTACGGATGATATCCAGTCGCTGCCCACCCAGCCCGGTATGCAGACCTACAGCCGTCAGTGGCAACGTGAGCATATCGAGAACCTGGCGCCCGAGATGGCCCATAAGTTGTGGAATATGGTGGATCGCTATATAGCGCAAATGAAGAAAAGCACCTCGACTTATGCGATGGCTCTTATGCTCGAGGCAGCCATGCCTCAGACCGATTCGGCGCGTGTAGAGCTCTTTGAGCGCCATATGAAGTCGAGTGTCGTGGACCTCTACATCCTGCATTCCGACGCCAACGAACCCGAACGACCGGAGAAAGACTCCATCGTTGACACGTTCTACGCTAATATGACCAATATGATCGCCGAGGTGATGAGCAGCAACCCGATGCTGGAAATAGTTACCGGTATGATGGTAGAAGCGGCTATTGGCATGGCCGATGTACCTATCGGTTCGATGACTGAGGACGAGACCTCGGATGCCGAGCTGAATTATACCAACCGCACCGACGACCTGACGCCTGTGCTGCAACTGAATGCCCCCATCAATTTCGAGGCGGTGGAGCAGGTAGAAGCGGCGGACCCTACGCGCATGTTGTACGACGTGTTAGGACGGCAGATCATGCAGGCTGTGCCCGGTATGCCGGTGATTGAAAACGGAAAAGTGAAAATCGAAAAATAGACATAGATATATGACTTTAAAAGATCGTGTACAAGACTTGCTTGGGCAAGTAGCCGATATGCAGGCGCAGAATGCGGAAGAGTTGGAAGCCCTGCGTATTAAGTACCTCAGTAAGAAGGGCGAGATAACAGCTCTGTTTAATGAATTCCGTACTGTGCCATCGGACCAGAAGCGTGAACTAGGCCAGTTGCTTAATCAGTTGCGTCAGCAGGCTGAGGGACGTCTTAGCGAGATGCGCGAGGCGATGGAGAGCCAGATGGCCAAGGCTGAGCGACTCGACCTGACCCGTACGCCGGATCCTATCCAGCTGGGTACGCGTCATCCCCTCTCGCTGGTGCGTGAGGAGATCGTGGATATCTTCTCTCGTATCGGATTCACCGTAGCCGAGGGACCGGAGGTGGAGGACGATAAGCACGTATACGGTATGCTCAACTTTGCTCCCGAGCATCCGGCACGCGACATGCAGGACACCTTCTTCATCGAGAAGGAGATGGGGCTGCAGAAGCCTACCGACGTGCTGCTGCGTTCGCATACTTCGTCTGTCCAGACGCGCGTGATGACTAGCCAGAAGCCGCCTATCCGCGTGCTTTGCCCGGGACGTGTGTATCGCAACGAGGCTATCTCGGCCCGTGCACACTGCTTCTTCCATCAGGTAGAGGGACTCTATATAGACAAAAACGTGTCGTTTGCTGACCTTAAGGAGGCCTTGCTCTACTTCGCCAAGGAGATGTTCGGTCCGGAGACCCAGATTCGTCTGCGTCCGTCCTACTTTCCCTTCACCGAGCCTTCGGCCGAGATGGATATCTCGTGCGACCTGTGTGGCGGTAAGGGCTGCTCGTTCTGCAAGGGAACGGGTTGGGTAGAGATCCTGGGATGCGGTATGGTGGATCCTAACGTGCTGGAGGCATGCGGTATAGACAGCAAAGTCTATACGGGCTATGCGTTCGGTATGGGTGTGGAGCGTATCGCCAACCTGAAATACCGCGTGAAGGACCTGCGTCTGTTCTCTGAGAATGACGTACGCTTCTTGCGTCAGTTTGAGAGTTGCTAATGGCTGTTGTACAACGTCTATATCGCGTAGCAGACCACGTCTTTGGTCTGTCGTTGCCGGCCGAGTGGGAAGCCGCTCTGAGCAACTATGCGCCCTTCCTGATCGAGGAGGGTGATCCCCTTTTCCGAGTGGAGATACTTCAGGACGCCTATACGCCTCCTGCCAATTTGGAGCACGTCTATACCGACCGTTCCGACGAAGATATGCCACGCATCGAGCTTTATCACGAGGGCTCTGACTGGCTTTTCGGAGTCTCCAAGTGGCGCGACACACCGATATGCTGCTATATATCGGCATCGGCTGATTTTAGTCGAGCCACGCTCCATATACTGCCCGACTGCAACGATGTGCGCTTTGCCATCGACAATGCGGCCATGCTCCTCTATGCCTTTGCTACCTCCGGCTTGCAGACGCTGGAGATGCATGCCTCCGTCACGGTGCGCGACGGCTATGCCCAACTCTTCTTGGGCCATTCCGGAACGGGTAAATCCACCCATTCCCGACTTTGGCAAGAGGCTTATCCGGATGCATGGTTGCTCAACGATGATAACCCCGTGCTACGCGTCCTGCCGGATGGCGAGGTGCGTGTGTACGGCTCGCCATGGAGCGGCAAGACGCCGTGCTATAAAAACCAGTCCGCACTGGTGCGCGGCATAGTCAAGCTGTCGCAAGCACCGCACAACGAGATACGCTTGTTGCGTCTCCCCGAGGCTTATGCCTATATGCTGGCCTCCAGCAGCGGCCTGAAGATCGTGCCGGAGATGATGGACTGTCTGTATGAAACGATCGCCAAGACGATACAGCTCGTACCCGTCTATGGCTTGGAATGTCTGCCGAATACCGATGCTGCGCGCCTATGCCACGATACGCTGACGAAATAACGGCGCTACTGCGTAGCATGATATGGGGCGAACCGCTCTCGTGCGATCCGTCCGTACTGCTGGAGCCGGAGCTGTGGTACGTGGCGCGTCGTCAGCAGATGGACCATATGCTGGCTGTATGGGCGCTCAACCAGGGGCTGCCTGTTATCCAACCGCAGGAACTGAAACTGCGGGTCTTCCACACCCTGCAGCGCACCGAGCGCCAGAAGGCCATTCTGCAGCAGACCGTCCGTGTGCTGCGTGAGCAGAAGATCGAACCCGTACTGATCAAGGGACATTCTATTGCTGTTCTCTACCCGAATCCGGACATGCGCTCCTCGGCCGATGTGGATATGTATATCGGTGAGCAGGAGTACGACCATATGATAGCCGTCATGCGAGCAGCTTTCCCCGAGGCGTATTGGTTCTCCGAGGAACATGCGGGGCTGCATTTTGCCGTGGTGATGGACGAAAAGCTCGACCTGGCCGTAGAACTGCACCGTGTGGCCATGGAGCTGCATAACATACCCGACGGGGATCGTGCTTTCCAGGATTTTACACACCGCGAGATGGCGCATACGCGTACGCTGCGCGTAGGCGATACCGATGTGTCGATACCGAGTCTGGCCTTTGATGCGCTCTATATCTTCATGCATGCGTGGCATCACTTTGAGTCGAGTGGAGTAGGTCTGCGTCAACTGGCTGACTGGTCGTTGGCGCTGCATGCCGCCAAGGATGTGAAGGGGTTAGACGAGACCCTGCGGCCCGTGCTGGAGCGGATGCAGATGTTGGAAGTATGGCAGACGTTCGGATGGGTACTGGTGCACTATCTGGGGTTGCCGAGCGAGGAATTCCCTCTCTATACGGAGCGTTGTGCCCGGAAGGGCCGGCAGCTGTTTTGCCAACTCATCAAGGATGGGCATTGCGGACGCGAACCGAAGCTCCGGCTGTATGGCCGTACGCTCTACTACTTCCCCTATCAGCGACCGGAGAAGGGGCGGCTTCGCCAGAAGATATATACCCTGCTGCGCTTGACGTTCCAGATGATGCAGACGCGCAAACTCTTTCCGCGCTATGCCTATCGGAGCTACTTCGGGGCACTGATCAAAAAAAAGCGTTAACTCCAATCGGGTTAACGCTTTTCTTTTCGTATTCTTTACTTCTTTACTCCTTTCTCCTTTTATAGACCTACCAACGGGCCCAGCATCTTGAGCAGCACACCGGCTGCTACGGCCGAACCAATCACACCGGCCACGTTCGGACCCATAGCGTGCATCAGCAGGAAGTTCGACGGGTTCTCCTCCTGACCGACCGTCTGGCTCACACGGGCTGCCATCGGCACTGCCGAGACACCGGCCGAACCAATCAGCGGGTTGATCTTCTCCTTGAGGAAGAGGTTCATAAACTTAGCGAGCAGTACACCACCAGCCGATCCCAGACCAAAGGCTACGATACCCATCGAGAGGATACCCAGCGTCTTGAGGTTGAGGAAACTGGCTCCGGTGGCCGTAGCACCTACCGACAGACCCAGGAAGATGACGACGATATTCATCAGTTCGTTCTGGGCGGTCTTGGTCAGACGATCTACTACGCCGCACTCCTTCATCAAGTTACCCAGCATCAGACAGCCGATCAGCGGCGCAGCATCCGGCAGGATGAGGGCTACGATAGCCGTGATGATGATGGGGAAGACGATCTTCTCTGTCTTAGATACAGGACGCAATTGGCCCATCTTGATGGCGCGCTCTTTCTTGGTCGTCAGCGCACGCATGATAGGCGGCTGGATCACCGGCACCAGGGCCATGTACGAGTAAGCAGCGATAGCGATTGGTCCCAGCAACTCCGGCGCCAACTTAGAAGTCAGGAAGATGCTGGTTGGACCGTCTGCACCACCGATAATACCTATCGAACCGGCTTGGTTAGGATCGAAGCCCATCGCATACGCGCAGAGGAAGGTCACAAAGATACCTATTTGTGCAGCAGCGCCCAGTAAGAGCGATTTCGGGTTGGCAATCAGCGGTCCGAAATCGGTCATCGCACCTACGCCGATGAAGATCAGGCAGGGATACAAGCTGGTCTTCACGCCGATATAGAGTACGTCCAGCAGACCGGCCTCTTTCAGTATCGCACCATAGGAATGGTAGAGCGGGCTCTGCGGATTCACAAAGTCGGCCCATAGCTCGCTATGATACATACCGGCACCCGGCAGGTTGGTTAGCAGCATACCGAAAGCGATCGGCAGCAGCAACAGCGGCTCGTATTTCTTATGGATAGCAAGGTAGAGCAGGAAGAATGAGACCAGCAGCATCACGCCCTGTTCCCATGCCATCTGCATAAATCCCATGCTTTGAAAAAAGTCCTCCATATTAGCCAAGAACAATCAGTAAGTCGTCTTGCATTACGTTCTGACCGGCGCTAACGGCGATTTGCTTTACCGTACCGTCAGCCTCAGCCATGATGGCGTTCTCCATCTTCATGGACTCCAGTGTCAGCAGAGTGTCGCCTTTCTTCACGGCCTGACCTTCCGATACCAGCACTTTGATCACCGATCCGGGCAGCGGGCTCTTCACCTGCACGCCACCGGCAGCAGGAGCGGCAGCCTTGGGTGCCTCAGCCTTTGGTGCGGCGGGAGCAGCGGGTTTCGGAGCAGGAGCTGCTTTGGGAGCCGGAGCAGCCTTGGGCGCAGCCTTTGGAGCCTCGGTCTCTACTTCATATACCTTGCCGTTGACGGTCACTTGCGTCTTACCGGCCTCGATCTCTTCTACGGCGCACTTGTACTCAGCACCGTTGATCTTGAATGTGAATTCCTTCATATAAATTAAAATTTTTAATCTTCAAATCTTCGAATCTTCGAATTTTAAATCTGGATTCTTGAATCCCTCATTATTCTTAGCCCTTTCGGGCACGATTAATGTGGGCTAAAAGCCCGCATTGTTCTTAGCCCTTTCGGGCACGATTAATGTGTGCTAGAAGCCCGCATTATTCATTCCTACTGATTTCGTGTTCCATGCAGTCTCATGCGGATGGAGCGAGATCATGGCTGTCGGCAAGTCATGACGACTGTTGTGTGCCAGGTGAAGCGCATAGGCTACGGCAGCTATCTCATCGCTATCCGATGCGGCGATGGCCATAGCGATAGCTGCTTTCTCCGGCTCCGAGGGAGCTGTCTGTGCTTTTTGAACAGCCTTCTGAGTACTCTCAGTTTTCGGAGTCTGCTTTGGCGCTTCCGGTGCTTTCGGCGCCTTGGGTGCCGTCATGCGCTGCATGGTCCATCCGAATGCTTGCAGGATGAATACCAAGCAGATGAGCAGCACGACCACAATGCCGAAGCCCAGGCCCGTCACTACCCAAGTGTCGCCCCATGACCAGTCAACCAGACTTTTTGCTACTAATAATACCATACTGTTGATCGTTTAATGATTATAATGGTATGTTCGAGTGCTTCTTGAGCGGGTTGGTCAGGCGCTTGGTCTGCAGCATCTCAAAGGCACGGATGATGCGGCTACGCGTGTAGCGCGGCTCGATGACATCGTC
>DFGU01000017.1:19467-25444 GCA_002371785.1 Bacteroidales bacterium UBA3742
GCCTCTTTCTCGGCGATGAATTTCTTCTTCTCCTCCGGATCTTCGATAGCTTTCAGGGCTTTAGCCTGCAGTACACCTACCGCACCGCTTGCACCCATCACGGCGATCTCGGCATTCGGCCATGCGTAGCACATGTCGCCACGGAGCTGCTTGCAGCTCATCACAATATGACTACCGCCGTAGCTCTTACGTACGGTGATCGTTACCTTAGGCACAGTAGCCTCGCCGTAAGCGAACATCAGTTTTGCACCGTGGTCGATGATGCCGGCATATTCCTGGCCTGTTCCGCACAGGAAGCCCGGAACGTCCACGAGGGTCAGAATCTGGATGTTGAAGGCGTCGCAGAAACGAACGAAGCGCGCTGCCTTACGACTTGCGTCGCAGTCGAGCACACCGGCCAGCCAACTCGGCTGGTTGGCAATGATACCCGTCGAACGACCGTTGAAGCGTGCAAAACCGCAGATCACGTTCTTGGCGTAGTCTTTGTGCACCTCCATGAAGTCGCCGTTATCCACGATCAGGTCGATGATCTCGTGCATGTCGTACGGCTTGTTGGGGTCGGCCGGAACGATCTCGTTCAGCTGGTCCTCTACGCGGGTGATATCGTCGGTGCACTCTACGAGCGGAGCCTCTTCCATGTTGTTCTGCGGGATGAAGCTTACCAGGCGGCGAACCTCCTGCAGCGCCTCCTCTTCGGTAGCGGCTACAAAGTGGGTCACACCCGACTTGGTAGCATGCACCTTAGCGCCACCCAGTTGCTCTACTGTTACATCCTCACCAGTCACGGACTTCACTACCTTCGGACCGGTGATGAACATATACGAGTTCTGCTCGGTCATCATGATGAAGTCGGTCAGCGCGGGGCTATATACCGCACCACCGGCACACGGACCGAAGATCACGCTGATCTGCGGCACTACGCCCGACGCCAGGATGTTACGCTCGAAGATCTCGGCATAGCCGGCTAGGGCACATGCACCCTCCTGGATACGTGCGCCACCCGAGTCGTTCAGTCCGATGATCGGCGCACCCAGCTTCATGGCTTGATCCATCACGTTGCAAATCTTGAGCGCCATCGTCTCGCTCAGCGAACCGCCGATAACGGTAGCATCCTGTGCAAAGACGAATACCAGACGACCGTCTATCGTACCCGAACCTACGGCTACGCCGTCGCCCAGGAACACTTTCTTCTCCATGCCGAAGTCGTGGCAACGGTGGGTGAGGAACATGTTCACTTCCTCAAACGAACCCTCGTCCAGCAGCATGTTGATACGCTCGCGAGCGGTATAACTACCCTTGGCGTGGTGCTTCTCTACGGCTGATTCGCCGCCACCGGCCATCGCCTTCTCGCGATTCTCGATCAGTTTATTCAGTTTCTCTGTATCCATAATAAACTTTCAACTTTCAACATTATTTGGGTTGTTGGCAGATCTCGGTCAGCACGCCGCAGGTGCTCTTCGGGTGCAGGAAGGCGATCATCAGGTTCTCGGCACCTTTGCGCGGAGCCTTGTCGATCAGGGTCAGTCCGGCAGCCTCAGCCTCAGCCAGGGCAGCAGCCGTGTCCTCTACGTTGAAGGCAACGTGGTGCAGACCGCCGCGTCCGCCGTTCTTCTCGATAAACTTGGCGATGGTCGATTCGGGGCACGTGGGCTCCAGGAGCTCGATCTTCACTTCACCAACCTTGAAGAAAGCGGTCTTCACTTTCTGATCTTCTACTACCTCGGTCTTGTAGCATTTGCCACCGGTGAGGAACTCAAAAAACGGCATAGCAGCCTCCAGATTCGGAGTAGCGATACCGAGATGTTCAATGTGTGTGGGTTTCATATTATTATAAATTTTATAGTAATTATTGTTATATGCACAAATACGCTGCAAAGTTACAAAAATATTTTGACATGTGCAAATTTTTTCGTACCTTTGCACCCGAATTTTGAATTTTGAATTATAAATCGTAACATTTCTATATGTCTCGTGAGAAACGCTTAGGCACTTTGATACTGATTGTCTCGCTGTTGATCGTGGTGGTATCGGTGCTGTTTACCAACAACTTAGCGCGCCGCTTGGCCGAGGAGGAGCAGAAGAAAGTGGAGATGTGGGTCGAGGCGACCCGCTTGATGGTCGTGGCACCCGAGGATGCCGATCTGAGCATGGAGTTGGCGGTCATCCAGTCGAATACGTCCATCCCGGTCTATCTCGTGGATTCGGCCGGCACGATATTGAGTTGTGCGAATGTGACCGACACGGTGGCCGACCCGCGTACGCTCAACGGACCTATCGTGCTGGAACTGCCCGGTGCCGAACCCCAGTATATCTACTATGCCGAGTCCACGCTTTTGCGCCAACTGCGCTATGTGCCGTATCTCCAGTTCTCGCTGATATTCATCTTTATCCTGGTGGCCGTCATCATGTTGCTCACCGCCCATCATAGCGAGCAGAACCGCGTATGGGCGGGACTGAGTCGCGAGACGGCCCATCAACTCGGCACACCCATCTCGTCGCTCATGGCCTGCCAGGAGATCCTCTCCGAACGCTATCCCGAGGATGATATGCTCCCGCTTCTGCGCAATGATGTCTCGCGTCTTTCGATGATAGCCGACCGCTTCAATAAGATCGGTAGCGAACCCGAACTGGAGCCGGTACGTCTTGCGGAGGCCGTCGAGGATTCGCTCGCGTATATGCGTACGCGCGTGTCTAATAAGGTGGAGATATTGAATCGGGTGCCGGAGGATAGTCCTGTGGTGGTAGAACTCAACCGACCGCTCTTTGCCTGGGTCATTGAGAACCTGGTCAAGAATGCTGTGGATGCCATGGACGGTCAGGGCACGATCACCATCTCCACGGAGACCGATGATGATGAGGTCAGCGTGCTCGTTCAGGATACGGGACGCGGCATGGATGCTGCCGCGCGTCGTCAGGTCTTCCAGGCCGGTTTCACGACCAAGAAACGAGGGTGGGGATTAGGCCTTACGCTCGCCAAGCGTATCATCGAAGATTATCATGGCGGTAGCCTCTTGCTCCGTCATAGCCGTCCCGGCCAGGGAACTACCTTTGCCGTGGTCCTCAAACAAGCCAAACACCGTTGAGCCGCTGCCGCTCATCGCTGCATACAGAGCGCCAGCATCCTGTAGGCGCTTTTTTTGTGCCGCTATCTCGGGGTGCGGCGGGAAGACGGTCTGCTCGAAGTCGTTGAGGAAGACTTCGGGATAATGGCGCAGCAGGTCAAGAGCGCTTTCCGATTTGCTGAGCGTCTGCAGGAGCTGTCCCCGGGCTTCCGGATGACGTGTTATGCCGGCATATGCTTCGCGTGTGGAGACGCCGCAGGCGGGTTTGATCATGACGAGCCTAAGGCCGCTCAGGTCGAACCGGATGGAACGAAGCTTGTCGCCGATACCTTCGGCGTAGCAGGGCGTGTTGTAGATGAAGAACGGACAGTCGGCACCTAAGGGACGCACCATCTCGGCCAGTTCCGCTTGGCTGAGTCCGAGGCCGAACAATTCGTTGAGCGCGATGGCCATATGGGCAGCGTCGCTCGATCCGCCGCCGAGTCCCGCACCGAAAGGTATCTGCTTGCGAAAGCGAATATGTACGCCGCCTATCTGCGGGAATTTTGCCTGCATCATGTGGTAACACTTGATGATCAAATTGTCCTCAGCGGGACAGTCCACCGCGAGTCCCTCCTGAATAAACTCAATCTCCGAATCCTCGAATCTTCGAATCTTCAAATCTTCAAATCTTTGAATCTCAAGTTCGTCGTGCAGTCCGTATACGGGGTAGAAGATGGTCTCCAGGTCGTGGTAGCCATCCGTTCGGCGGTCGATCACCCGCAGTCCGATATTCAGTTTACAGTTAGGATATAGTAGCATGCTTCGTCTCGGTTTATAAATTATGCTGCAAAGGTACAAAAAAAAATCGACACCCACAAGGAAATGCCGATTTTTTTTGTAGGTTTATTGTATTGCTTCCTCTTAGTACGTCCTCTTCTTCACGAGTGAGCGCGTAGCCCGCTTCATTTTGCATTTTTGTCGCATTTTTGCGGCAAATTGAAATTTCTGTCCTAAATATTTGCATATCTCGAAAAATTATCGTAACTTTGCAGCCTAAATGATGGAATCGTTGCAGATTATACATAGTGAGTTCTTTGCTGACTACCAAGCGCAGCAGCCGATAACGATTGAGAAGCGTGTCAAACGACTTGCTTCTAAACCGCTTACGCCTCAGAATTTCAAGTTCTACTTGTTGAGTTCATCTTGTAACTCCAGTCTTATTGAGGGTTCGTCCATGACCGAAGATGATTACATGAAACTTAAGGAGGCGAAGATTATCAGCCGCGATGTGCAAGAGATTGACGACATGATTGCTGCGTACGAGTTCGCGGCTAAGAATACTATCAGCACGGATTCTTTCCTTGCGGCGCATAAGATGATGTCCGATTGCTCTGGTATCACCGATAAGTACAAGGGCGCGTATCGGGACATGCAGGTAGGTGTCTTTGGCGGCGGAATGAAGGTCTATACAGGTGCAGATCCGAGTATCGTGGCCGAGGAGATGGACAAACTTATGCACGATATTAACGTGCTTGTGCGGCAGGAATTGTCGTACGACGAGGTGTTTTATTACGCGGCGATGATTCACCTTGTTTGCGTAAGTATTCACCCGTTTGCCGATGGTAATGGCCGTTGTTCTCGCTTGTTGGAAAAATGGTTCTTGGCGCAGAAACTCGGTCAGGTCGCGTGGGCTGTTCAATCGGAGAAATTGTATTTCAAACGCAAGAAATCGTATTACGAGAATTTGCATTTCCGCGACAACTACTCCACGATGGATTATGCACGTTCTATACCATTCCTTTGCATGTTGCCGATGGCGTTGAATATGAGATAGTCCGGTGGTCCCTACAGGTGGCCCTTACCTGCGGTGCCGACTGGCCAAGCCGGTATCTCTTGACGTTTAGGGATTGTGGGCGCGGCGAATTTTTGTTATGTGCTCGGGACGTCAGGCCCGAGTTTATTCTTCTTCATATTTCGCCGATTGTCAATCGGCAGTCACGTCGTTCATTGTCCGGCATGCCATGCCGTCATAAATTACGTCCCGACGAGGAGCTTTAGCTCCGCAAATTCGGCATATTTTTGCAAAATCTAACACATTTCTTCCAAACTTTGTCCCCTGAATGTTCAGATTGGACCGACGGTCAACCGACAGTCAACCGACGGTCAAGGCTAACGTCAAGCCTCTGTCAAACTAACAAATGACCAATTTATGTACAATTTACTATATTATATATTTATATATAATATACATTTAAAACCTCTTATTTATGGCAGAAATAGACATCTCATTAGGCCTCAACAGGATTCGTGGCAAACCCTGACGAACCAGCGCCTCGTCGATATACGAGTTGGGCGACGACCCCATGGTCTGCTTGACGACGTTCGACAGGTATTGCTCGCCCACGAGACGGCAACGATCGAACCCGCCATCCGGGTGGGTTATAACTTCGAACGGAAAATCAAGCACTAAATTCGGCTCTAAATGAAAAAAAATCGGCATTTCCTTGCGGGTGTCGATTTTTTTTTGTACTTTTGCAGCCGCTATGACTGAACAAGATATTGAAATGCGCGCGCAACGCGCAATAGAACTGTTTAAACAGGGGTTTAACTGCGCCCAAGCGGTGTTCGCTTCCTGTGCGGATTTGTATGGCATCCAAGACGAGAAACTTGCTCTTCGCCTGTCTGCTTCGTTTGGCGGCGGCATGGGCAGAATGCGGCTTGTCTGCGGTGCGGCAAGTGGTATGTTTATGCTTGCCGGTTTGCAGAACGGAAGTGCCACTCCGCACGACAACGACGGAAAGATGGCCAACTATGCGCTGGTACGCGACCTGGCAGGACAGTTCAAGGAACAGTACGGTTCGCTCATATGCGCCGAATTATTAGGGCTTGCTCCGCGTCCGGAAGACGCTCCATCATGCCGAAAAGCGCCCTGC
>DFGU01000018.1:0-5553 GCA_002371785.1 Bacteroidales bacterium UBA3742
GGCCCATTTGCCGGCCCATCTGCTGCTCCGTCTCCTGGCCCATCATCGGACTGCATAGCATCCCTACCAGTCCAACCCATACTATAAATCGCTTTCCTTTCACCTTTCAATTTTCAATTTTCACCTTTAATTTCGTCCGCTATGCCCAAATCCGCCGGCGCCGCGTTCCGTCTCGCTCAGCGCCGTCACCTCCACCAGCTCGGGCTGCTCGTGGCGTGCAATCACCATCTGGCAGATCCGTTCGCCCGGCTCGATGGTCTGCGGCTCCCCGCTCAGGTTGATGAGTATGACGCCCACCTCACCGCGGTAGTCCGCGTCGATGGTGCCCGGCGTGTTCAGCACGGTCAGTCCGCGCTTCAGGGCCAGGCCGCTACGCGGACGTATCTGGGCCTCGTAGCCTACCGGCAACTCGATAAACAGGCCCGTCGGGATCAACCGGCGCTCCATGGGCGCCAACGTGATGGCCTCCTGTATGTTACAACGTATGTCCATACCCGCTGCCTGCTCGCTCTCATAGCGGGGCAGGGGATTATTGCTCTTATTGATGATCTTCAGTTCCATAATTAATCTTCGAATCTTCGAATCTTCAAATCTTCAAATCTTCAAATTTATTTAAAATCGCTTCTCAACGAGAACGCGCAGTCCGTCCTGCACGATCTGGATGTGGATATCTTTCTCCATGTCCACCGGATCGCCGTCGATATGGAAGGCCGAAGCCGTCTCACGCTCCACCCATATCTCGCGGGCACGGATCGTATCCATAAACAGGCTGTTGTCGATCGACTTGGTGAACAGCCTCAACGCCAGACCCGGTGCACCCAGCAGCGCGCTGCTACTCATGATGCAGATGTCCATCATGCCGTCCTGCACACTGGCCTTGGGGGCGATATAAGCCTCGTAGCCCCACTGACTGGCGTTGGCAAAGGTCATCAGAAAGGCTTTGTGCGTCACGTCGATACCATCGCCCTTCAGGTGGTACACCTCCGGACGGTACAGCAGCACGTCCTTCAACACGTTCTGCAGGTAGGTAGCAAACCCGCGTCGGGTCGAGCCCGCAAACTGGTCTGCTATCAGGGCATCAAAACCTGTGCCACACGTGCTGACAAACAGCCGACCGTTAGCCAGTCCGTAGTCCACGCTGATAGGCTCCGAGTGATTCAGCATTTCGATGGCGCGGTTGGTGCGCATCGGTATATCCAGATGGCGGGCAAAACCGTTGCCGCTACCCATCGGCAGGATACCCATCGCCGTCTGGGTGCCCCTCAGACCACGCGCTACCTCGTTCACCGTACCGTCACCGCCCACGGCCACCACGGCATCAAAACCCATGCTCGCAAACTGACGGGCCAAATCCTCGGCGTGCCCCTGACACTCGGTGAAGACAATATTCTCCAACCACTGCTCGTGATCCAGGGTGTCACGAATCAACTTGGGCAACTTGCGTTTGTTCTGCGTACCCGAGATCGGATTGATAAGAAATGCAATATTTTTCATTGTTTACGTAATATCGGGCGCAAAATTACAAAAAAATTTGCATATATCCAAAAAAAATAGTAACTTTGCAGCAAATTCGAGTGAAAAAGCTCGTTTATACACGTGTTTGCGCAAGTTTAATAAACCCTTAAAGCAATATTAACCATGAATTTTTCATCATCTGATCTCATGCAATTAGAGGCTCGTGGTATCACCATCGAGCAAGCTCAGCAACAGTTAGACAGTTTCCGTACCGGTTTTCCGCCGCTGGACATCGTAGCACCCGCTTCGGTCAAGGATGGTATCCTGGCCCCGAAGAAAGAGGAGCAGGAGATGTATATCCGGGCTTGGCAAGACTATCTGGCCGAGGGCCACAAGATCCTGAAATTCGTGCCCGCTTCGGGTGCCGCCAGCCGTATGTTCAAGAAGCTCTTCGAGTACCTGGACAACGGCGAGGAGACCGAGGCTGTCAAGATCTTCCTGGCGCATAAGTCGGAGTTCGCTTTCGGACCGCAACTCGAGGGCAAAGAGGGACAAGAAGCCGTTCGCTACCTCCTGGAGGATATGCACTATGGCCGGCTGCCTAAGGGTCTGCTCCTGTTCCATAAGTACCGCGACGGCGCCCGTACGCCTGCGCTGGAGCATATGGTAGAGGGCGCGCAGTATGCCGCTTCCGAGGGTAAGGTACATCTGCATTTCACCGTCTCTCACGAACATCTGCCGCTCTTCCGTCAGCATATCGCCGAGCATCTGACGGAGTACGAGAATCGCTATGGCGTCAAGTACGACGTGTCGTTCTCCGAACAGCTGCCTTCCACCGACACCCTGGCCGGCAACCCCGACGGAACGCCTTTCCGTACGGCCGATGGCAAGCTCCTCTTCCGTCCCGGCGGACACGGCGCACTCATCCAGAACCTCAACCAGCAGGATGCCGACGTCATCTTCATCAAGAATATAGACAACGTCGTGCCCGATCGCCTCAAGAAGGATACCATCCGCTACAAGCAGATCTTGGCCGGCGTACTCGTTACCGAGCAACGTCGCGTCTTCGAGCGTCTGCAAGACCCGTCGATAGATGATAAGGAGCGCGCCATGCTCATGCGCCCGATACGCGTGTGCGGCGTAGTGAAGAATACGGGCGAACCCGGTGGTGGACCCTTCCTGGTTCGTGAGGCTGATGGCACTATCTCGCGCCAGATTCTCGAGTCGAGCCAGATCAGCGATCCGCGTCTCATGGCCGAGGCTACCCACTTCAATCCCGTGGACCTCGTCTGCGCTACCAAGGATCCGGAGGGACATCCCTACAACCTGCCCGACTTTGTCGATCCCGCTACGGGCTTCATCTCCCATAAGTCTAAGGACGGCAAGGACCTGCTGGCACTCGAGTTGCCGGGTCTCTGGAATGGTGCCATGGCTAAGTGGAATACTATCTTTGTCGAGGTGCCGGTTTCTACCTTCAACCCCGTCAAGGAGGTCAACGACCTGCTCCGCGACCAGCACTGCTAAACAAAAAAAGAATCGCATCTCCCCACCGGAGGTGCGATTCTTTTTAGACCGGCTGCGCTTACTCAAAGAGTAAAGACCGTTCGCTTTGCTCACTGATAGAATATAGACTTGGTATGTATAGTTACGATACTGAATCAGTCTATCAGGCACTGAAAGTGCCGGTCTATCAGCGTAGCGGTCTATCAGTGAAACGGTCTATCAGTGCAACGGTCTATCAGCGTAGCGGTCCTTATTCTTTTAGGCTCTAAAAGAGCCGGTCTAAGAGTGAAATTAATTTCACTCTTTCACCTCTATCTGCAACTTCAGACATCCGGCAAACTGCGTGCGTCGCATCACTTTCTTGCATTCCGGCGCGATGCGGAGCAACTCCATCTCGTAACAGTTGCGGAACACGGCATCGCCCATCTCGGCCAGGCCCGCACCCAGAGAGACCGTCTTCAGTCCCGTGCAGCCCTCAAAGGCTGACTCGCCCAGGATGCGCAGATGGTTAGGCAGGTCCAGCTCGCGCAACGCTATACAATTACTGAACGCGCGCAGGCTTATGCGCGCGAGAGACTTAGGCCATACGATCTCCTCCAGCTTTGGGCATTGGTAGAACGCCTCGTTGTTGATCGTCGTCAGGTGGGCAGGCAGCGTGAGGCTACGCAGCTCCGAGCAGTAGGCAAAAGCTCTCTCGCCGATTTGCTGCAACGACTCAGGAAAGACGATCGTCTGCAGCGCATGGCAGTGCATAAACAGGCCGAACTCCACGTTGCGCAGCGTCTCCGGTAGCACCACCGAATCCAGCGACGTGCAGTACTGAAACGCCCCTACGCGTATCGCTTGCATCACACGGGGCAGACTGACCCGCTCCAGTTGGTCGCATCCCGAGAACGCATAGGCGCCGATGATGCGGATCGACTCACCGAGCCGGACGCTCCGCAGTTCGTCCGCGCCCTTGAAAGCGGCATCACCTATCGCTACCACGGCGTAGCGGTTCTCACCCAGTACCACCGAATCCGGCACCACGATGTCGCCGCTGTACTTCGGCGCTTCGCCCGAAGGCGCCGTGAGTTCCACCTCGCCGTCCGGCGCTTGACGCAGCACGTGATAGGCCAGCCCGTCGGCTGTGAAGTCCTCTATGGGTTTCGGCTTCTTGGCCTCCGCACCCGTGACGCCCACCAGGAGCAGTACCGCCGCCGTCAGAGCGGCAAAAATCGTATGTCTTGTATGTTTCATACCTCGTTTCGCTACAAAAATCGTGCAAAGATAGTAAAAAATTTGCACGTATGCAAAAAAATGTGTACTTTTGTAGTCGTTTTTCGAGGAGGGTACACCCTTGGACACGATTTGTGCCATATGTACGGCGTACGGACAGGGCGGAATAGCCGTCGTACGCGTCAGCGGTAGCCGGGCGATAGAGACGGTTGCCCGCTACTTTGTAGGCACACGTTCCCTCACCGACGCCCGGCCCTATACCGTGCTGCATGGCCACCTCCGGCGCGAGGACGAAGTGCTGGACGAGGTGCTCCTCACCCTCTTCCGCGCCCCGCATTCCTATACGGGCGAGGATGTAGTCGAGATAGCGTGCCACGGTAGCCTCTATATCCAGCAGGAACTGCTCCGCTGGCTCGTCGATGCCGGATGCCGCATGGCCCGCGGAGGCGAGTTCACCCAACGCGCCTTCCTCAACGGCAAGATGGACCTGACGCGTGCCGAAGCCGTAGCCGACCTCATCGCCGCGCAGTCGCGTGCCGAGAAAGACTTGGCGCTTAGCCAGTTGCGCGGTAGCGTGTCCGAGCGTATCTCGGAGCTGCGAGAGCGACTGCTCCATCTGACCTCGCTCCTCGAACTCGAACTCGACTTTGCCGACCATGAGGAACTGGAGTTTGCCGACCGCGGCGAACTGCATAGCCTGGCCGACGAGATAGCCCGTACGCTACGCAGCCTCACTGAATCGTTCCGCACCGGCAATGCGATTCGCCATGGTATCCCCGTAGCCATCGTGGGTGCCCCCAACGCCGGTAAATCGACGCTACTCAACGCCCTGCTGGGCGAGGAACGCGCCATCGTGAGCGACATACGCGGTACCACGCGCGACACCATCGAGGACACCCTCCTGCTGGACGGCGTGCTGTTCCGCCTCACCGACACCGCCGGCATCCATCAGACCGACGACCGACTCGAGCAACTCGGTATCGAGCGCAGCCGACGTGCTGCCCAGCGCGCCCGGATCATCCTTGAGGTGGTGGATGCCACCTGCCCCGTGCTCTCCGACGCGTGGCCTGCCGAGGCTACCGTGCTGCGCGTGTGGAACAAGTGCGACCTGGCCGACGGAGGCCCGGGACTCCATATATCCGCCAAGCAGGGCGATATATCCGCGCTGCGGCAACGCCTGGTCGAACTCGCCCAACAGACCCTCCATCAGTCCTCCGTCCTCATCAGCAATGCCCGCCACTACGAGGCGCTATGCCGCGCCCTGGAGGCGATCGAGCGGGTACGAGAGGGTATGGACCAGGGACTCAGCGGCGAACTGCTCTCTATGGACCTGCAAGACTGTCTCACCGCCCTGGGCGAGGTGACCGGCCAGATCAG
>DFGU01000018.1:5667-7011 GCA_002371785.1 Bacteroidales bacterium UBA3742
AAATCATAAATCATAAATCATAAAATCCATGATTTTATCTATGACCGGCTACGGAAAAGCCGAAACCACCCTCTGCGGACGCACGCTCATCTGCGAGATTCGTTCGCTCAACTCCAAGTCGATGGACCTGTCCACCCGACTGATGCCCCAGCTGCGGGCGTACGAACTCGACCTGCGGACCATCCTTACCCAGCAACTCGAACGCGGTAAGGTGGACCTGGCCATCTATTTCCAGGACGCACCGGCTGCCTCCGAACCTGCGGCCATCAGCTGGGACGTCGTGCGCGAGTATGCACGCCAGTATAGCGAGCAGTTTGGTCAGGTGCCCGGCGAGGTGATGGCTGCCATCCTACGCATGCCCGACGTCACCCGTCCGCATGAGGACCTCAGCCTCTCCGAAGCCGAGTATGCGGAGGTCAAGCAGACGCTCCAGCGCGCCATCGAGGCCTTCCAAGCCTTCCGTACCCAGGAGGGAGCCGCCCTGCAGGCCATGTTCACCGAGAAACTCGACGGCATAGCCGCGTTGCTTGCCGAGGTAGAGCCCTATGAGAAGGGACGCGTAGCACGTATCCGCGAACGCCTGGAACAAAACCTGCTCAAGCTCAGCCAGGAGACCCAGGCGCAGACCGACCGCAACCGACTGGAGCAGGAGATGATCTATTACCTCGAGAAACTGGATATCACCGAGGAGAAAGTGCGCCTCACGAATCATATCCGCTATTTCCGCGAGACGATGGGCGATCTAACGACCAACGACAAACGACCAACGACTGGAGTAGGCAAGAAACTCGGCTTCATCGCCCAGGAAATGGGACGCGAGATCAATACCCTCGGCTCCAAGTCCAACCAGTCAGAGATGCAGATCCTCGTCGTCCGCATGAAGGACATCCTCGAGCAAATCAAAGAACAAGTCCTGAATGTGCTATAAAGGCGAATGGCGAATGGCTAAAGGCTAACGACCAACGACTAACGACTAACGACCAACGACTAACGACTAACGACTAACGACCAACGACTAACGACTAACGACTAACGACCAACGACCAACGACTAACGACAAAATCGTAAATAACATGATCTATATCTTTTGTGCCCCTTCGGGCAGCGGTAAATCCACGATGGTCAATCATTTGTTGACCTGTCATCCTGACCTCTTCGAACTCTCTATCTCCTGCACCACGCGTGCCCCGCGCGGACAGGAGGTGCACGGACGCGAGTACTACTTCGTCACCGTCGATGAGTTCCGGCAGCGTATCGCGAACGATGAGTTTATCGAGTTTGAGCAGGTCTATGATGGCCTCTACTACGGTACGCTCAAGGACGAGATCCGTCGTATTGAGCAGG
>DFGU01000107.1:0-36578 GCA_002371785.1 Bacteroidales bacterium UBA3742
CGGTTTAGTGCATCGTGGCATAGGCACGATAGAATTCCGTCACGGCCACGATGCCTCGGCGCCAGACGTCCAGATCCATCGACTCGTTGGGCGAATGGATAGCGTTCTGCTCCAGTCCGAAGCCCATAAGAATGGTCTTACGTCCCAGGATCTGCTCAAAGGCCGCGATGATAGGTATACTGCCTCCTCGGCGAGCGGCCAACGGACGCTTGCCAAAGGCGATCTCAAAGCCGCGTTCAGCCGCCTTGTATGCCGGTATGTCGATGGGGCATACATAGCCCTGACCGCCATGCATCGGCTGCACCTCTACGCGTACGCCACGCGGGGCTATCTGCTGTATATAGTCCACGAAGGCACGGGAGATCTCCTCGTGGTCCTGGTTGGCCACCAGTCGGCACGACACCTTGGCATAGGCCTTGGCCGGCAGTACAGTCTTGCTACCCTCGCCCGTATAACCGCTCCACATGCCGCAAATGTCGAACGACGGACGGCACGAGTTGCGTTCCAGCGTGGAATAGCCCTGCTCTCCCGCCACGTCCTCTACGCCGATGGCGGCATTGTATTTCTGCTGATCAAAAGGTATCTGGGCGATCATCTCTCGTTCGGCATCAGGGATGGGTAGTACACGGTCGTAGAAACCGGGGATCGTGATTCGTCCCTCCTTGTCCACTATCCGTGCCAGCATCTCGCAGAGGGCATTGGCAGGATTCTTCACCGCCCCACCGAAATGACCCGAGTGCAGGTCACGATTCGGACCCGTCACCTCTATCTGCCAGTAGGCCAGGCCGCGCAGACCCGTCGTGATCGAAGGCGTGTCCTTGCCGATCATCGAGGTATCGCTCACCAGGATGATGTCGGCCGCCAGCATCTCTTTATGCGCTTCCAGGAAGGCTTCCAGCGAGGGTGAACCGATCTCCTCTTCGCCCTCGAAGATGAACTTCACACGGCATTGCATCAGTCCCTCCTTCACCATGTACTCAAAGGCCTTGGCCTGGATCATCGCCTGTCCCTTGTCATCGTCTGCACCACGGGCATAGAGGCGTCCGTCGCGAATGTCAGGCTCCCAGGGATTCGACTTCCATTCGCTGAGCGGCTCCACCGGCATCACGTCGTAATGGGCATAGACCAGCACCGTCGGGATGCTTTTATCACCCGTAACCCGTAACCCGTCACCCGTAACCCGTAACCCTTCCGGCTCAAATTCCGCATACACAAACGGATTTCCCGCTGAGGGCAGCACCTCGGCGCGTTGGCATCCGGCCTCCAGCAGCAGATCGCGCCACCGTTCGGCGCAGCGCTGCATATCGGCTTTGTGCTCAGGTTGACAACTCACGCTGGGAATGCGTATCAGCGACGCCCACTCGTCCATCCATCGCGCCTCATTTGCGCGCATATAGTCCTGAATAGTCATAGTACATGAATTTTGAGCACAAAGTTAGTACTTTTTTACGAATTACGCAAATATTTATCCGCATTTTTGTACTAATTTGCACTAAATTGCGGTTTCAGAGATTATTTATCCTCATTTTTGTACTAATTTGCTCTAAATTACGGTTAAAACTTGGCTCTTGGTCAGGTCTTCCTCGGGGTGTTATTGGGAGATGGTCACGTGATGGAAGTGTTGGAGACTCGTCTCTGACGCGACGAGCACTAAACAAAGACAGGATAGAAAGGGAACGTAAAATTTCGCCGGAAAAAATTTTGAAAGTGGGAAGTTAAGTACATTTTTGTACTTTATTGCGTCGAAAAGGGAAGGAAAGTGTCAGAAAGGGATAGCGACCATGTGAAAACGACATATATTTGCAGAAAATTTGCTGTTTGCCCTAATTCGAAGACAACACACTTCGTAGGGACCCGGATAAATTGACAATAGAAAATAGAAGATAATATTTTTTTACCCGTGGAAACGGGAAGAAACGGGAAGAAACGAGAATATTTCAAAAGACATGTTTATATTGTCCTTCGCATTCGGCAAGAAGATCGCACGGAATGAGCCCGGCTCATTAAAGCGACCAAAGCTACCGCTCTTCATACAAAGTATTACTGCGATAGCACTTCGCGGGACCTCGACGCGAAAATGATCCGCTATGCATAGGCGGATACAAAAAAGAAAAGAAGCAAAAGAAAATTAGAAAGAAAAAAATATAATTCTTTCTTTCTGTTAGATATTAAAAAGAAAAAAAATAATTAAATTAAAATATTCTTTCTTTCTATTATGGAGCAATTGGAAATAAAAGAAAAAACGTCTTTTGACTATTTGATGGATCTGCTGGAACCAAAAGAGGAGTACATGCCGGTCATTCCCCGATGCCGGAGACTATGGGAGAGTTTTCCTATAGAGCAGCAACGTGACATCTATCGCAGGATCAATCGAAAAAAGAAAGAAAATCGATTTGTGGATTATAATCCGCTGTTCGCGATCGAGAAGAATGCCACCGCGCCGCCGGAGCAGCCGAGATTTCTGAGTGGGCTGGAATTGTATGATGCGATGAATGACCATTTGGAGCTTGTGCAGGTGGATGTTCCGGGGCGCAGAGAAGGTCGTTATCCGATATGTACACGCGAAGTGGCGGAGCGATTTGGATTGACGATACGTAAGAAGTTTTGAAAAGAAGAGCGGAAAAACTATGAAATGTGAAAATAAAACGAGTTTTATTTGCGTATGTGCGATTTTTTTTGTACTTTTGCACGCTGAAACACTTTTTACGATCATGGGACTTGAAATTCATGAAATACACACGCGGCGCGAACTGAAGCAGTTTATTCAGTTTGCCAACGACTTGTACAAGGACTGCGAGTACTACTGTCCGCCCCTGTTCTTCGACGAGATGAACTGCTTCAACACGGAGAAAAATCCGGCGCTGGATGTGAGTGACTACCAGCTATGGATGGCCTACCGCGACGGCAAGCCCGTAGGACGCATCGCCGGCATCATCAACCATCGCGCCAATGAGAAATGGAACGTCAAGCACGTCCGTTTCGGTTGGTTCGATTTTATCGATGACCTGGAGGTCAGCAAAGCCCTCCTGGACACCGTAGCCGCCTGGGGAAAAGCACGCGGCATGGACGGACTGAACGGACCGGTGGGCTTCACGGACTTTGACCATGAGGGACTGCTGATAGAGGGATTTGAGTACCTGCCCGCGATGGCGAGCTTGTATAACTACCCCTACTACGAGAAGCACATGGAGGCCTATGGCCTACGGAAAGAAGCCGACTGGATCGAGATACAGGTGTATCCGCCCTACGTGGTGCCCGAGCGGCTGGACCGCATCGCCAATATCGTCAAGGAGCGCTCGCACGTTCGCGTAGATAAGGTGCGGGACACCCGCGAGCTGGTGAAGAAATACGGCATCGAGTATATGGACGTGATTGACGTGGCGTATCAGAAGCTCTATAACTTCCAGCCCATGACCGACGCACAGAAGCGCTACTACATGCGGATGTACTTCCCGATGCTGAACTTCGACTTTGTGACCATCGTGGTGAACGAAAAGGATGAGGTGGTAGCCGTAGCCGTAGGTATGCCGGATATCTCGGAAGCGCTCCGGAAATGCGGAGGAAAACTGTTCCCATTCGGCTGGTACCACATCCTGAAAGCCCTGCGGGCAAAACGCATGGACGCCTTCGACATGCTGCTCATCGCCGTACGGCCTGACTATCAGGACAAGGGCATCAACTCGCTCTTCTTCCAAGACTGGATCCCCTATATCGCCAAGTACCACATCAAGCGACTGGAGACCACCAATATCCTGGAGACCAACGCGAAAAATATAGCCAACTTCACGCAGTTTGACCACAAGGTGCACAAGCGTCACCGCGCGTATATCAAGGAGATCTAAGAACGAAAACTAACCAGAAAAAATATCTATACGATGAAAAACAAAATTCTCTTCTTTTTCTGCATGGCGCTCACGCTAACCGCCTGCAGCATGAAGCCCGTAGAACGTATCGCTACCGGACAGCCCATCATGCCTATCCGCATGACGGCCGACACGATGCACGTAGAACTGACCGACTATATCCCCATGCTCTCGGCCGACAGCATGATCTGGGAGACCCTCAACTGGGAGGAAGACAAAGACCTTCCGTGGGTGGCCGTAGACGGCGACGCCTTCTACATCCGTTCGATCGACATCACGAACCCCACCAACACCATCCGCCAAATCGGCCTCTCGGACGGCAAACATAGCTTCGCTATCCCCGTACTGCCGAAGAAGCCCGTGATGCAGAACATGATCTCGTTGGGCTACGAGGACGGCAAGATCAACATCGGTATGTACCGCCAGGTACAGGGCAAGGTGACGCTCCACGCCTATGTGCAGAACATGCCCATCGAGCCGCAAGCCTGGTCTCAGACCCCGGACGGCAGCTGGATGCTCAATATCGCCGAGAGTCAGACCGTGAAGCAATGCGCCAAGGGTCGCGCCTATATACGCGTGTTTGCCGAGACAGAGGACACGCTCTTCAACGACCTGATGATCCCCCTGCAGGACGGCATCGTCGTGACCGACGCCAAGCAGCTCACGCGCCACGACCAGCAGACACAGGTGCTCTACTCCATCCTGATCGACCGCTTCTACAACGGCAACAAGGACAACGACTGGAAGATGAACTCGCCCGAGGTGCTCGACATCGTGGACTACCAGGGCGGCGACTTTGCCGGCATCACGGAGAAGATCGTGGAGGGCTACTTCGACAGCCTGGGCATCAACACCCTGTGGATCAGCCCCATCACCCAAAACCCCGAAGACGCCTGGGGCAAATACGTCTTCCGTAACGGCAACAAGTACGACTCCACCAAGACCTACACCCGCTTCTCGGGCTACCACGGCTACTGGCCGATATACGCCACCCAACTCGACTGGCGTCTCGGTACAGACAAGGAACTGAAAACCCTGCTTCGCACCGCCCACGAGCACGGCATCAACGTGGTGCAAGACTACGTAGCCAACCATATGCATATCAACTCCCCCACCCTGCAGCAACACCCCGACTGGCATACCGACTCCATCCTGCCGGACGGACGCCGCAACTTCGAGCTATGGGACGACGCGAGACTGACCACCTGGTTTGACGTGCACATCCCCACCCTGGACCTGGAGCGTCCGGAGGTATGCGAACCGATGACCGACTCTGCGCTGTACTGGCTGGAGAACTACGACTTCGACGGCTATCGCCACGATGCCTGCAAGCATATCCCTGAGGGCTACTGGCGTATGCTGGGTCAGAAAATCGCTACCCGCTACCCCGACCGCGCACTGTGGATGATCGGCGAGACATACGGTTCGCCCGAACTGATCAATACCTACGTGAAGACCGGTATGCTGAATGCCCAGTTTGACTTCAACGTTTATTTCACCCTGCGTGAGGCGCTCTGCGAGAAACGCGACCTGCAGGAAGTGGCCGAGGCCGTGCTGACCTCGCTCGCTACCTACGGTAGCCACCACACCATGGGTAATATCTCCGGCAACCACGACCAGGTACGCTTTGCCTCACTCGCCGGCGAAGCTATGCGCTTTGATGAGGACGACAACGGAGGCAAGGAGACCGGGTGGACCCGCAACGTAGGTATCGGAGACCCGCAGAAAGGCTACGGACGTTCGATGCTGCTGGAGGTTATCAACCTGACGCTGCCTGGCGTACCCTGTATCTACCAAGGCGACGAGTATGCCGAGGTAGGTGCCAACGATCCGGATAACCGCCATATGATGCGCTTCGAGGGACTGAGCCCGGAGGAGCAAAACTTCCGCGCCGAACTCGGAAAACTGATCCACCAGCGTCGCGCATCGATGCCGCTGCTCTACGGTGACTATATCCCCATGCAGTGCAACGAAGACGTTTGGCAGTTCTGCCGCTTCTATATGGGACAACGCGTTGTGGTGACCATTGATCGTAAGAACCTTACTTACTCGATCGAGTAATTAAAAATTAAGAATTAAAAATTATATGAAGAAAATTCTGCTTAGTACTTTGTTCCTGGTCGCTTTGTCACTTGGAATGACGTGGGCGCAAGAGGCAACCCACCCGAAGTGGGCATACGATGCCACGATCTACGAACTCAACACCCGCCAACTGACGCCGGAGGGCACCTTCCGCGCTGCCGAAGAGGTGCTGCCTCAGCTCCGCGAGAACGGCATCGACATCCTATGGATCATGCCCTGCCAACCGATCGGTAAGATCACCCGCAAGGGTACGCTGGGTAGCTACTACTCCATCATCGACTACTGCCAGATCAACCCTGAGTTTGGTACGCTGGACGACTTCAAACACCTGCTCAACCGTGCACACGAACTGGGCTTTAAGGTGATACTAGACTGGGTGGCTAACCATACCGCTCCGGACAGCAAATGGACCGAGAATTCCGGATGGCACTACCGTGATAGCCTCGGCAACCTAATGGTACAGTACGACTGGACCGATATCTCCAAACTGGACTACCATAACCAAGACATGCGTCAGGCCATGCTCAAGGCCATGCGCTGGTGGATGGACGAGGTAGGCATCGATGGCTTCCGCTGCGACGTGGCCGGCGAGGTACCGACCGACTTCTGGAACTGGGCGATGGGTGACCTAAGAAAGACCCACCCCGACATGTTCACCTTGGCCGAAGACGAGGACAAAGCACAGGAGTTGACCGAGACGGCCTTCGACATGTACTACGGCTGGACGCTCCACCACATCATGAACGAGGTAGCACAGGGCAAGCAGACGGTAGCCGACCTCTGGGCTTACTTCGCCAAGGCTGAGCAGCTTCGCCCGCGCGCGATCCGTATGAATTTTATTACGAACCATGACGAGAACTCGTGGAACGGTACGGAATGGGAGCGTATGGGCGATGCCGTCAACCTGATGGCAGCGTTCTGCTACGTAGTGCCCGGTATGCCGATGATCTATACGGGTCAGTTGGCCGGCAACCACCACCGCCTGGAGTTCTTTGAGAAAGACGTGATCGACCACGATGCCAACTATGCGCGCGCCGACCTCTACAAGCGTCTGAACCAGCTGCGCGCGGACAACCCTGCCCTGCAGAGCAACGAACTGGGTGCACCGATGCGCCGCCTACCGGCTGACAACGATAAGGTGTTTGCTATGGTGCGTCCGAGCAAGCAGAACAGCGTGGTCGTGCTGATGAATATGTCCGGCGAGCAGCAGACCGTCAGCGTCGACCTGACCGGCTACGAAGGCAAATATACCTGCCTCTGCGGCAAGAAGCATAAACTGAGCCATCACGAGACCTTCACGCTCCGTCCTTGGCAGTATAAAATTTTAAGAAAATAGACCGCTTCGCTGATAGAGTATAGACCGCTTCGCTGATAGACTGATTCAGTAAAGCCACTATACATATTCAGTCCATATTCTATCAGTGAGTGAAACGAACGGTCTATATTCTATCAGGCTCTGAAAGAGTCGGTCTAACAAAAAAAAACTGTCCTAACAAAAGGACAGTTTTTTTGTTTAGCGTCTGCGGCCTCCGCCACCTCCGCCGCCACCGCTGGAGCGACCTCCGCCTCCGGAGTATCCGCCACCGGAGCGACCGCTGCTTCCGCCACTGTAGCCGCCTCCGCTGCTACGGGTACTGCCGCTATAGGTGCCGCTGCTACGATGCGTGGAAGACGAGCTTCCGCTGGAGCGGGTACTGCCGCTATAGGTGCTCGAAGAGCGAGTGGAGCTACCGGACGTTCTGGTCGTAGTGCTCGAAGAGCTGCTCGTGCTCGGCGTGCGGTAGATCGAACCTGCCGTGGTACGGCTGCCCGAAGAGCGCGTGGTGCGAGTAGTAGTAGCAGACGAACCGGAGGTCCGAGTCGTACTAGCGGAACTAGAGGTACTCGTCGTTCTGGAAGGACCGGAAGTAGTGGACGTTCTCGTTGCACCGGACGTAGTAGCAGTTCTCGTGCCTGTGGCACCGTTGGTGCGCGTGGTGCGGCTACCGAAAGTACGATCCGTCGAGGTGGAAGTCGTACGAGCGGGACCGGCTGTTGCGCCTGTGCGTCCACCTGCCGAAGCACCTACTTGCGTCTGGCGTGTGCTGCGTCCGGGACCAGCGGTCTGGAGCGAACGGGCGTTGGTCATACCTGCATTGCGGCTGGAGAAGCTGCGCTCGGGATGAGCGGTTGCATACTCTCGACGACTCACGCCTGAGTGGCGTCCGTACATCTCATGATAGCCGTGGTGCGGCGAGCGACCGTAGCGGAAAGAGCAGTGGTGATGGTGGTGATGGTATGCGTAGCAGTGGTGCCAGTACATGTCCCATGCTATGCAGTGGTGATGATACCACCAGCCGGGGTAATAGCCCCAATACCAAGGCGAATACCATGCGTACCATGCGGGCGACCAAAACCAATCGTAGATAACAGGACGGTAGATATATACGGGTTCGATGATATAGTTGGTACCATATACATACTCATCGCCGATGATCTGAACCGAAACCTGGTCGTTGGCATCTTTCTCTACGTATATCGTGGCGATATCCTGGTAGATATCTTTTGCCAAGATAGCTTGCAGGATGATCATACGCTTCGTGCCTTCGCCTACCTCTACTACGCGGATATAATCTACGTCTCCGTCGCCATTGAGGTCGAGGTTGTTGTAGAACTCACTCGGGTCGTTGAGCTTGGTCTCAAATTCCTCCAAGTTCTTGGCCTCTGCGAACAGGTTGGCTACTACCTTCAGGTCCAGGGCCTGAGATATATCCGTACTGTTGGCCGAAACGGTGATCGTCTCGTCGGCCCATAGCGCGGCACTCATGAGCGCCACAGCCGTCAGAAGTGTCATTAAGCGTTTCATAACTTTTTTAGTTTAATAGTTTATACTGGTCGACTGGTCAGCTGGTCGACTTGTTTACTGGTGATGTTGCAATTTCCGTGCCAAACCGATTATACCAGGCGTAAATCGTGGTGCATTTTTTCTTTCTTGGTACGCATATAGCGCTCGTTGTAGGGGTTCGGACGAATCTCAATCGGCACATTCTCAACGATTTCGATGCCGTAGCTCTCCAGTCCGATACGCTTCACGGGGTTGTTGGTCATCAGCCGCAGACGCAGGGCGCCCATCTCGCGCAGGATCTGTGCCCCGACGCCGTAGTCACGTTCGTCGGGACGGAAACCGAGGTGCACATTCGCCTCTACGGTATCTTCGCCCTGCTCCTGGAGTTTATACGCGCGTATCTTATTCATAAGGCCTATACCGCGTCCTTCCTGGTTCATATAGACGATGATACCACGACCTTCAGTTTGCACCATCTCCATAGCGCGCTCCAGTTGTTCGCCGCATTCGCAGCGCATAGAGCCGAAGACGTCGCCGGTCATGCAGCTGGAGTGAACACGACAGAGGATAGGTTCGTCCGGCTGCCACTCGCCCTTGCAGAGCACCACATGTTCCAGACCGGTGGTAAGGTCGCGGAACGGCGTGAGCTGGAACTCACCGTGGCGCGTAGGGAGGAAGACGGTCTCGCCTCGCTCTACCAGACCGGCTGCGCCTGTAAGACCGCTATCGCTGTAAGACCGCTTCGCTGTAGGACCGGCTTCGCCTGAAAGACTTTCGACTTCTGACTTTTGACTTTCGACTTTCAGACGATAGTCGATCAGGTCCTTGATGGTGATGATCTTGAGGTCGTGCTCACGGGCCACTTGCTCCAATTGGGGCATACGGGCCATGGTGCCGTCGGGATTCATGATCTCGATGAGGGCCGCCGCAGGGTGCAGCCCGGCCAGGCGTGCCAGATCGACACCGGCTTCGGTATGTCCCGCACGCTGGAGTACTCCACCCGAGCGGGCATAGAGTGGATTAATATGTCCGGGACGGCCGAAGGTCTCGGGACGCGACTCGGGATCGGCCAAGGCACGTATAGTAGCGGCACGGTCGGCGGCAGAGACGCCCGTCGTGCAACCGGCGAGCTTATCGACCGTCACGGTGAAGGGCGTACCGAGCATCGAAGTGTTGTTAGCCACCTGATGCATGAGGTCCAGTTCGGCACAGCGTTGCTCCGTGATAGGTACACAGAGTACTCCGCGTCCATGCTTGAGCATGAAGTTGACCTTCTCCGGCGTGATCAGTTCGGCCGCCGTTATGAAATCGCCTTCGTTCTCGCGGTCTTCATCATCCACCACGATGACGAATCGGCCTAAGCGAAAATCTTCTAAGGCTTCTTGAATAGTGTTCATATAGCTTTTTTATCCATTTTATTTTTTTTGTTCGAGCCATCAATCGGCGCCACAGGATGATCCATGCTTCGGGATTGAAGAGGGCCGAATCGGTGGCCGCCTTGTAGGTCAGGAAGACGCCGATAGGTAGCAGTACAAACGAACTGAGCCACATACCTGCCCAGCAGGGCCATAGGGCTTCGCGGGCCATCTTGTAACCGGTGTTGTCGATAATATAATATATGATGAAGAGCACGACCGAGATGACCACCGGTGCACCAAGTCCTCCCTTACGGATGATGGCACCCAGCGGTGCACCGATGAAGAAGAAGATCAGGCAGGCAAAGGCCAACGTGAACTTACGATACAGTTCTATCTCATGGCGCCGTATATAGCGCTGGGAGTCGTCGAGCAGCAAGGCGTTGTAGTCGATCTGGTCGCGGTAGTTCTGGGCCCGTTCGCGCGCGATGGTGACGCTGTTGAGTTTCTGCTTGGTTGTCATCCGTCGGAACAGCAGCTCGGGGTCATACGTGCGTCGCTCCGTAGGCTCGACGGGTATCAACACGCGCCCCTCTTTGCGTTCGCGTCCGAAGTAGCGGTTCTTGACCATCTGGCCGCTCTGCTCCAGGCTCTGCTGGTGGGCACTCTGTTGCACCGAGTCGATCGACTGGATCAGTTCCACCACGTTTTTGCTCACATGCTGATCGTCCAGTACCGACTCATCGTAGCGCGCAAACTCGGAGTCGAAATCCAGCAGGACCTGCTTCATCGAGAAGGTCTCGCGGCGGTACGGGATGCTGGTAGTACCCGTGGCCTGTTGCTCCTTCTGACTCATATTCTCGAACGACTCGCCCGAGTAGAGGCGGAGCAGCAGGTATTTCTTATCTTCGGTGAAATAGATTTGTCCGGTATCGGCTACCGTGACGGATACATTCTTGAAGCCCTGGGTATAGTCGTAGATCATGACGTCGTAGAGCTTACCGTCCACAGGGTCTTTCTGCTTCACGTAGATATTGATGCCGTCTATACCGCCGTAGAACTCGCCCACAGGAATCGACAGTTCGGGCGATTTCTGACGCAGCGAGAAGATCAGTGCCCACAGTTTGGCCTGGGCCTTGGGCAGCACGTTGTTGCTAAAGAAGAAGGCACCTACAGCCACAAAGGCGATGGTGAACGTCAGCGGCCGCATGATGCGGAAGAGCGAGATACCGGCCGCCTTCATGGCCGTGAGTTCGAAGCGTTCGCCCAAGTTGCCGAAGCTGATGAGCGAGGAAAGCAAGATAGCCAAAGGTAGCGCCAGCGGCACCACCGTAGCCACGGCATAGACAAAGAACTCAGCCAGCACGTTGAGCGCCAAGCCCTTACCCACCAAGTCCTGGACATGCATCCACACAAACTGCATCAGCAGTATAAATATGCTGATGAACAATGTCGCGACAAACAACCCGATGAAGTTGCGCAACAGATATATGTCCAGCCGTTTGACTATCCTCAATCTATCCTTTCAAATTGTCGCTCACAAAGATCAGCGGAAGCAGGTCGGCTGCCGAGCGGAACACGAGGGTCTCATGCTCGCCGTACAGCAGTACCTCCATCGGCTGACGGTAGCGATGTTCGGTCTCAATCATGACCTGGCGGCATGCACCGCAAGGCGAACCCGGTTCGGCTGTGAAATGGCCATCGGTGTAGCACGCGATGGCGAGCCGCATGACGGGTTGGTCGGGGTACTGTGCGCCGGCAGCAAACAGGGCCGTACGCTCGGCGCACAGGCCACTCGGATAGGCTGCGTTCTCCTGGTTGCAACCCGGCACCACGATGCCGTTCTTCAGCTCCAGCGCCGCGCCTACGTGGAAACCCGAATAGGGGCAGTAGGAGTGCTCGGTCTGGTTCTTAGCCACGGTCAGTAAGGCACGCTGCTCCTCGCTCAGTTCATCCCATGTACACGCCGTTACAGGCGTCTTAATTTCGTACTTCTTCATATCTTGTATCGATTTTTAAGGTGCGTATTATCTCAAATTAGTCCGCAAAGGTACAACTATTTTTTGACATATGCAAATAATATTGCATATTTTTGCAAAAACGAGGCATTCTGCATGATTTTGTCCATTTCATTTTCCGGTTTGCGTTTTTTTTCGTACCTTTGTAGCCTAATTTGGAGAAAAATGTCGTTATGCGTCGTATTCGCTACAGTATATTGTTGATGATGCTCAGCTTGAGTCTGGGCATGCAGGCCATCACGCCCGAGGCTTTGGCCGATTCGCTCAACAAAGAGTTGGGCTTGCTGCGTACCCGTTGGCAGAGCAAAGTGAAAGTGGATCGCATCGAGCAGCGTGGTCGCCAAGTAAGCGTCTATTCCAACCGCACCCTGGGCGGTATCTCGTTCACGCCGGCCGGCCTGGACTCGCTTCGCCGTCAAGTAGGGTTTTGGACCTTACGCGACTCCGCCGCCACCGTCAGCATCTACGCGGAGAACGTAGAGATCGGTACGCTCATCTCGGCCCGTCATCGTCCTAACGGACGCCGCTACACCTACCAGGACCGCACCCCGCGCACCCATATCAAGGGACTCGCGCCGCTCAATCTGCCGGGAGAGGAGCAGTGGACACAAAGTTTACAAGGCCGGTATATCGCCCTCTGGCCCAGCCACGGTACGTACTACAACCACAAGCAAGAACTCTGGCGTTGGCAACGCGCCACGATGTGGACCACCGTCGAGGACCTCTATACCACGGAATATACGCGCCAGATCAGCCGCATGCTGGAGCGCGCAGGCGCCGTGGTGCTGCAGCCCCGTCCGAGGCTGGAGGGACGCGACCTGATACGACGCAACGGTCGTTGGGAGTTCCGCGAGACAGGTGAGGCATATGAGAAAGGCCGAAGCGGCATGATGCGTTGGCAAGAAGCCGCCCGCGAGTGGCTCGAGTATGCGGGTTTTCCGGACACGATATACGACCCCTTTGAGGGCGAGAACGACTATAAATCCGACATGCTCTGCCGCGGCAAATGGGTGAATTTCCTCATCGGCGGCAGTGAAGCCAACCCCACCCGTGACGGACTCGGCATACCGGTGGACCTATGCTTGGCACTGCATACCGACGGCCTCTCGGAGGACGACAACCGTTCGATAGTCGGTACACTGGCCATCTACTATAGCAAGGGCGACGACAAGAAGACCTGTTTTCCGAACGGCGTGAGCCGGCAGATCAACCGCGACCTGGCCGACTACGTCCAGACCCAGATCGTACAGGACATACGGCGGCTCTACTGCTCGCAGTGGACACGACGGTCGCTCAACGATGCCAACTATGCCGAGTCACGCGTACCGGAAGTGCCGACCGTGCTGATCGAACTGCTGAGCCACAAGAACATGCCCGACATGATCTACGGCTTGAATCCCCGTTTCCGCTTCGATGCCTCGCGGGCGATTTATAAAGGCATCCTGCGTTACCTGCATGCCAAAGACGGTACGCAGCCCGTCGTACAACCCCTACCCGTCCACAACTGCCGCGTAGACCACGTGGCGGACGACAGCCTCTCGATACGCTGGACCGCCACCGACGATCCGCTGGAACCGACGGCTCAGCCTACCTACTACCTCGTCTATATCCGCGAGAACGACGGCGCATGGCAAGCCCATCGCTGCGACACGACATGCTACCGCCATCATGCCAAGCGCGGCACACGCTATAGCTACTACATCGCGGCCGGCAACGCAGGCGGTCTGGGCTTTGAGTCGGAGACGCTCTCCGCCTATCTGGCTCCGCATCACGGCAAGAGAGAAGCACCGATGGTACTGATACTCAACGCCTTCAACTACGTAGGCGGTCCGAAGTGGTTTCGCGACTCTACCTACGCCGGTATCGTACCGGGTTCGTACGCCGTGGAGGACGGCCTGTACGGCGGCTACATAGGCGACCAGATCATCTTTGACCGCCGACTCGACTGGACCGACGATGACAACTGCGGTTTCGGAATGTGCAACCGCGACCAGCAGCATATCTTCACCATGGGTAATACCCACGACTACCCCGTGCAGCACGGCAAGATCCTCCAGGAGTTGGGCGTCTCGTACGTGAGTGCCAACCTGACAGCCGTTCGCGCCATCAGTTCCGACTATGCCGCCGTGGACCTCATCTACGGTAAGCAACCTGCCGAAGGCAAGCAAGCCGTGATAGACGCCCAGACACGACGGATGCTGTCCGAGTACCTGTGGAACCAGGGTAGCCTGCTCATCTCCGGCAGTTACCTGGGATCGGGCATGCATACCGCCAACGAGAAACGCTGGGCAGAACAGTTGCTCCACTACCGCTTCCGCGCCCCGCGCGCCTGCCATAACGGGCAGTTGACAGCCGAGCAGGACTGGATGGGAGTCAAGGACATCCAGCTCTGGCAACACCCCTCCGACAGCCACCTCTTTGCCGAGTCACCCGAGTCGCTCGAACCCACGGGTGATGCGGTGCGCCTGGGATGCTATGCCGATATGCGTATCCCGTTCGGCGTAGCCTGGAAGAGCTATGTGAGCAAGAAGCACCCGGAACAAATACGCACCCTGGTCTACGGTTTTCCGCTGGAGTGCAGTCCGCAGTTTGAGACGCTCTACCGGGCTTCGATGCGGTGGGTGCTGGAGAAAGACGAATATAAGAAACGAAAGAAATAATCGTGCCCCCTTGGGGCTAAGAAATAAATCAATATGGGAAAGAAGAAAAATCTGCCGAAGTATGAGCAGGTAGAGATCACGAGTATCGCCGCCGAAGGCAAGGCGCTGGTGCGACTGAACGACATTGTATGCTTTGTGCCCTACTGCGTACCGGGCGACGTGGTCGATCTGCAGATCACCAGGAAGAAACACTCGTTCATGGAAGCCCGCGTGGAGCGCTTTGTCCGTTACTCCGACAAGCGCTGCGAGGCGCGTTGCCGCCACTACGGCGTATGCGGCGGTTGCAAATGGCAGATCCTGCCCTACGAGGAGCAACTCCGTTACAAACAGCAGCAAGTCGTGGACAACCTCACCCGCATCGGCAAGATCGAGTTGCCGGAGATCAGTCCCATACTGGGCTCCAAGCATGTGTATGAGTACCGCAACAAACTGGAGTTTACCTTTGCCGACCGCAAATGGATCACAACCGAAGAACTCGAACAACTGAAAAAAGAAAATGCTCCCCTGACCATCGAACCCGGTCTGGGATTTCATATCCCCGGCGCGTTCGACAAGGTGCTGGATATCCGGGAATGCCACCTGATGCCCGAGATCAACAACCGCATCCGTAACGGCATCCGCCAGTTTGCCCTGGAGCACGGCATGACCTTCTACAACGAGCATACCCACCAGGGGCTGCTGCGCACGCTCATGTTGCGTTCGAACCATAAGGGAGAACTGATGGTGGTACTGTCCTTTGGAGAGGCCATCAGCGATCAGCCGTCAGCGTTCAGCCTCATGGAGTACCTGCATCAGACGTTTCCCGAGATTATATCGCTGCTGTACGTGGAGAATACCAAGATGAACGACACCATCGGCGACCTGGACGTACAAGTCTATTACGGTCAGGATCATATCATTGAGGAGATGGAGGGGCTACAGTTCAAGGTAGGCCCCAAATCCTTCTACCAGACCAATACCGAGCAAGCATACGAACTCTACAAAGTGGCACGCGACTTCGCCTTCGACCAACTACCAACGACCAACGACCAACGACCTTTAGTCTATGACCTCTATACAGGAACGGGAACTATTGCAAACTTTGTAGCCAAGAAAGCAAAGCAAGTCATCGGTATTGAGTATGTGCCCGAAGCGATTGAGGATGCCAAAGTGAATTCGAAGATTAATAAAATCGAAAATACCCTATTCTTCGCTGGCGACATGAAGGACATCCTCAACGATGCCTTCATCGCGCGTCACGGTCGGCCGGACATCATCATCACCGATCCTCCCCGTGCCGGTATGCATGAGGATGTGGTGAACGTCATCCTGAATGCCGAACCCCGACGCATCGTCTATGTCAGTTGCAACCCCGCCACCCAGGCTCGCGACCTGGCACTGCTGGACAAGAAGTACCGCGTGGTAAAGGTCCAACCGGTAGATATGTTCCCACACACGCAGCATGTGGAAAATGTCGTGCAACTGGCGTTGCGCGACGTTAAGGAGTTTATTAGTTAATCAGGTTTTTATTGTATAAAAACGTTTATTGGTTATGAAGTTTTTATTGATCCTGCTACATATCTATTTCGTTAGTTTTCTGGACAAGCCCGAGAAGACGGCCCCGCAACTGTCACCACGTGCCATCGAGCAACGCCAGAAATGGAATATCCCCACCGACCAGATGGACTATCCCGTCAGTCCCATGTACATGGACAGCCTGCGTCGTATGGGCGCCAAGATCATGCACAAGAGCCGCTGGATGAACGGCGTGACCTGCGAGCTGAAAGACGAACTGGTCCAAAAAGTGCGTGCCCTCAGCTTCGTGACCAACGTGGAGATGACCCGCGACAACAGCGCGCCTATCTACAGCCCTCGCAAGCGAAGCCCGGCGTGGACGGCCGCAACCGCCACCACCGAGGATCGATATATCAGCGATGCGCAGCTGGCGCTCTACAACCTGCAACCGCTCCACTACGCAGGCTATGAGGGACAAGACATTCTCATGACGGTTTGCGATGGGGGATTTACGAATGCCAATAGTATGTCGTGCTTCCGTCGGGAGCAGGAATTGGGGCATTTCGACTTCACCGACAATGCAGATGATTTCTACGGCTGGTCGGGCGTACATGGCACCGAGTGCCTCAGTACCATTTCCGGCATCACCACCTACTATCGCGGTGCAGCCACGCGCGCGAACTATTATTTAATGCGCAGCGAAGAGGATGCCACGGAGAGTCCGAAGGAGATGGACAACTTGGTAGCGGCGCTGGAGAAAGCCGACTCGCTGGGCGTGAACGTCTTCTCTGTATCATTAGGCTATGCCTACTTCGACAACGACAGTTGGTCGCTCAATGCCCAGACCGACCTGGACGGACAGACCACCCGTTGCAGTCGTGCTGCCACTATAGCCGCCCGAAAAGGTATGCTCGTCGTCGTAGCTGCCGGCAACGAAGGCACCAACGCATGGCGAACGATCAGCGCACCCGCCGACGCGGACAGCATCCTCACGGTAGGCGCTGTAGATACCGACAGCTTGGTGGCCGATTTCTCCAGTTACGGTCCCTCGTCCGACGGACGTATCAAACCCGAAGTATGCGCCGTAGGACGTCAGACAGCACTCATCTACCCGGACGGACAGATCGTCTATAGCAACGGTACCAGTTTTGCAGCCCCGCTCATCGCAGGCCTCGCCGCAAGCCTTTGGTCGGCCCTGCCCGACGAGAACGCTATGCAGATACGTCAACGCATCATACGCAGTGCCCACCGCTATGCGCACCCCGACCGCGCCAACCATATCGGCTACGGTATCCCGGACGCCTGGGCAGCCTATACGATGTCGACGGAAGCCGTCAGCGAGGTCAGACCTGCATCAGCAGTCAGCAGTCAGAAGATCATGCAGAACGGCCAACTCTATATCCTGCGGGATGGAAAACTGTATGACGTATTAGGTCACCGGATAGAATAAAAAAAGAGCAAGCTGACTACATCGCACCGCTACAACCTCCTACCCTTGCTTCGGTCAAGACCTGGGGGAATTCAGAGGGAGCTGGTCGTATAGGACTTGCTCTCGCTTAAGACAAAACTCGCGTGACTCGCGACCTCGTCGCTCGATGACGCTACGTTTTGCTCTACGCTCTTCGGTCTGCAAAACGCAAGGTTTTACATCCCGAGGTATTTAGTAGATTTGGATCGCTTGATTTAAAACCGGCTGCAAAATTACTGTTTTTTTTTGACATACGCAAATTATTTAACAAAAAAATGCTTTTTTCTTTCCACTTTTGACTTTCAACCGTGTTAGAAGACTTTATCATATCGCGTATTCGGGCCGAACTGCCGTTTGAGCCGAACGAGGAGAAAGAGCAACTGTTCCGGGTGCTCGGACGCTACTTGGTATCGACTGAACCCCGCCGCGCCTTCATCCTGAGCGGTTATGCGGGTACGGGTAAGACCAGCGTGGTATCAGCTCTCGTACGCGCGATGGAAAAACTGCAACAACCCTGCGTACTACTGGCGCCTACGGGTCGTGCCGCCAAGGTCATTGCCCGCTATTCCGAGCGTCCGGCCTACACCATCCATAAATATATCTACCGCCAAAACCAACTAGGCGTGGAGCAGTTCTCGCTCAGCGACAACAAGCACCAGCACACCCTATTCATCGTCGATGAGTCGTCGATGATATCCGCCATGCGCGACAACACCGCCTTCGGTAGCGGGTGCCTACTGGACGACCTGATCCAGTATGTCTATCAGGGCGAGGGTTGCCATCTGTTGCTTCTCGGCGACTCCGCCCAATTACCACCCGTAGGGACACTACGCAGCCCTGCCCTTTCCCCCGACCATATAGCCGGCTATGGATTGCAGGTGAGTTCTTTCCAACTGACCCAAGTAGCCCGTCAAGCCCTGGATAGCGGTATATTGAGCGAAGCGACGAGGCTTCGCCAAGGACTAGGCGACCTAGGGGCCCTAGGACACCTAGGACTCCTAGAGAACAAAGACATCATCCGCCTCCGGGGCACCGAGGTGCAAGACCAGCTCGAGCAGAGCTACCGCGACGTGGGCAACGAGGAAACGCTTATCATCACCCGCAGCAACCGAATGACCAACCTCTACAACCAAGGTATCCGCGCCCGCATCCTATGGAAGGAAGACGAGTTCTCCACGGGCGACCGACTCCTGGTCGGCAAGAACAACTACTACTGGACCCGCGAGTATGACGGCCTCGACTTCCTGGCCAACGGCGACTCGCTGGAAGTCGTCCGCACCCGTCATCAGCACGAGATGTACGGCTTCCGCTTCGTAGAGGCCAGCCTGCGTGCCGTGGACTACAACTGGGAGATAGACGCACTCGTCTGGCTCGACACGCTCTTTACCGACACGCCCGAGCAGAACTACCAACTCCAGCAACAACTCTTTGCCGCTATCGCCGAAGACTATCCCGAGGTCAAGAACCGCAAAGAACGCACCAAACTGATCTACGAGTCGCCTTACTACAATGCCCTGCAGGTACGCTTTGCCTATGCCGTCACTTGCCATAAGGCGCAGGGCGGACAGTGGCGCCACGTCTATATCGATTCGGGCATGACGGATGAGCGACTTGGCGAACTTCAGGCAACCGATCGCGAAGCCTATCTGCGGTGGCTCTACACCGCTCTGACGCGTAGTACAGAACGCGTCTTTCTACTACGATAAGCAAAAAAATCAACATTTTTGCAAAATAAAATACATTTTATTTGCATATCTGAAAAAAAAGTTGTAATTTTGTGCGCTGAATTGGGAAATTATTTTTTTATTCACTCAATAATTACAACGATAATGAAAAACCTTCAACTTCATGTGCTCATCGCCACACTGCTGGTAGCCGGCATACTGACCGGTTGCCGTTCCGACGTGGACGTGTCGAACATCGACACCCATGCCGAGCTGGAGATGGGCATTGCGCTGCCGATTGGTAGCATGAGTGCCACGTTGGGTGACTTCCTGGGTAACGGCCTGGGTAGCATCTACATCGACTCTGTGGACAACAAGGGTGTCATCACGTGGAAAGACACCTTTAACATCTCGCGTAACTTCCACCAGGTGGATCTCGCGCAGTACATCTCTGAGAAGCAACTCACGCTGAACGTGTACGACAAGATCACGGCTGCCGTGATGATCGGTACCAACAAGCGTGTGACCGGTACGGGTATGCCTGTAACGCTGGACTTTGACATGCCGCTCAAGCTCACGGGAATCAACCATCCCGACTCGCTCGACAAAGAGCGTCTCGACAGCGCCCTGATCGAGTTGGCCAGCTTCTCGTCGATCATCAAGCAGCACAACCTGCCGCTGGAGTGGGACTGGATCGACAAGGTAACGATGGATCTGGGTGAGCAGATTCGCCGTCCGGCGGGTGGCACCATGGTCATCTACGACAAGAACCGTGACAACTACGGTTACAACCAGACCATCCCGACCCAGGTGGACAACTTCACCATCAACCTCATGAAGAAGAACGCCGCCGGAAAGTACGTGGTAGGTCAGGTGGTTGACTCCTGCAACTTCACGATCCACTTCACCTTCACCATCCCGATGGGTACGACGGTAGATGTGCCGCAGGATGCAGGTTTTGAGTACAAGCTCGGCGTGCAGTTTATCGACTACGCCGCTATCTGGGGCCGCTTCATCCGCTCCAAGGATATGTACGACGAGGCCGTGGTTGACCTCAGTGAGAGCTGGGGTGCGCTTGACTTCATCAGCAAGTCCAACGTGCCGTTTGCCGATCCTAAGATAGATATGTTTATCATCACGCGTGTAGCCGGTGCACTCAAAGTGGACGGCGACTACCTGTATGCCAAGGATGCCCAGGGCAACAAGCACTATGCATCGTTCCGTTACGGTGGATCCGACCATCAGGACTTCCACCGCACCTTCCAGAAATGGGAGTACCTCGATCCCTGGACCAGCACTATCGGTGACTCCACCACCAATATGATGATCCCGTTCGACAAAGACCCCGAACGCGGACATATTGACAAGATGTTTGAGAACATGCCGCAGGAGTTGGGCTACAAGTTCAACCTCGACTTCGACTACACCCAGACGCCGCAGATCCGTATCACGCCCAATACGGCTATCAAGATCAAGGCGATCTGCACCCTGCCCTTTATCTTCAACAAGGGGCTGCACTTCGAGTACTCGGATACGCTGAAGAACATCGACATCTCGAAGGCTTCTATCGACTCGCTCGTAGCCGACGTGGACATCATCGACACCATCAAGACATCCGATGTCAAACTGGTGCTCAAAGCTAAGAACACCATTCCTTTGGATGTCTATGCATCCATCCGTTTCCTGGATGAGAACAACCATATCCTCATGGATCCGGACGATCCCACCAAGCCGTTTATGGTCATCCCGGACGACACCGTTCGTCTTCTGCCGCCCACCTATGAGTACACCGGCGGTACGTGGAACATGACCAAACCCGGCGAGACCGTCATCATCGCATCGGTCACCAAGAAGAAGATGGACATGATGCCTAAGATCAAGGCCATGACCTACACCGCTATCATCAACGACAAGTCGCTGGCATATGCCTACGAGCGTGGCCTCTTCAACGTCAAGCTCACCGAGGATGCCGGCATCCAGATGAATATCGGTCTGACGGGCAAACTCGATGCCATCATGGATTTTAAAGGTAACAAATAATAAGGAGGGCGCACTATGAAACGAATCAAACAATACATCCTGGCAGCCCTCGTGGCAACGATGACGCTTAGCGCGAGCGCGCAGCAGGTGACCACCATGTACTTCCTGGAGAACGCTCCGATGCGTCATCTCATCAACCCGGCTTTGCAACCCGTAAGCAAGGGTTATATCAACTTCACCCCGCTCGGCTATAGCAGCTTCTGGGTAGGCAACAACTCGCTGACAATGAGCGACCTCATCTATACCTACAACGGTCAGACCGTTACGGCCCTCCACCCCGAGGGAGGCGACCGTCAGAAACTGCTGAGCCAGTTCCGCAAACTCACGCTCGTCAATGGCGACATGACGCTCGGTTTGCTCAACATGGGTTTCCGTATCAAGGACGACGGCTTCCTCACACTTGGCTTGAACCAGAAGATCGACCTGGGCGTAAGTGTACCTAAAACCATGTTTGATTTCCTCCTCGGCGGCGGTATGACTGACCTCGACGGCGGCATCAACTACTTCAACCTCACACGTCTGGGTATGTACGCCAACGTCTATACCGAAGTAAGCGGAGGCTACTCGCATCGTATCAACGACCATTGGACCGTCGGTGGAAAACTCAAAGTCCTGCTCGGCGAAGCCTATGCCGGTCTGCGTACCAGCAACCTGGGTATCGACGCCAGCACTGACCAGTGGTGGCTCCACGGCGCTGCCGATATGTACGTAGCCGCTCCGCTCGACTGGAGCTTCATGCCGACCACGATCAACAACTTCGACGACTTCGCCAATTCGTTCAAGAACTTCGACCCGAAGAAGAACCTCAAATATGCCCCTGCCGGCTATGGTGCTGCTATCGACCTCGGTTTCACCTACAAACCCGTCGAGCAATTCCAGATTTCGGCCGCTATCGTTGACCTCGGCTTCATCTACTGGACCAACGCCAAGCAGATGGGCGTGTCTATCGACACCACCTATACCGGCGTGGGTGACTTCCAGTACAAGGACTACGTAGACGAGAATGGTACCTTCCAGACCAACCAACTCAAGGACGACGTGGTCAACAACCTCAAGGACCTGGCCAAGGCCGCCAAGATCAAAGACATGGAGTCCAAGGGCTTCATCCGCATGCCGTCGGCCAAACTCAACGTCGGTCTGGATGGTAATTTCTGGGACAACCGCATCGGCCTGGGCGTCCTCTCGCAGACCCGCCTGTATGACAACAAGATCTACGAAGAGGTCACCATCGGTGCAGCCTTCCGTCCTGTCAACTGGTTCAATCTGGCTGTCAGCTACTCGCTCCTCGAGAACGGTAAGTACAGCAACATCGGTGCCGGTCTCGGCTTCATGCCCTACGACGGTATCAACATGACCCTGGCCATGGACTATATCCCCACCTCGTATGCCGGCATGGACATCAATGGTAGCAAGAAATATATCCTGCCCTACAAGTCCAAGGGCGTCAACGTAGCCCTCGGTTTCTCCATCTGCTGGGGCTCCAACCGCCGCGACAAGGATAAAGACGGCGTATGGGACAAGCTCGACCTCTGCCCCAACACCCCGCGTGGCGTAGAGGTGGACGAGCACGGTTGCCCGCTGGATGAGGATAAGGACGGTGTACCCGACTACCTCGATCGCTGCCTTGGCACACCTACCGCAGCTATCGGTACTGTGGACTCGGTCGGATGCCCGATTGACTCCGATGGCGATGGTACGCCCGACTACCTCGACCGCTGCCCCAACACACCGGCTGAGGCTATCGGCAAGACCGACTCGCTCGGTTGCCCGCTGGATACCGACAAAGACGGTGTACCCGACTATAAGGACGAGTGCCCCAACACACCGGCTGAGGCTATCGGTCATGTGGATGAGAAGGGTTGCGAACTCGACTCCGACGGTGACGGCGTGAAGGACTACCTGGATCGTTGTCCCGGTACGCCTAAGGGCGCCAGCGTAGATAAGAACGGCTGCGAACTGGATACCGACGGCGACGGTGTACCCGATTGGCGCGATGAGTGCCCGCGCACACCGCGTGAGGCTATCGGCCATGTGGATGCCAAGGGTTGTGACCTGGATTCGGACCATGACGGTGTACCCGACTGGAAAGACGAGTGCCCGATGGTACCCGGCGTGAAGGAGAACAAGGGTTGTCCGGAAGTGAAGCGCGAGATTCGTCAGCTGCTCAAGAAAGCCATGACGGGTGTCGAGTTTGAGACCTCCAAGGCTACTATCAAGCAGAGCTCCTATGCCCTCTTGGACGAGATCGCACAGCAGTTTATAGAGAACCCGTCCTTCATCATCGAGGTACAGGGTCATACCGACAACACCGGTAACGCTGACAAGAACCTGGAACTCTCGCAGGCTCGTGCAGACGCTGTACGCGACTACCTCATCAGCAAGGGTGTACCCGCTGAGCGCATGACCGCACACGGATACGGTCAGGAGCGTCCGGTAGCCGACAACAAGACCAAAGCCGGTCGCGCGAAGAACCGCCGCGTAGAGTTTGACATCACGTTCGAGGAAGTGACCATCGAGACCATCCTCGACCACGCTGATCCGGAGCCGGAGCCTGCTCCTGAAGCTGCTCCGACCGACAGCACGACTGTGGAGCAATAAGCCGCGATTTTGGATGGCGGCTTTGATCGGCCGCCATCTAACCAAGACAAATAATTTATAGTTTAACCATTTTAAAACCCTCTCCGGCACGGAGGTGTCGAACGAGACTAACTAAGTCTTTTAGGTCGCAGACCGGTCTATCAGTGAAACGGTCTTTTAGCGTAGCGGTCTTTTAGGCGAAGCCGGTCTGTTCGGCGAGAGTGCCGAACATAACATGGGACGCGCATTTGAGTATCGCAAAGCGACAAAACTGAAACGTTGGGGTCATATGGCCCGTACATTTACCAAACTGGGTAAGGAAATCACTATCGCCGCTCGTGACGGTGGACCGGATCCCGACAGCAACCCCCGTCTGCGTACGCTGATCCAACAGTGTAAGAAGGAGAACATGCCGAAGGAGAACATCGATCGCGCCATCAAGAAGGCCACCGATAAGTCGTCCGAGGGCTATAAGGAGATCAACTACGAAGGATACGGACCACATGGTATCGCTATCTTCGTGGAGACCGCCACGGACAACAACATGCGTACCGTAGCCAATATCCGCTCCTATTTCACCAAGTTCGGCGGCACGCTGGGCACCCAGGGTTCGCTGCAGTTCCTCTTCGACCGCAAGGCATGCTTCACCGTCTCGATGAAGGACGGTATCGACCTGGACGAACTGGAGCTCGAGCTCATCGACTTCGGCGTAGAAGAACTGGCTAAGGACGAGGAAGAAGGTACGATCGTCATCTACGGCGACTTCGACCAGGCCAACGCTATGCAGAAATACCTGGAGGAGAACGGCTTTGAGATCCAGTCCTGCGAGTTTGTTCGTATCCCGAACGACTACAAGGAACTGCCCGACGACCAGAAAGAGGCTGTACAGAAACTCATCGACCGCATCGAGGAAGACGAGGACGTACAGAACGTATTTACCAATCTGGCGTAATAGACAAAAGTCAAAAGTCGAAAGACTTATGCTGATTAAGGACTATTTTACTCTAACACCGCATCAGGAGCAGCAGTTTGCCGCTCTTGATGCGCTATACCGCGACTGGAACAGCAAGATCAACGTCATCTCTCGCAAGGATATCGACGCGCTCTATACCCACCATGTGCTCCACTCGCTGGCTATCGCCCGTGTGCTCCGTTTTCAGCCGGGAACGGCCATCATGGACGTCGGCACCGGAGGCGGTTTTCCAGGTATTCCATTGGCCATCCTCTTTCCCGAATGCGAGTTCCTGCTCGTTGATTCGGTCAAGAAGAAAGTGCTGGTAGCCTCCGAAGTCGCCAAAGCCTTGGGACTCAACAACGTGGAATGCGTCTGGGAGCGCGTAGAGGACGAGCGCCGCACCTTCGATTTCGTCGTTTCGCGTGGCGTGATGCCCCTACCCGACCTGGTAAAACTCACGCGCAAGAATATCGACCGCCATCAGCGCAACGCCATGCCTAACGGCTGGCTCGTGCTCAAGGGAGGCGACCTGCGCGATGAGACAAAGCCGTTCCGTACACTCATTGAGACCACGCCTATTGCCGACTTCTTCCAGGACGAGTGGTACCGGGAGAAATATGTCTTGTATTTACCTAATTGATAGACCGCAAGATGCAGACCAAGGTTTTCTATTTCAATCCGTATCGTGAGTGCACCTACGTGCTGTGGGACGCCGATCGTCATGCCGTCATCATCGATGCCGGTATGCTCGACGAGCGTGAGCAAGGTCGCTTCCGCGAGTTTATCGCGTCCGAGCAGCTCCAGCCGGTCGCCCTGCTCATCACGCATGCCCATCCGGATCATGTATGCGGCTTGGAGTGGCTCCAGGAAACGTACCACCTCTCCCCCGTCATCTATCCCGCCGAGGGAGTACTGGACCTGCCGTCGTTTGCCGAGCGCATCGAGGTGCTCCGTACGCCGGGACATAAAGAGGACTGCGTCTGCTATTTCATGCCCTCTGAGAAGATGCTCTTCTCGGGCGACACCCTCTTCCAAGAGTCGATCGGCCGTACCGACCTGCCGGGAGGCGATATGCATACCCTGCTCTCATCGCTCCAGCGGCTCACTGTCCTCCCTCCGGACACACAGGTACTACCCGGTCACGGCTATCCCACCACCATTGCCCACGAAATAGAACATAATCCTTATCTACATTGAAACGTCGTCTCATCATAGTATTTATTGCCTGTCTTTGCACCGCTTTTGCCATGGGGCAAAAGCTGCAGGTCGATGGCTTGATACGTGAGCATCGCTATAGCGAAGCACTCCAGCTCACCACCATCCAACTGCGCGCCCATCCCCGCAACGGACAGCTCTATGCCCAACGGGCGTGGCTCTACCGCCAGATGGGGCAACCCGGTATGGCCATCCTGGATATCGACGAGGCGCTCAAGCACCTCAGTTCATCCGATCTTACGCGCAGCCAATTGTATCACATGCGCGGGGAGATACATACCGAGGTGGGCATGTATATCGATGCCTATGACGACTTCACCCAAGCCATCGAGCAGGACCCACATTGTGCACCATGTTACGCTCGCCGTGGTGACCTGAATATGACCATGGAGTACTACCCCCTGGCCGTGGACGATTATGCCGAAGCGCTCCGGCTCGAGAGCTACAACAGCGAGTACCGCGTAGAGTATGCGCGGGCCTTGCTCTCCAATGGCCAACTGGAAGAGGCTGCTGCCCAACTCCAACAAGTGCTGGCCGATGATCCGGGCATGCTGGAAGCCAAGCGACTGCTGGCCACCTACCACTACCTGCAGGACGAGGTGACGGTCTATATCGACCTCTACCTATCCTACCTACAGGAATACTACGAGCAGCACCACCTGCCATCCGAAGCTGACCACTTGCTCTATGCCATCCAGGACTCGGTCTCCTATCGCTATCTTTCCGATGCGCTCAACCAGCGCATCAACCATACCGATGGCGATATACAGGTTATGTTCCGCTATATACGCGCTTACGTGCGCAGCCTGAATAAGGACTATGCGGGTGCCAACAGTGACTTGAGTCAGCTCATCCAGAACGAGCAGGACTACGACCACTCTGCCCTGGAGATGCGTGCATACAACTATATGCAGACAGAGCAATACCAATCGGCGCTCACTGACTACAGCCGCCTGATCACTCTCTCGCCCCGCAATACCCGTGCCTACTACGGACGTTCCCTGGCCCATCGCGGACTCTTTGAGATCGACGAGGCCATCAGCGACCTCCTTTCCCTCACCCGACTCGACTACAACGAAGCGCCCAACGCCTTCTACCAGGCCGCACGCCTGGAAGTGGAGCGCGAACATTATACCCAAGCTATCCGCTATCTATCCCGCGCCATCGAACTCGCGCCCGAGAACGCCTACCTCTACCGCTACCGTGCCGAGCAGTATGAGGCACTCGGCAACTCACGCATGGCCGAACTGGACTACCAAGCCGCTGACCTACTGCAAGAATGAGACGACTACTCTACATATCGTTGCTGCTCCTTGTCCTGCTACCCTGCACGGCGGCAGAGCCTGTGGATACCATCCGTCTGGCCACCATGATGGAGAACCGGCAGTACGAGGAAGTGCTGCAACTCACCACGCGCGAACTCAAGCGATTCCCAAAATCGGGTGCCATGTACTACTACCGTTGCCAGGCCAACGCCTACCTCGGTATCATGAACGATGCGATGGAGGACCTCAACAAAGCGATCCGGTACCATCGTGATGTGCCTATGGCCCTGCCCGACCTATATGTCATGCGGGCCGGCATGTACCTCCTGATAGACGACACCGTGGCTGCCCTCACCGACTATTCCATGGCTATTCAGAGCGTCGGCAAGCATCCGCGCAACAGCAAGTACTACGTGCGTCGTGCCAAGGCCTACGCCTATTACGAGCAGTATGCTGAGGCCGCCAACGACTACCAATCGGCCTGTCGCATCGAGCCGGAGAATGCCGAACTGCAACTCGAGCTGGCACGCTATCTGGCACTCTCAGGCCAACTGGCGCCGGCACGTCAGTTGCTGGAGGACCTCTCCACCCTGCATCCCGAGCAGATCGAAGCGCCCTACTTGCTCGCCGTACTGCTCTGCTACTACGAAGAGGAGTACGGTGCGTCTGTCGATTGGCTCATCACCTCCCTCACCCGACGCTACGTCGCTACCCACACCATAGGCGATGCCGATATCCTGTTCATGGTAGGCGCCATCGATTATCCATATGTCTATCGGGCCCTCTCCGACGAGATCGCACGTTACGATGCCGCCGCGGTCTATGGACTGCGTGACCTCTTCTACCTGCTGCGTGCCGAACTGCTCAACCAGCGTGGCTATACCGACGATGCCCTGGCCGACCTCGACTCGGTCAGCAGCTTCTCCTTCCGGCGTGAAATGGAGCCGGTGCTGGAGCAGGAGCGCATCAACTTCCTGGTGCACCTGGAGCGTTGGCAAGAGGTCATCGACCGCACCACCCCGCTCATCACCCAGCAGCCCGACTCGTCGCCCTACTATCAGACACGCGCGGCCGCCTACTATTCCTTGGAGCAGTACCCGGCCGCAGAAACCGACCTGCGTCGTGCCTTCATTATTGATTCGTCCGCACATACTGCGTACATGTTCGGCACGCTATACCGGCACCTCAAGCGTGATCGGGATGCCATCCGCTATTTCAGTTATACCATCCAGCATGCCGATACGCTGTATGCCTATCTCACGCAAGCCTATCTGCTGCGCGGAGAGTCCTATCTCCGAAGCCGAGACACACTCGCAGCCTATGCCGATTTTGAGGAAGTGCTGCGTCGGGATACCAACTTTTACAACACCGTACGCCACTACGCCCTCTATCGCCTGGGACGCACCGAGGAGGCCTTGACGTGGGTCAACCGCCTCATCCAGGAAGATCCCGGAGCAGGCAGTTACTACGATGCCGCCTGTCTCTACGCCCAAGAGGGTGACACCACGCTCGCCCTCCAATACCTGGAGATCGCTATGCGGTGGGGGTATAGCGATCCGCGTCAAGTGCTCCACGACCCCGACCTGGACCCGCTACGTTCACATCCGGATTTCCAGGCTCTTGTTAATCGGTACGTACCGTCGCTGAAACCCAAGACGCAGCCCAAAACGCAAACCAAATCACAAAATAAGTCGCAAAATAAGTCGCAAACCAAAACACAAAAGACCAACACTAAGAAGAAATGAGACGCCGCATCCTATCCATACTGTTGCCTATCCTGCTGCCCCTATCGGTCCTGGCATATGATTTTCAGGCCGGTCACCTATTCTATAACATCCTGGATCCTATCCAGCGCCAGGTAGAGGTCACTTACGAAGACCCCTACCAAGCCAATCTATACGCCCGTCTGCGCACTGTGACCATTCCGGCTAAGGTTAAAAAGGATTCGGTAGAATATACCGTCATCGGCATCGGCGAGACCGCTTTCCACAACTGCCCTAAGTTGCGACGCATCCGCCTACCTAAGACGCTCCAATATATCGACAGTGCGGCCTGTGCCGAAATGCTTTCGCTGGATAGCCTGACGCTGCCTTATGGACTGCAACGTATCAGCGATGCCGCTTTCTACCACTGCCCGAGTTTGAGCTACATCGACATCCCCTCTACAGTAGATTCTATCGGCCATAACGTGTTCCGCTATTGTCGGCTGCTTCGGCGTATCTTTGTCAATCCCGACAACCCGCGCTACGATAGTCGCGGCAATTGCAACGGGGTATGCTTGACCGACTCCGACCGACTTATCGCCACCTGCTCCCGCACTACCTTCCCGTTCGACCTGCGCCAAGTGGGCGACCTGGCGTTTGCATACAGTCCCTATCTGCGCAAGGCTATCTTGCCTGACAGTGTTCGCGAGATAGGCTATGCGGCCTTTGCCGGATGCGATGTGCTCGACACAGTCTATTTTCCACCTACGGTCAACACGCTCGGCGAGTGGGCGTTCTATGGCTGCCAACGGCTCAAGCATATCACCCTGCCCGACTCCATCAGCTGCATCCCTTTCAGCTGCTTTGCTGAGTGCAACGACCTGCGAGAGATCACGACTCCTATCACCGTCGATAGCCTGGCCGAACGCGCCTTCTATTTCTCCGGCATACGCGAGGCCGACCTACGCGGCGTACGCTACATCGGCGTGTCGTGCTTCAGCGGTTGCCGCTTTCTGCATACCATCACCCTCTCACCCGCATTTGAAACACTTGCCCCCACAGCTTTGGAGAATTGCAACGCCCTCAAGCGTATATATATTCCGATAGGTCAACGCAAGCGCATACAGAAACTGTTACCCGAAAAATATCATAAAATCATTTTCGAACGATGAATATCACTACTCCTGAAGAAGAGGTACGCCGCCTGCGTGCCCAGATGGAAGAAGACCGCCGCAACTGGCGTTCGAAACGAATCAGTTATACCGTCGCACTCGGCCTTATGATTTTCGTCATCATCGGCCTCACCGTGACCGTCGTTTACGGACTCAAGCTGCGCGCCGACATACGCGACGTCCGCAAGTACAACCAGAAGCAGTCTGAGCAACTGGCCGAAGAGCAGGAACGCGTTGAGACCCGCGAGTACCAACTCTCGGAGATGAAGCTCGACCACGACTCCCTTGAGCAGCAGATCATCCGTATCCGTACCGAGCGCGACTCGCTGCAGTATCAGCTCACGCGGCATGCCCGTCCCGACGAGTATGCGGTCCACAACTCGGACAACGGAGGCGCCTATGCCTACTACCGCCGCGACGGACAGTTCCTGCCTTCCGACGCCTGGTACGACAATGGCTACGAGCTCTATGTCTATCTCCGCGTAGGCGACTATGCACTCACCGACTACGGGTTCTTCCGTTTTGCGGACTTACAGGGCTTATAAATCGCATCCACTATGAAACGTTGGAAAAAAGGCGTCATCATTGCCTCGGCTGTAGTGGGCATCGCGGCCATCATAGGCGGCATTGCTATTCGGCACGTCACCTACCTGCGTTACCCCGAGGGCAAGGATCATATCGACTACCGCGACGTACCCGACAATATCCTGTTGCGTGAGGTCTATATCCCCTCCAGCGCCGAGTATATCGCACGCTTCACGTTCTATTTCTGTGAATCGCTGCGTCGGGTCGAACTCAACGAAGGACTCCATGCCATCGGCGCACGCGCCTTTTCCGGTTGCCGCAAACTCCGGGAGATAAACCTGCCTACCACGGTCAACTTCATCGGGGCAGGCGCCTTCCATTTCTGCGACAACCTGCAAACAGTCCAGATGCCACCCGTGCTGGACTCCATACGCGACCACACTTTTTCTTACTGCTTCCGCCTACGCGAGATCAACATACCCGACAGCCTCGTCTATATCGGTATCAGCGCCTTTGATATGTGCAATAGCCTCACGCACGTCGAGCTGCCCGCCACGCTCAACTATATCGGCGAGAGTGCGTTCTTCGATTGCCAAGCGCTGGATAGCATCACCATCCCTAAGCGAGTTCGTACGCTCCACCATATGTCCTTCGGCAACTGTCTCAACCTGCAGTGCGTCACCTTTTTGGGACGACTCGACACGCTCAACCGCACAGCCTTCCACCACTGCGACCAGCTCCGCGAGATACGTATCCCCCGCGGTACGAGCCACCACTACCGTCGTCTGCTCGATCGTAGCCAACTGCCCGAACTCAAACCCTTGTTAGTCGAAACCGGAAAGTCGAAAGTCAAAAGAAAATAAATCATAAATTTGAAATCATAAATCCTAAATCATGAAACGCTCCGTTTCCATATTCCTTCTGGCGCTTATAAGCCTGGCGTGCGTAGCTCGCCCCGTACGCATCTCCTTCGATTCCCTCTCCCTCCATTGGAACGACTATATCGGTCAGCAAGTCGAGATCACTACCCCGCTCCGGATCTCCGGCATCTTCTACGACTCGCTCCTGCTCTCTCCCGAGCGTCTCATGGTGCCCGAGCAGTATGCCGAGGGACTCGCCGATGGCGACAGTACCCGCTACCACGAACTCGTTCGCTACAACCTCGCGCATAGCGCGCGCCTGTGTACGCGTTTTTATGGATATAAGCTCCAGACGGGCAACACCGTCCGTGGTCTGCGCGCCAAGGTCACAGGCGATCGTATCCTCCTCTCGGCCAAGCAGCCCCGCTTTCGTCAGCAGCGCCACCTCGATGCCCTGCCCGACCTCGGCGACGCTACGCTCCGGCTCTGCCAGGCCAATATCCAGAATTTCTTCGCCGACCTCGGCGGCTATGCGGGCGCTAAGACCGAGGCCGAATTCGAACGCCAGACGGCCAAGATAGCCAAGGGTCTCACCTACCTCGATGCCGATATCTACGCCCTCTGCGAGATAGAACGCGGTCCCAAGACCATCAGCCTCCTCGTCGATGCCATGAATCGTATGACGCGTGGCAAGAAGCAGTATGCCTGGGTCGATCTGGGCTTCACCGATGGCGACTCCATCTCTTGCGGGTATATATATCGTGCCGACCACGTTCGCCCCTATGGTGCGCCACAAGTCGCGGTCCACGATCCCAGCAGCCACTACCACTATCGCTTCTCGGCTTGCGGCTTCGAGGAACTCAGTTCCGGGGAACGCTTCGTGCTCAGCGCCAACCACCTCCGCTCCAAGCGCGGACGCCCGTCCTATTCTGACAGCGTACGTGTCCGCAACATGGATAGCATCCTCGTCATGATTGATCGCTTCCAAGACCAACAAGTGTTCGGCGATGAAGACCTGCTCCTCGTGGGCGACTGGAACTGCTATCGCCAGGAGCGCCCCATCCGGTATCTGCTCTCGCATGGCTATGAGGATGTACTCGGCCACTTCGATCCGGACGGCTACAGCTACGTCTATCGTGGCACGAGCGGCTACCTCGACCAGGCCTTTGCCTCCCCCACAATGATGCGTCAGATCACAGCAGCTCACCCCGTCCACCTATGTGCTGATTTCTACTACTCACTCGGATACAAACGAGGCTCTGATCTGACCATGCATCGATACTCGGATCATGACCCTGTGCTCATTGGTATCCGCCTCGGCAAATGACAGCCACCGTACCGTTCATAGCCGACTGTTTCCGGCGTTTCAACGAGCGTTACTTCGAGTCCTCGCTTCCCGAGATACCCATTCGGCTCAGCAATGCCAAGGGTTTCTTGGGCAAACTGACCTATACCCGCCGTCGCAGTTTTTGGCGCACGGAGAACTACGAGAATTTCGTGCTGCGCATCAATACGCGCATCGACCTCAGCCAGGCCGAACTGGAGGACACCATCATCCATGAGATGATCCACTACTATATCGCCTACCATCGTCTCAGCGATACCTCCACCCATGGCACCCGCTTTCGGGCTATGATAACGGCTATCAACCGCCGCGACGGACGGCACATCACCGTCACCCATCGCCTCACCGACGAGCAGCAACAGCAGGCCGCCGGACGCCAGCGCGGACGCATGGTGGCGGTCGTGGAGTTTACCGACGGACGCATCGGCGTCAAGGTCGTGCCCCATCGCGTCTCTTATATGCAGGCTTTCCAGTCAGGCTGTCGCCGCCATTTCTCCGTCGCTTCGCTCCGCTGGTACTTCTCCCACGACCTGTTCTTCGCCCGCTTCCCCAGCTCCGGTGCCCTGCGTGTCTATCTCATCGACACCCCCGACGACCGCTCTGCCCTCTCCCAAGCCCTCTCCCAAGCCCGCGAAATCACTTTGGCGTAAAAAAAATTGCGCGTACGCTTGCGTATGTGCATTTTTTTTTGTACCTTTGCAGCGGATTTTGTTTAACAACAAAAAAGTAACAAAAAATCATCCTTTATATGACACTTTTACTACAGATTATCACGCTCATCGGTTCCGTAGCTATGCTCATGTACGGAATGAAAGTGATGAGTGAGGGTCTGCAAAAAATGGCAGGTAGCAAGTTGAGCAACGTGCTGGGCACGATGACCACCAACCGATTCTCCGGTGTGCTGACCGGTGCGGGCATCACCGCCGCCGTCCAGTCGTCTACCGCCACGACAGTGATGACCGTCTCGTTCGTTTCGGCCGGCATCTTGAGCCTGGCGCAAGCTATCTCGGTCATCATGGGTGCCAACATCGGAACTACCTTCACAGCCTGGATCATGGTGCTGGGAGGTGGTTCGTTTGATCTGAGGCTGGTGGTCTATACCGCCATCGTGCTGGCCGTGGCCCTGATCTACACCAAGAAGAACGCCAACCTGGGCGATTTCCTGATGGGTCTGAGCCTCATGCTCCTGGGTCTGACCACGCTCAAGATCAACGCCACCGAGATGCACCTAGACCAGATGGAGCCGGTACGCGACTTCTTCGTAGCCACCTCCAGCTGGGGCTATGGCAGCTATTTCCTCTACCTGCTTGTGGGCGGCATACTGACCTTTGCCGTGCAGTCGTCGGCCGCCATCATGGCCATCACCATGACGCTCTGCTCCACCCACGTACTGCCGCTCGACATGGGTATTTCGCTCGTGCTGGGTGAGAATATCGGAACGACCATCACATCCAACATCGTAGCCCTCTCGGCTTCGGTGCAGGCACGCCGTGCCGCATTGGCCCACCTGGTATTCAACCTCTTCGGCGTGATATGGGTGCTGTGCGTCTTCCGCTGGTTTGTAGGCGGCGTATGCGAGCTATGGGGCGTGGACTTTGAGCCCGGCCGTCCCAGCAACGTCTCGCCCGACAAGCTGAACGCCATCCTGGCTACGTTCCACACCGGCTTCAACGTGATCAACACCTGCATACTCATCGGCTTTGTGCCCTACCTGGAGAAGCTCGTCATGTGGATCCTGCCCTCCAAGCCCGAGCAAAAGGATACCGACAGCCAGCTGCGCTTCATCTCCGGCGGCCTCATGTCCACGTCCGAGCTCTCGATCCTGCAGGCTTGGAAAGAGATACACGTCTTTGCCGTTCGTACCCAGCGTATGCTCGGCATGATACACGACCTGTACAACGAGCGCGACGAGGCCATGTTCACCAAGATCTTCTCGCGCGTAGAGAAATACGAAGGTATATGCGACCGTATGGAGTACGAGATCGCCCAGTACCTCAACCAGGTAGCCGACGGACGCCTGTCCGACCAATCCAAACACGAAGTGCATAAGATGCTCCGTATCGTGAGCGAGCTGGAGTCGGTGGGTGATGCCAACTACAACCTATCGCGCCACATACGTCATAAGCACGAGAACAACGTGCAATATACCGAGTATCAGGACAAGAACGTAGAGATGATGATCTATCTCGTGGCTGGCGCCGAAGCTAAGATGGTAGAGGCACTGGAGCATGTGAACATCAGCCGGGATGAGTTCCTGGAGATGACCAACATGGAGAACGAGATCAACAACTTCCGTGACGAACTGAAGATGCAGAACATGCAACATATCACGGAACACGAATACGACTACTCCACCGGCGTCAACTACATGGATATCATCCTGGAGCTCGAGAAGATGGGCGACTACATCATCAATGTAGAGGAAGCCATATATGAGCACAAGCACGATAAATAAAGTCAAAAGGTGCCTCCGGGCACTCCGATAAATAGTCGATAGTCGAAAGTCAAAAGTCAATAGTCGAAAGTCAAAAGCTGAATGCTGATGGCTGATGGCTGATAGCTGATAGCAAAAAAATAAAAACTATTATAATGGAATTATCTGAACAAGAACAAGTTCGCAGACAAAGTCTGCAACGCATGCGCGAGTTGGGTATCGATCCCTACCCCGCAGCAGAGTATGAAGTGACCGGATACTCGACCGAAATTAAGGCTAATTTCGTCGATGAGGCATCAGAAGAAAATCTGAATACTGAAGGCTCAAAGCTGACAGCCAAAGTATGGCACACGGGCGATCCGGTACGCATTGCCGGACGACTGATGTCGCGCCGCATCATGGGCAAAGCCTCGTTTATCGAACTACAGGACTCGAAAGGCCGCATCCAGGTCTATGTCAGTCGCGACGATATCCAGGCTCCGGTGCCCGAGGGCGAGGAAGCCCAGACCGTGGAGCAACAGATGTACAATGTAGTCTTTAAAAAGCTGCTCGACATCGGCGACTTCATCGGTATCGAGGGTTTTGTGTTCCGCACCCAGATGGGCGAGATATCGGTTCATGCCAAGAAACTGACCGTGCTGGCCAAGTCGCTGCGCGTACTGCCTATCGTGAAATACAAAGACGGCGTAGCCTACGACGGCTTCAACGATCCCGAGCAAAGGTATCGTCAGCGCTATGTGGACCTGATCGTCAACGATGGCGTGAAGGACACCTTCCTGAAGCGTGCCACCATCCTGCGCACCATGCGTCAGGTATTCGACGAGGCCGGCTACACGGAGGTAGAGACCCCTATCCTACAGCAGATAGCAGGTGGCGCCAGTGCTCGTCCGTTCATCACGCATCATAACACGCTGGACGTAGATATGTACCTGCGTATCGCAACCGAGCTCTACCTGAAGCGACTGATCGTAGGCGGCTTTGAGGGCGTATATGAGATCGGCCGTAACTTCCGCAACGAGGGTATGGACCGCTCGCACAACCCCGAGTTCACCTGCATGG
>DFGU01000107.1:36656-41383 GCA_002371785.1 Bacteroidales bacterium UBA3742
AAGGACTACAACTGGATGATGTCCTTCACCGAGCAACTGCTGGAGCGCATCGCACTGGCCGTGAACGGCACCACCAAGGTGCAGGTGGGCGACCACGAGATCGATTTCAAGGCGCCTTACCGCCGTCTGCCTATCCTCGACGCGATCAAGGAGAAGACGGGTCTGGACCTGGCCCGGATGGACGAGGATGCTATCCGCATCGAGGCGAAGAAACTGGGCATCGAGGACACCGACAAGATGGGTCGCGGCAAGCTGATCGACGAGATATTCGGCGAGACCTGCGAGGGCACCTTCATCCAGCCTACGTTCATCACCGACTATCCCGTTGAGATGTCGCCGCTCACGAAGATGCACCGCTCGAAACCCGGCCTCACCGAGCGCTTTGAGCTGATGGTCAACGGCAAGGAGCTGGCAAACGCCTACAGCGAGCTCAACGACCCGATCGACCAGTACAACCGCTTCGTAGAGCAGATGAAGTTGGCCGACAAGGGCGACGACGAGGCGATGGTGATCGACCATGACTTCATGCGCGCGCTGGAGTACGGCATGCCGCCGACTTCCGGTATCGGCATCGGCATCGACCGTCTGGCTATCCTCATGACCGGACAACCGACCATCCAAGAAGTACTGTTATTCCCGACGATGCGTCCGGAATAAATGAGCAAATACGTAAATGCGTAAATGAGCAAATACGAAAATAAGTAAATGCGAAAATACGAAAATAAGTAAATGCGAAAATAATGAAACCCCGTGTAGCTATATTAGGAAGTGGCAGTTGGGCCACCGCGCTGGCTAAGTTGGCGCTGACCACCCAGGGCCAGATCAACTGGTATATCCGCCGTCAGGAGGTGATTGACGAGTTCCGCGCCAAGGGCAAGAACCCCAGCTACCTATCGGCAGCTAAGTTTGACGTGACGCGTATCAATTTCTCGTCGGACATCAACGAGATCATCGCCAACTCAGACATCATGATTCTGGCGATCCCCTCACCCTACGTCAAGCAGTCGCTCAACAAGATCAAGCGGAGCCTGTCGCGCAAGATCGTGATCTCGGCCGTGAAGGGTATGATACCCGACGACAACCAGATCGTGACCGACTACCTGCATCAACGCTTCAAGATGCCGGAAGCCAATATCGCCATTATCGCCGGACCGTGCCACGCCGAGGAGATCGCCCTGGAGCGTCTCTCCTACCTCACGATCGGTTGCGCCGACCGCGCCACGGCTGAACGCGTAGCACCGATCTTCCAGACCGACTACTGCCGCACTGTGACCAGCACCGACGTAGTGGGGCTCGAGTACTCGTCCGTGATGAAGAATATCTACGCCATTGCGGCCGGCATGTGCCAGGCGCTGCACTATGGCGACAACTTCCAGGCCGTACTGCTGAGCAATGCTATCCAGGAGATCCAGCGCTTCACCGCCGCCACCTGCCCCATGCCGCGCGACATCAACGCCAGCGGCTACCTGGGCGATGTGCTCGTGACCGCCTACTCTAAGTTCAGCCGCAACCGCCAGTTCGGTCAGATGATCGGCATGGGCTACTCCGTCAAGGCCGCACAGGTGGAGATGGAGATGGTGGCCGAGGGCTACTATGGCACCAATGCCATCCACCTGGCTAACCAGGGCGTACAGGCCAGCATACCTATCGTAGAGGCTATATACGACATCCTCTACAACCGTATGTCGCCCACGATCGTAATACAAGAACTAACAAAAAAAATCCACTAATATGAAGATTACACTGACAAATGCTGCTTCGTTCGTTCCGACAGGCAGCCTCAATGAGTTGGCCGCACGTACGGCCGCATGCAACGCGCTCCTGGAGAATGGCCAGGGTGCAGGCAACGACTTCCTGGGTTGGGTACACCTACCCTCGTCCATCACGCCTGAGTTCCTCGACGAGGTACAGGCCTGCGCCGACGGATTGCGCAGCCGCTGCGAGGTAGTGGTAGTAGCCGGTATCGGCGGATCGTACCTGGGCGCACGTGCCGTGAACGAAGCACTGGCTTCGTCATTCGACGCCTTCCAGGCTAAGGATCGCAAGAATCCCTACGTAGTCTATGCCGGCAACAATATCGGTGAGGACTACCTGGCCGACCTCATGGAGTTCCTCCAGGACAAGCAGTTCGGCATCATCAATATCTCTAAGTCGGGAACGACCACCGAGACCGCACTGGCCTTCCGTCTGCTGAAGACCATGCTGGAGAAGCAAGTAGGCAAAACCGAGGCGCAGAAGCGCATCGTAGCTGTGACCGACCGCGCCAAAGGCGCTCTGCGCTCGCTGGCTACCCAGGAGGGCTATAAGACCTTCGTCATCCCCGACAACGTAGGCGGACGCTTCTCAGTGCTGACGCCGGTAGGTCTGCTGGCTATCGCAGTGGCCGGATACGATATCCGCGCGCTGGTCAAGGGTGCACAGGATATGGAGAAGCAGACGGCGGCCGACGTAGCGTATGAGGAGAACCCCGCATGCCAGTATGCCGCTATGCGTAACGCGCTGTATCAGTACGGCAAGAAGATCGAGATCCTCGTTAACTTCAACCCGCGTCTGCACTACTTCTCCGAGTGGTGGAAACAGCTCTACGGTGAGTCGGAGGGCAAGCAGCACAAGGGCATCTTCCCCGCCAGTGTCGACTTCACGACCGATCTGCACTCGATGGGCCAGTGGATCCAGGACGGCGAACGCTCGATTTTCGAGACCGTGATCTCTATTCGCCAGGCGAACCGCGAGGTACGCGTACCGATGGACGAAGAGAACCTGGACGGACTCAACTTCCTGGCCGGCAAGCGCGTGGACGAGGTCAACAAAATGGCTGAACTCGGTACCCGTCTGGCACATATCGACGGCGGTGTCCCCAACATCCTGATTGAATTTGACAAGGTGGATGAATATAACATCGGTCAGTTCATCTACTTCTTCGAGCGCGGATGCGGTATCTCCGGCTACATGCTCGGCGTCAATCCGTTTGACCAGCCCGGCGTAGAGGCTTACAAGAAGAATATGTTTGCCCTGCTCAACAAGCCCGGCTACGAGAAAGAATCCGCAGCCATCCAGGCTCGCATCTGCAAATAAATTCATTCTGCCAAAATAAGCAAGCAACGGACAAATGTCGAATACCAATGGGAGGCGGCCAAATGGTCGCCTCTCATTGTTGCACAGGTAGCAGAAAAACGGTTCAGTAGCAATATTATAACCACATCGCCATATAAAGCGGCAGATAGGTAATGTCATCGACTTGTTTGTAATGTTTTTTATTCAGGACAATACTTCTTTCCACAAACTCCGATTGCTCATCCAGCACATTGTCCAATGCCGCATGTTGCTCGTAGTTATTGCCGGACTTTACTTCCACAATGGTCACTTTCTTATCTTCGCGAATTAGGAAATCCAGCTCATTGCGGCTTTTGCGGTCGTAATAGTGCAGGGTATGACCATGCTTGTTCAACTCGACTGCTACGAAATTTTCCGTAAGCGCGCCCTCATTGATATCAATCTCACCATTAAGCACTTGCCATTGAATCTTATCGCCCCACATAGCACACAACAAGCCGGTATCCAACAGATAGACTTTGAAAAGATTACGATTTTCATACTGCTCAAACGGCAGGTTAAGCGCGTGGGTATTATAGCAGAATAACGCCACACCGGCATCTTCCAACCATTGTGCAGAGTCGCCGTACTTCTGCATATTGCCCGTCTTTTCCAAATCGCTTAATATAAATCGTTTGTGCGATTTGCTCAGCTCCGCAGGAATAGCATCAAAGAATCGTTTGGCACGTGCTTTGTCCTTGCCGGCATACTTGGCAATATCCAGCCGGTAACTATCTATTATCAAACGTTGTTGCCGCAGGGTCTGCGAAAAATCTGGGTTGGACAAATAGGTTGCTACCACTTTCGGCATCCCACCAACGATGAGAAATGCGCGATAGTGCTTCATCAATTGTTCGTGCATGAAGTCATCCAAGGGTTTGTGCCCTCCATAGGCAGACTGTATTTGCGCAATGGCATCTTCACTCACGTTGTTTGCCCATAGCCATTCTTCAAAATCCAGTGGAAACATCTGAATCTGACTCTCATAGCCGACAGGGAAACTGCTTACTTCACCATAATTGATCCCCAAAAGCGACCCCGATTCGATATAGTCGAAGCGTCCGTCTTCTGCCAGAAACTTAATAGCTGTTCGTGCATTGGGACAGCTCTGTATCTCATCGAAAAACACCAGTGTCATACCAGGAACAAAAGGCCCATATCCCATGGCACTTAGGCGCGAGATAATCGTTTGCGTATCCCTTGCTCCGGAAAAGGCCTCTTGTGCTTGCGGGTCTTTCTCGAAGTTGATTTCTACAAAGTGCGTATAATTATCTTTCGCGAACGCTCGCACAATGGTCGTTTTACCGACCTGTCTGGCTCCTTTAATAAGCAGCGCCTCGTGGGAGTGGTTGTTTTTCCATTCTTCCAACTGGCTTATAATCTTACGTTTGAGCATATATTTAGTGTGTTATTGCAGTTGTATTTTATTATCCACAGTGCGTTATTGCACTAAATTTGCTGCAAAAATAGTATAAAATTTCGATATATGCAAATAAAAATACAATTATTTATAAAATTTTATTGCTTATGCACGCATCTAGTGTGCAAAGTTATGAAAAAAATCTGAGATATACAAATAAAACTTGCTTATCTCGGAAAATTATTGTATCTTTGTGCGGTCAGTTCTGAGGAAT
>DFGU01000050.1:0-1199 GCA_002371785.1 Bacteroidales bacterium UBA3742
GCTTGCCGTGGTACGGCCACCGGTAATCCGGATGACGGCTATGGCGATGAGGCCAACTATGCCGCTTCGCGCGACTGGGATCATACCAACCCGGACGTACAGGCGATGTTCTGTGCCTACCTGCAATGGATGCGCAACGACGTGAAGGTGGACGGTTTCCGCTATGACTACTGCAAGGGCTTCAACAACAGCCATATTAATGATTACAACACGGCCTCCAAGCCCTATTTTTCCGTGATGGAGTTCTGGGATGGCAATACCGAGACCCTGAAATACCACATCAACGAGGCCGGTAAGAACACGATGACCTTCGACTTCGCAATGAAATACACGGCTTTCAACCAGGGTATCGCTTCGGACAATTACTGCCAGCTGAAGGGCGCCGGTCTGCCGGGTGCAGGTATGCCGCGTTATGCCGTGACCTTCCTGGACAGCCACGACTCGTTCCTGCGTGACGGCAATGAGTTCTGCGGCGAGGGCAACTCGATGACCGTTTGTCGCGACAAGATCATGCAGTGCTACGCCTATCTGCTCTCGATGCCGGGTGTGCCCCTGGTATTCTATCCGCATTGGGTGACCTTCAAGGACGAACTGAAACCGCTGATCAATGCCCGCTATAAGACGGGTGTGCACAGCGAGAGCAGCGTAAGCGACGAGTGCGGCAACGGCTACTACAAGGCTACTATCACCGGCAAGAACGGCGAGATCCGTCTGCTGGTAGGTCCCAACTCGGGCTACAACAGCACCCCGAGCGGTTATACCCTGGCCGGTCGTGGTACGAACTATGGCGTCTATTACAAGACCACGAACGCTCGCGGCGACAAGAATACCGAGCGCACGGATCGGACGCAAGGCGTTGAAGAGGTTACGGGTAACGGGTTACAGGTTACGGGAGAGAAGTTCATCCAGGACGGACATATCTATATACGCTGCGGTGAGCAGGTGTTTGACATGATGGGAAATCGGGTGAAATAAATTGAAAGGTGAAAATTGAAAGGTGCCTGCGGGCACTCCGATATATTAACATTAAGAGTAAGTATCATGAAAAAGTTTTTTAGTATTTTGGCGGCAACGTTGATGACAGTGAGCATGTCGGCCGCAAGTTATGGTATCCTGGTGAACGGCAATATGTATTTCGCCGGTACACACACGGATGATTTTGAGGGTTTTCAGCAGTACCTGGCCCACGTGCAACTGAA
>DFGU01000050.1:1325-14357 GCA_002371785.1 Bacteroidales bacterium UBA3742
GCTTCTGTTGCCGGTTTTACCCGCAATGGTGATCGCTATGAGGTGTCGGTAAGCGGATGCTACGACTTCTACATCAAGCTCAAGTATCAGCAGGACGAACTCTATATCGGTCCCGGTAGCGACTGCGGCGAGGGTACTGATATCAGTGGTCAAGGTGGCGGCCAAGGTGGCGGTGGCGAAGAAGTAGATGATGTCAACTACTACGCTATCGGTTGGATCAACGGTGCGGACCACGGTGAGGCTGCTTATGATACGTATGAGGACCAGTACATGTTCGTGGACGGCAAGCTGACCATCGATTGCCAGATGGGTAGCTATATTGCTATCAAGGACCATATGGGCAATTTCTACTACTCCAAGACCGAGACCACGATAGCCAACGAACAGGTGACGATGGACTGGGCGAACGGATGGCAGGGTTGCCAGAAGTGGGCAATCCCCGAGGGCGTGAACTATATCATCATCCGTAGCGCAAGCTACAAGGGCCAGCTGAAGCTCGAGCGCGTAGATAAGGCGACGTATGACGCTTACCACTATGGCAATTCGCATGGCGTAGAGAACACCCAGACCGAGACCAAGGCGCAGAAGACGATGCGCGACGGCCGACTGGTGATCATGCGTGGCGACAAGATGTACGACGCTACGGGTCGCGAACTGAAATAAGCAAATATATACAACAAGGTATATACTTAACAACAATTATTAATCAAAAAAATCATTTTTATCATGAAAAAGATTTGTTCTATTTTCATTGCGTTGATGGCTGTAATCGGTTTATCGGCGCAGAACCTTGAGAATGGTTTCTACCTGGCCGGTACGATGAACGGTTGGGGCGCTGCGGAAGGTTATCACTTTGTTGGTAATCCTAACAACCCGGCAGAGTTTATGCTGGAGACCACGTTGACCGCAGGTGACGAGTTCAAGGTGATTAACTACCTGAATGGTGAGACCACGGCTTGGTATCCTAACGAGGGTGGCAACTACGTGGTTGACGCTGCTCACGCAGGCGACGTAACCATCTATTTCCAACCGGACTACAAGGCTGACTGGGCTGACTTCGGTGGCTATTTCTATGTAGCAGTTCCCGAGACTCCGGTAGCTGACGAGTGGGCTAACATTATCTTTACCGAGGCTGCTGCAGCTGATGCCATCGCAGAGGATGCTGTTTATACGGCTGCAAATTCGGAGTTTGCGCTTACGCTCCATGACGCAGGTAACAAGATGGCGATCGACGCTAATGACTGCCGCTTCGGTACCGCTGAGGGTTACACGATGTACAACTTCCGTATCAAATCAGGAGGTGCTTCTTCGTCGACCAAGAACTACTTCACGCTGAACATCCCGGAGGCAGGTACACTGCGTCTGGCTCCGCGTACCGGTTCGAACTCCGCAACCGACCGCGCGCTGGTGATCACCCAAGGTGAGAGCGAACTGTACAACGCTGTTGTTCAGGAGTCGCAAGCTATTGATGTACTGGAAGGTGAGAATACCGTGAAGGTTTATCCGTATGTAGAGGTAGCTGTTGAAGCCGGTGAGGTGCGCGTAAGCTATACCGCAGGCATGAACTTCTATGCATTTGCATTCAAGGCTGCTGGTGGTGAGACGCCTGAGACTATTCCGACAACTGCTCCGGCTGTTCCGGCTCAGAACGAGGAGGACGTAATGGCTATCTATTGCAACCACTATGCAACCAACAACGCTAACTTCGGTATCTCCGGTTGGGCTGGTGGTTATCAGACCCTCGACCTCAGCGGTACGATGGCTGCATACTGGACGGGTATGACCTGGGAGTGCATCATTGATCCGGCTAACACGGACGCAGCACACGACTACAGCGCTTATGAGAATATCCACGTTGATATGTGGGCTCCGGCTGCTGCTAAGATTAAGTTTACCGCTGAGGCTGTTGCCGGTGGTAACTACAAGGACGGTCCGGTTCTTGACCTCGTACAAGGTTGGAATAGCTTTGACATCGCTCTTGCTGACTGGGCAGGTAGCTATGACTTTGCGAACCTGAAGTGCTTCGCACTGGAGCAATACAAAACTCCGGAAGGCGCAAGCTTTGAGGGCAACCCGTTTGCTATCGCTAACATCTACTTCTGGAGTGCTCCGGCTGCTACCGCTACATATACTGTAGCAGGTAATAACGCTGAGTTGTTCAACAACACTACTTGGGATCCGACAAATATTGCTAACAATATGGATCTGCAAGAAGAGGGTATCTACAAGTTTGAGAAGACTGATGTCACGCTTCCGGAAGGTAACATTGAGTTCAAGGTAGTGAAGGATCATAATTGGAGTGCAGGTGCATGGCCGGCAGACAACTATGTGCTGAATATCCCGGAGGCAGGTGTCTACACGATCACCATCACTTTCAATGAAGAGACCAAGGATGTAGCTGCTGAGGCTGTGAAGACGGGTGACGCTCAGGTAGATCCTGTTGTATCGATCGCAGGCAGCATGAACAGTTGGAATGCATCGGCTGATTTGATGACCCTCGCAGAGGACAAGCAGACGGCTTCGCTGACGCTCAACCTCGCTGCACAGACCTATGAGTTCAAGGTAGTTCTCAACGGCGGTGACTGGCGTTCGAATGCGCAGGAGTTCACTCGCGAGAATGCTACGGCTGCTGAGATGACCGGAAACCTGGACAACATGCATCTCGTTGCTGACGTAGCCGGTGAGTATGTATTTACCTGGACGTTTGCTACCAACACGCTCGTTATTACCTATCCGAATGCTGGTCCGGAGCCGTTGACTATTCCTGAGGACGCTCCTGTTCCGACAGTTGCTGAGGAGGATGTAATGGCTATCTATTGCAACCATTACGCAAACAACAACGCTAACTTCGGTATCTCCGGCTGGGCTGGTGGCTATCAGACTCTTGATCTCAATGGTATCAATGTAGGTTACTGGACTAACATGACTTGGGAGTGCATCATTGATCCGGCTCACACGGATGATGCACATGACTTCAGCGCTTACAAGAACCTCCACGTTGACCTTTGGGCTCCGCTTCCTGCTTCTATCAAGCTCACCGCTGAGGCTGTTGCAGGTGGTAACTACAAAGATGGTCAAGTTATAGAAATGCAGCAAGGCTGGAACAGCATGGACTTCGTGGTAGCTGAGTGGCCGGGCAACTACGACTTCAAGAACCTGAAGTGCTTCGTATTTGAGCAATATAAGACCTTGGAAGGTGAAAGCTTTGAGGGAAATCCGTTTGCATTTGCTAACATCTACTTCTACGGTAAGGAGGAGCAAGGTGTAGAGAACACGGCTGCTGATGCTAAGGTAGTGAAGATGATCGAGAACGGTCAGCTCATTATCCTCAAGAACGGTGTTCGTTACAATGCACAGGGTGCTATCGTGCGTTAACGCGCGCGTATAATAAGGAGAGGGAGTTTGATCGCTCCCTCTCTTACACATGTTTATTGCAAACATTTATTAACTAATCTTTTTGTTTAACTAAAATCAAAAATCATGAGAAAAATCTTTTCTTTATTGACTGCAATTCTTTTTGCAGGAAGCATGATGGCGGCAACGTTTGCTCCAAAAGCATTAGCAGACATCACGGCTGATGACGTAGTCATCGTGACGATGCAAAATGCTTCTGGTGTTTACGCAATGTCGAATGACAAAGGCACTTCGAATCCGCCGACTGCTGTAGAAGTAACTGTTACAGATGGTAAAATCTCTACCGAAGCGACCAACATCCTTTGGCAGGTAGTGAAGGACGGTGCCAATCTGTCGTTCAAGACCGGAGACAGTTACCTGTATTGTACCAACACCAACAATGGTGTACGTGTAGGTGCCAATGCCGGTACGTTTATTATTTCCAGTGACTATTTGTGCTGCACTTCTACCAGTTCAAATCGTTACATTGGTGTTTACAACAGCGCAGATTGGCGTTGCTACACGACCATCAACAGCAACATTACAGGTCAAACCTTGGTGTTCTATGCGCAAGAAGCTTCGCAAGGTGGTGGCGAGACGCCGCAACCTACCCACACCTACACCGTAGCCGGTGACAACGCAACGCTGTTCGGTACCACGTGGGCACCGACCAACGAGGACAACGACATGACGCTCGTTGAGGGTCTGTACACCTGGGAGAAGACCAACCAGACGCTGCCCGCAGGTAATGTAGCCTTCAAGGTATGTGAGGACCACGCTTGGACCAACTGCTGGCCTTCTGACAACTATGTGCTCAACATCCCGGAGGCTGGTATCTACACGATTACCATTACCTACAACCCGGCAAACAATGCTGTAAACGCTGTTGCACAGAAGACAGGTGACGCTGTTGTCATTCCGACCGTAGCTATGCACGGTAACTTCGGAGGCCAAAACTGGGCTGACACCGAGAACTTCGCTGTTGCTGAGGGCAATGAGACAGCTTCGCTGACGCTCAACCTCGCTGCCGGCGACTATGAGTTTGGTATGCGTATCGGTGGTTCGGGCAACTGGACCGCTAATGGCGCTGCTTTCACGCGCGAGAACAACTCCGCTGTTATCGAGGCTGGTCAGGGCAATATTACCCTCGACGCTGACGCTGCCGGTGAATATACCTTCACCTGGACCTATGCTACCAACACGCTCACGATCACGTATCCTGAGTTTGTTCCGCCTACCTACACCTATGCTGACGGTTACTACCTGATCGGTCTGGATATGCAGGATTGGAATATGGAGTATATGCCTACGGAAGGCCGTCTGTTTGCTGCAAACCCGGATAATGAGGGTGAGTATCAACTGACTATTGCATTGGCTGCAGATCAGCAGTTCAAGGTGGTTTCTGTTCAGAAGGACCAGATCAAGAGCTGGTATCCTGACGGCATGGACAACAACTATATCGTAGACGCTGCACACGCTGGCGAGAAGACCGTTTACTTCCGTCCCGACGGACAGGGTGGCGAAGGCTGGCACTATGGTGTTATCTACGTAGCTGCTAACGAAGATCAGCCGACTCCTGTGGCTGACTTTACCCAACCGTTTACCTTGAAATTCAATGGCACAGGTGAGTCCGGTAAGGATGCTTCTGCTGCTTTTGCTGCAGATGTAGCTGCTATCTTTGATGCAGCAAGTGCTCCTTATGTAGCATCTGTAGAAACGGCTACCAAGACCTTTGCAGGTCGTCCGATTGCAGATGACAACTCCAGTGTTAAGTTTGGTACGACCTCTGCTCAAGGATCGCTCTCTTTCACCTTGGCGCAAGCAATTGAGGTGGATTCGATCATCGTAAATGCTACCCAGTATGGAAACAATGCTGCAAAAATCACGGTCAACGGTACAGAGTTCGATTTGACCGCAGGTAACAAAGTCCCGCAGGATTGCAAGATCACTCCGACCGGTGCAGTAAGTGCTATTACGATTGCTCAATCTGGTTCTGAGCGCATCTATCTCCGTAACGTGCGCGTTTATCCGAAGACTGCTGCTCCCGAGCCGACTGCTAAGTTCTACGTAACCGGTAACGCCGCTCTCGTTGGTCAAGACAAAGAGTGGAACCCGGCTGCAATCAAGTCGATGAACGACACCCTCGTTCTGAACCTGGAAGCTGGCATTGACTATGTACTCAAAGTTGCTGTGAACGGTACATGGGAAGGTGAAAACAACGTGAAGGGCTTCAACGAACTGACCGAGAAGACCGAAGGTCTGCTTGACATTAGCGATGACCATAACATCGGCTTCCGTCTCGCAGAGGCTGGCGAAGTAAAGGTGGTTTATATTGCAGCAGCCGAGGAACAACCCGAGGTATTCAAACTCATCGGTAACTTCTATGTAGCTCCGGCTCCGGATCCTACCGTAGCTGTTATGGGTTCGATGAACAACTGGGCTGCTGAGATTCCGTTTACGCTCTCGGACGACAAGACTTATGCAACGCTGACTGTTGAGAATATCACTGCCGGTGATTATGAGTTTAAGTTCGTCGTTAACGGTGAGTGGCGTTCCAACGGTTACACCTATCATCGTGGCTTCCCGGCTTGCGCAGGCATCACGGAGAACAACGATCAGAACATGGTATTCCAAGCAGACGTGACAGGTCAGTACACCTTCTACTGGTACTTCGCTAACGACTCGGCTGCTATTCTGTATCCGGAGCTTCCGTTCGCTTGCGACTGGGAGAATATCGAGTTCCTGGGTGACGGTAGTCCTGAGCAGACGCACGCTAACCAATACAAGCTCTGCAAAGAGGGCGAGTATCCCGGCGTAGTGAACGTACAGAAGCCTGGCTTCGCTAAGGAAAGTGGTATCTATGTTACCTTCCCGAGCGCAGCCTTTGGTGAGATCTCGCTGCCGGAGAGCGCATATGCTATCCAAGGTGCAGGTATGATCCTCTACTGCTCCGCATTCGATGCACAGCAGGAGACTGAAGTAACCGTAGTTTGCGACAATAACCCGATCGTCTTCACCGTTTACAACGCTAACTATACGCCGGCTCCTCCGACGGGTAATATCCGTCTGGTTCCGGGTGTATGGAATGTGGATGGTGCTAAGTTTGCTGCCGTTACATGGCATGTAGGCGAGGCCTTCGAGAATGGTACGGTATCCGCATGGTTCGAGTATCTGAATGCTGATACGCTCATCGGTAATGTTCCGAATGATGCTGATAGTATCGCATTCGCACGCTTCAACTCGGCAGCTGAAGTTCCTTCGATGGATATGAGCATGATCTGGAACCATACCGACAAGCTCTTGATCGACAAGCAGACCATGATCTATACCATCTCCGGATGGCCTGAAGAGGGTCGTGACTTCTGCCCGGGTTACTGGGGCGAGTATGTAGAGCCGGTTTACGTTCTGGAGAATGGTTACTACCTGGTAGGCAACTTCAGCGGCGTTGACGCTTGGAGCGTAGAAGATCTCTCGGCTGAGAAGAAATTCGCTGCAAATCCGGATAACGAAGGTGAGTATCAACTGGCAGTTAACTTCGCTGAGAACGACCAAGTTAAGGTTGCTTATGTGGAGAACGATCAGATCATCTTCTGGTATCCGAAGGGAGATAACTACACGGTAGATCACAACCATGCAGGTCCTACCTCGATGTACTTCCGTCCGGACTACTTCGATAATTGGAACGCATTTGGTGGCTACTTCTACATCGTTCCGACCGACCATGTAGGTGTTGACAATGTAGACGCTGCTCAGCAGGCTGTGAAGATGCTCCGCGAGGGTCAGATCATGATCATCCGTGGCGAGCATATCTACACGCCGATGGGTCAGATGATCAAGTAAGCTTCGTTAAGAAGTATTGAAAAAGGCGGGCAGTTTCAGAAACTGCTCGCTTTTTTCTTGCGTATGTCAAAAAAAAGTAGTATCTTTGCACCCGAAAACGGAATTGTTAACTACTTAACCCGATAGAACGATGAAGCGATTTACACTCTTTATGGCCTGCATTGCGGCGATGTGCCTGAGCATGCAAGCTGCTAACTGGAATAACGTAGCAGGTCTGACACCCACCGAGAAAGCGCGTCCTGCCGGCGTGAGCAACGGTATATACTACGGTGTGGACGGTACGTCGGTTACCCTCTGTACGTATGCGGCCAGCAAGACCGAGTCGGCCAAGCGCGTGTTCCTCTTGGGCGACATGACCAACTGGCAACTGAGCGGCGACTACCAGCTCTACAAAGACGGTAACTATTTCTGGATCACGCTGACCGGCCTCACCCCCGGCCAGGAATACCGCTTCCAGTACGCCGTAGAGCGTGCGGACGGTGTTAAGAAGCAGATATCCGACCTGTACTCGGAGAAACTGCTGCACCCGGACGATCAGTACGAACCCAAGAAAGTGGATCCCGACTTGCTGGACTATCCCGCCGGAGCCGATGGCTACGTGACGGTCATCCAGCCGGGCAAACCCAAATTCCAATGGAGCGACGCGACGCTCAATTTCCAGCGTCCGAACAAGAACAACCTGGTCATCTACGAGCTCTGGATCTATGACTACACCGAGGGCCGTTCGCTCAAGGGACTCATGAAGCGCCTGGATTACATCCAGAACCTGGGCGTCAATGCCATAGAGCTGATGCCGATATGCGAGTTTGACGGTAACTACAACTGGGGTTATTCGCCCAACCACTACTTCGCGCCCGACAAGGCGTACGGCACCGAGGAGATGTACAAGACCTTCATCGACGAGTGCCACAAGCGCGGCATGGCCGTCATCCTGGACATGGTGATGAACCATGCTACCGGCCTCAACCCGATGAACAAACTCTATCCCTACGGCACCGACCTGGCCAGCAACCCCTGGTTCAATGTCGAAGCGCCGCACTCGGACAACGTCTATGAGGACTGGAACCACGGTTTCGCACCGGCACGCGAGATGTTTACGCGTGCGCTGAAATACTGGCTCACGGAGTATAAGGTAGACGGCTTCCGTTTGGACCTCAGTCACGGTCTTTGCTCCGACCAACCCAATACGGCGGTAGCCAACCTCAAGTACTACTATGACAATGGTGTCAAGGCCGTAGCGCCGGATGCTTACATGATCCTGGAGCATTGGGGTGGTAATATGGGTACGGAGCGTCCGCAGTTGATCAGCTACGGCATGCAGTGCTGGAACAATACCACCAACGCTTACTGCCAGACCGCGATGGGATGGCTCAAGGACGGCGACGGCTTCGGCGATGCCAACAAGGATGGCTACATATCCTACTGCGAGTCGCACGACGAGGAACGTATGCAGTACAAAGCCAAGAAATGGGGCAACGGTGACCTGACGACCAATACATCCGCACGCTTGGGACGTGTAGCCGAGAACGTGGCCTTCAACGTCCTGCTCAACGGTTCGCATATGCTCTGGATGTGGGAAGAGATAGGTTATGATTTCTCGATCAATAGCGACCTGGATCATCCGAATGCCGAGAACTCCAGCTACCGATGCAATAAGAAACCCCGTCCCGAGATACGTGGCTATTTCACCAACGCCGATCGCGTAGCCGCTTTCACCAAGTGCGCCCAGGTCATCACGCTGCGTACGCAGCTGATGCCCGAGGTGTTTGAGGGCAATCCTACCAGCGTTACGGTAGGTACGGGCACGAAGCTGCGCAAGGTGCAGTGGGGCAGCAATGTATTCGCCGCTGCCAACTTCGACGTCACGGGCAATCAGGCCGTCACGCTTCCCAGCGGTACGTGGTACGACTACCTGAACGGCGGTACCCAGGCGCAAGGTACCTACACGCTCGCGCCGGGCGAACTCAAGGTCTTCACCGGCACGCCCGTGCAGGCACCCACGTTCACAGATATCCAGAAGCGTAGCCATGAGGCCGTAGAGCAAGTACCAAGTGACCAAGTACCAAGTACGAAGGTCATGCTGGACGGCCAGCTATACATCCGGCGCGGCGATCGGCTCTATGATATGAATGGTAGGGTAGTACGATAAAAAAAGTAAACGGCTCGTGATTCCTCACGGGCCGTTTCCTTTCACCTTTCACCTTTCACCTTTCGTCTTTCGCCTTTCGCCTTTCGCCTTTCGCCTTTACTCGTTGGTATCTTCCAGCGAGTCGCCTACTATCTTGCGATACAGTTCCTTCGGGTCGGTGGCCTTGCGAATCAGTTCGTGCAGGTCCTCGATCCGGATGCGGTCTTGCGCCATGGTGTCGCGATAGCGAACCGTCACGCAGCCATCCTGGAGCGTGTCGTGGTCCACGGTGATGCAGAACGGCGTACCTACTGCATCCTGACGACGATAGCGTTTGCCGATCGAGTCCTTCTCATCATATGCCACCTTGAAGTCGAACTTGAGCATGTTCATGATCTCGCGTGCCTTCTCGGGCAGACCGTCCTTCTTGACGAGCGGCATGATGCAAGCCTTGACGGGAGCCAGTACCGGAGGCAGGTGGAGCACTACGCGCGTATCGCCGCCCTCCAATGCTTCTTCCTCAAACGACGAGCACATCACGCTCAGGAACATACGGTCCACGCCGATCGAGGTCTCGATGACGTACGGCGTATAGCTCTGGTTGAGCTCGGGATCGAAGTACTCGATCTTCTTACCCGAATATTTAGCGTGGCTGCTCAGGTCGAAATTGGTACGGCTGTGGATGCCCTCCACCTCCTTGAAACCGAACGGCATTTGGAACTCGATATCCGTAGCGGCATTGGCATAGTGGGCCAACTTGTCATGGTCGTGGAAGCGGTACTTCTCGTCACCCAGACCCAGCGCTTTGTGCCAACGCAGGCGGAATTGCTTCCAGTGCTCAAACCACTTCAGCTCCTCACCCGGGCGCACAAAGAACTGCATCTCCATCTGCTCAAACTCGCGCATACGGAAGATGAACTGACGGGCTACGATCTCGTTACGGAAAGCCTTACCAATCTGGGCGATACCAAACGGGATCTTCATGCGGCCGGTCTTCTGTACGTTGAGGAAATTGACGAAGATACCCTGTGCCGTCTCCGGACGCAGATAGATCTTCATGGCGCCGTCGGCCGTACTACCCATCTCGGTGGAGAACATGAGGTTGAACTGACGCACGTCGGTCCAGTTTCTGGTGCCGCTGATGGGGCATACGATCTCCTCGTCCAGGATGATCTGCTTCAGCTCGTCCAGGTTGTTGTCGTTCATAGCCTTGGCAAAGCGCTCGTGCAATGCGTCGCGCTTCTCTACGTAGCCGTGTACACGCTCGTTGGTCTGACGGTACAGTTCCTCATCAAACGAGTCGCCGAAACGCTTGCGGGCCTTGGCGCACTCTTTCTCGATCTTCTCGTCGTACTTAGCCAACTGATCTTCGATCAGCACGTCGGCACGGTAGCGCTTCTTCGAGTCGCGATTGTCGATCAGCGGATCGTTGAACGCGTCTACGTGACCCGAGGCTTTCCATGTAGTGGGGTGCATGAAGATGGCGGCGTCGATGCCGACAATGTTCTCATGCAGCAGGGTCATCGAGTCCCACCAGTAGCGCTTGATATTATTCTTCAGTTCTACGCCGTTCTGACCATAGTCATACACGGCACCCAGACCATCGTAAATCTCGCTGCTCGGGAATACAAATCCGTACTCTTTGCAGTGGGCTACGATTTTTTTAAAGGTTTCTTCTTGAGTTGCCATAAAGCGATAAGCTATTTTGTCATTTATAATTTGCTATTTTCCAAAAATCGGGTACAAAATTACACTTTTTTTTGGATATATGCAAATTTTTTTGTAACTTTGCACGCTTTTTATAATGGAGTATTGTGCTTATGTTGCAACGATCAGACATACAATCGCTGTTTTTCCTCGGAATAGGAGGTATCGGTATGAGCGCTTTGGCGCGTTATTTTCATGCGCGCGGCTATCGCGTGTATGGCTACGACCGTACGCCGTCGCCGCTGACCGACCAGTTGCAGAAAGAGGGACTCAGCATCTTCTTTGAGGACCAGCCGGAGCGTCTGGCGGCCTATGACTTGTCGCCCCTGCAGACGCTCGTGGTGCGTACGCCGGCTGTGCCGGAGGATAGTCGGGTATATACCTATCTGCGTGAGCAGGGCTATGATATCCGCAAGCGAAGCGAAGTGCTTGGCCTCGTGACTGAGAGCATGAAGGCGCTCTGTGTGGCCGGTACGCACGGCAAGACTACGACATCGACCATCCTGGCACACCTGCTTTACCAGTCGGAGATAGGCACCAACGCCTTCCTGGGTGGCGTCAGCAACAACTATCAGACCAACCTGCTGCTCCACGACAGCAGCTATGTGGTGGTCGAGGCCGATGAGTACGATCGCTCGTTCCATCACCTGAAGCCTTACATGTCGGTCATCACCTCGGTGGATCCTGACCATCTGGATATATACGGTACGCCCGAAGCGTATCGCGAAGCGTTCAGCCACTATACCTCGCTCATTACGGGTGCGCTGGTAGTCAAGAAAGACCTGCCCTTTGATTTGCGTCTGCGTCGCGGCGTGAAATGCTACACCTATGCGGTGGGCGACGATGAGGCCGACTTCTATGCCGATAATATCCGCGTCCGGGATGCCAAGATATACTTCGATTTCCATACCCCCACGGAGACCTTGTCCGACTTGCGGCTGGGTGTACCCGTGTGGGTCAACATAGAGAATAGCGTGGCCGCTATGGCCGTAGCATGGCTAAACGGCGTCTCGGCGCATGAGTTGCGCAGCGGACTCTCGTCCTTCTCGGGCGTTTGGCGCCGCTTCAACGTGCATGTGCATACGCCCCACGTAGCCTATATCGACGACTATGCGCATCATCCCCAGGAGTTGCGTGCCTCGGTAGAGTCGATTCGTCGCCTCTTCCCGGACCGCTACAGCATCGTCATCTTCCAGCCGCACCTCTATACGCGTACACGCGATTTCTTAGAGGAGTTTGCCGAGGTGCTCTCCCGTGCTGACGAAGTGATCCTGCTGCCTATCTATCCGGCTCGCGAGTTGCCCATCCCGGGCGTGACGAGCGATGCGCTGCTGAGCCTGCTCACTTCGCGTCGCAGGCAACTGGTGGAGAAGGACGAACTGGTGCAGACCGTGGTGGATCGTATCCATGAGATAGATCGTCCGGTGGCTGTAATGACGCTGGGTGCAGGCGATATAGACCGTCTGGTGCCGGCGATGAAAAAGGCATTGTTGAAAGCATAATAACGGATCGGAATGCGCGTAGGATGGAAGTCTATATTGTTGATTCTGGCTGTTCTGGTGGTGACGGTCTATGTGGGCGTGATGAGCGTCATGCCTCGCGACCGCGATGCGCACCAGCGGCGTTGTCAGCAGATAGAGTGTTACTTTGAGGACAGCACCGTCCATCGCTATATGACCGATCAACAGGTGGAGAAATATCTGCGTCAGGTAGGCTTAAACCCCGTGGGCAAGACCATGAGCGAGATCAACCTGCAGGCCATCGAGGACTCGCTCCAAGCGCATCCTATCCTGGCTTCGGCCGACTGCTACATGACCATCGATGGGAACCTATGCATCCACCTCACGCAGCGCACGCCCATCGTGCACGTCATGACGGCTACGGAGAACTACTTCGTAGCTACCGACCGCGGACTGGTGCCTGCATGGTCCACGATACGCGATACAGTGCTGGAGGTGCGCGGC
>DFGU01000050.1:14483-25459 GCA_002371785.1 Bacteroidales bacterium UBA3742
GTCTGGCGCGACCAGGTGGACTATCTATGGTTGCCCGAGCCGCACCGCTATACGCTGCTCCTCGTGGGCGATACCACCCAGGTGTTGCTGGGCGACCTCCGCGAGTACCCCAAGCAGCTCCGCCGCCTGCAACGCTTTCGCGAACAGAGCGACGAGAAAGTGCGCAATATAGCTTACCGACAGCTCGACCTGCGGTTTGACAACCAGGTCATAGGACGACACTAATACGACAAAAAACCGACAAAACATGGCGAAGAAACAGAAAGAAATAGCAGCCGACTCGCTACCGCTGGTAGCCATCGATCTGGGTAGCGATAGCGTACGCGCTATGGCCGCACAGCGTGTGGACAAAGACTTGTTTCATGTGCTCGGCGTAGAGCAGAGCAACAAGTTTCCCATGGCTATCGAACGCGGCGTGGTCATGCAGTCCAGCAATGCCGGCTTCATGATCAGCGAGGTGCTCCGGCTCTTGGCCAATCGTATCGGTGTGACTAACCTGCCTACCGCCTTTGTGTCGGTCGGCGGACGCTCGATGCGTATCGTACATGTGTCCTCCAAGCGCGACCAGATCCATAAACGTCCCGTGCCGAAGCATCTGCTGGACGAGATGGAACGGGAGTGCAAGCAGAAGATCGAACTGCGTTATCCCGAGATCGTGGTGCTCGGACTGGTGCCGGCCTACTACGTGCTGGATGGCGTGGAGCAGGAGCAGGCTCCCAAAGAGGACCAGGCCGTCATCATGGTGGAGGCCCATTTTATCGCTTTCTACGGTAAGCGCGAACTGGACACCCAGCTCCAGAAGAGTTTCGACCAGGCAGGCCGTTCGATAGAGTGCTCCTTTATTCGTCCGGAAGCCCTCCTGTCTGCCTTTGCATGCGTGGATGGCGACGAGGTGCTGCAGCGCGGTTGCGCCGTGATAGACTTCGGTGCACAGACCACGACGCTCACCGTCTTCAAGCGCACTACCTACCTGTTTAATATCGTTCTGCCGCAGGGTGGATTGCATATCACGCGGGCTATCGCCCAGCAGGGCGTGTCGGAGCCTACGGCCGAGCAACTCAAATGCAACTACGGCTTTGCCTCTCCCGCCATGGTGGAGCGCAACCTCCGTATGTCGATCAACGACCCGATCAACGGCGAGGTGGTCTTCACCTCGGCCAGCCTGGCGGGCATCATCGAGCAGAAGTTGGAGGAGATCCTCTCGCCTCTGCTCCAGGAGTTTGCCAAGTACGAGGACCGCGTAGAGACGCTCTATATCACGGGCGGCGCCAGCATGCTCAACGGACTCGACGCTTTTGTACAACAGCGCACCAAGGTTAAGGTGCTCTACGGCGCCCATAATACCTTGCTTGACACCTCCACCGAGGACAAGTACTTTCAACCCGGCTACTCGTCGCTTGTGGGACTCCTCCTGCTCGGTAGCGACTATCGCGCGCTTCATCGCGGCGAACCTGTCAAGAAATCCGGACTGGTTGAGAAATGGCGTACCTATACGATCGATTTCTTTTCCGACCAGGAGATGTAATATTGTAAAACATATTAATACACTATAAGCAAACATGGAAAAAGATTTATTGCCTCTCCCTCTGCAAATCAAAGAGGAGACACTTATCAAGGTGATCGGAGTAGGTGGCGGCGGATGTAACGCAGTCAACTACATGCAGCGCCAGGGCATTCATGATGTCAGCTTCTTGGTCTGCAACACCGACAAGCAGGTACTGACCAAATCCGGCGTGGCTGCCAAACTGCAACTGGGTCCCGGACTCGGTGCCGGTGGCGATCCCGAGGCTGCCCGTAAGTATGCCGACGAGAGCCGCGAACGTATCCATGAAGCGCTCGACGACGGCACCCAGATGCTCTTCATCACCGCTACCATGGGTGGCGGTACGGGTACCGGTGCTTCGTCTATCATCGCCGAGGAGGCACAGAAACTGGGTATCCTGACCGTAGGTATCGTGACGATCCCCTTCCAGTTTGAGGGCGAGAAGAAGATCCTCAAGGCCATGACCGGCGTAGCCGCCCTGGCCGAACATGTGGATGCCCTGCTTATCATCAACAATGAGAAACTCGTCCAGATATACCCCGACCTGGATATGTTCAACGCCTTCACCAAGTCGGACGACGTGGTATGCAATGCCGCCAAGGCGATTGCTGAGATCATCACCGTGCCCGGATATATCAATACCGACTTTGCGGACGTACGCAATACGCTCAAGAACGGCAACGTAGCCATTATGAACGTAGGTCAGGCCGGAGGTGAACGTCGTATCACCCAGGCTATCGACAACGCCCTCAACTCACCGCTGGCTAACGCCAACGACGTACACGGCGCTAAGCGCGTCCTGCTGCAGTTCTACTGCTCGCGCGACCATGCTATCCTCATGAGCGAGATTGAGCAGATCAACGAGTTCGTACGCGAGGTAGGCTCCGACGTAGAGGTACAGTGGGGCGCTTCGATCGACGAGACCCTGGGCGAGGATGTACGCGTGACCATCATCGCTACCGGCTACGACGTGAGCGACATACCCGTGCTGGACGGCGTAGAGAAGGCCGGTCATACCACGATAGAGGATGCTATCAAGCAGAACTATCCCGCTAAGCCCGAGCCCGAACCGCAGCCCGCTCCCGTAGTGGATCTGAGTGCAACGATCTCGCAGGTAGCCTCCCAGGCCGCACAGGGTCCTACCTTCGACGGCGACATCGTCATCTCGTCGGAGGCCGCTCCCGTACCCGTGCAGCAGCCTGCAGCTCGTCCCGTACAGCCGCAACCCGTGCGTCCGGCTCAGCCTGCGCCGCAACCGGCTCCCAACCCTATGGACGAACCCGTACGCATCACCGATCCGTCGATGACGCCTTCGTATTCAAACCCCTCTGCGCCGGCTTGGACTCGCCGCAGATAAATCATGCTTGAGAATATGGAAAAAGAAATGAATTTCTGGGACCTCTGCCGTGCTTGCGGACAGGCTGTGAAGAACGGATGCCGCACTGTATGCGGCTGGCTGGCAACGCTCGTTAGGTTGACCTACCGCATGTGGTGGATCGTGCTACCCGTGCTCATCTTGGCTATAGCAGCGGCCTTCTATTATACGCGTCAGGACAACCTGACCTTCAAGGTGCGCGCCGTGGCCCTGCTCAACGGTCCGTCTATTGAGCAGTTTGAGCAGCGCTTTGCCCCCTTCCGCTCGGGTCAAAACTTCGGCGAAGCCGAGGTGGCCGAGTACGTGTTGGACTTTGTAGCGCGCGACTTCCGCACCTATCGCGTCATCGATGTCTATGCTGACTCGTTGCCCGACTATATCGACCTGAAGTGTAAGACGCTGCCCACCGATACGATCAACGTTCAGATGCACGATCGTCTCTGCGTAGAGTTCCGGATGAAGAGTCGCGACTTGCACCGCCTTGCTGACTTGGAGCGTAAGATGCTCTCCTACCTGAATGCCGATCAGGCTATGCAGACCGCTTATGCGGCTTACAAGCCCGACCTGGAGCGTCAGGTGCGCTTCAATCATGAGCAACTGGAGAAACTCGACAGTTTGACCTCGCAGTACTACTTCCATTCTACGCCGGGCGCTTCGCTCACGGCTATCAGCAATGGTATGATCCTGTCGGGCGACCGCCGCGTATATATCTTCCTGAAGCCTATCTACGAGCAGCAAGCCCGCACCGAGCGTGTGGATCAACGCGCAGCGTTGGCTACAGCACCTGTTGTGCTGGAGAACCACTTTGCCGTACAGCCTGCGCCGGTTAACGGCCGTCGCCGCTGTCTGGTATTGTTCGCTCTGTTTGGATGGTTTGCAGGCTGCGTATTGGCAGCCCTGATCGAACAGCGTAAGCGCCTTATCGCTTGGTTGAAGCAATAAGACGCTTTACGATGAAATAGACTACGACTACGCCGAGTAGTCCGAGTATGGCCACGCTTAGTTCGTGGCTATATTCTTTTATAAGGCTCATCTGACCTGCGGCAACATAGCCGAGCAGGGCCAGGATGCAGTTCCATATAAACGCACCAAGGAACGTCCACCATAGAAATGCACCGAAATGCATGCGGCTCAGTCCGGCGGGAATAGATATCAGCTGACGGATGCCGGGGATGAAGCGGCCTACAAAGGTGGACACATTGCCTTTCTCGCGAAAGTAAGCCTCCGCACGCTCCAGTTTTTCACTGGAGAGCAGACACATATGACCCAGGCGCGAGTCGGCAAACTTATAGATGATGAGGCGTCCGAGCCAGACCGAGAGGACATAGTTGATGATAGCTCCTATCATGGCGCCTAATGTGCCAAACAGCACGATGAGCAGTACATCTACGGGGTAGTTACCCGTGGCGCACAGTACACTCTCCGGCTGACCGGCTACGAAGGCTGCAGGCGGGATGACCACCTCGCTCGGAAAGGGGATGAACGACGATTCTACGGCCATCAGGCCTGTAATTGAAGCATAGTTCATATGCACCGAGTACCATGTGATCAGGTCGTCTATCAGGCTCATAGTGTCCAGCTTTCGAGGGTTTCGGTCAGTTCGTCAAAACAGTGGGCCTTGGCTCGTTCGCGCACCTCGGCTATCTGGCGACTCACGGCATAGTCGTAGGTCTCTGCCTCTACGTTGCGTATCACGCCCAGCGCTACCGGCAGGTCGGAATTTTCGCTTTCGACTTTCGACTCCCCGCTTTCGACTTCGAGGTATCGATCTTGTCCCATCAGCGCCAGCAGGCGGTGGAGCGTCGGATCGATCTGGGTAGCGTCGTGGGTCAGCACGCGCGGGTCGTCGGCCGGCACCACGATCATCTTCGGCACGAAGGTCTGCGGGTCGATCTCTACGGTGAGGCCCTTGTCTCGATTCTTACCGAAGATCATCTTCTCGCCGTGCTTGAGCACGATGCTATGCTCGGCGCGTTCCTCGCGGTCGGCAATCCAGGCGTGGGTACCGTTGTTGAAGATCACGCAGTTGACCAGACACTCTACTATCGAGCATCCCTTATGCTGCTGAGCTGCTACGAGGCAATCCACCGTGGTCGGCATATCTACGTCCAGCGTACGGGCAAAGAACGTACCGCGTGCACCCAGCACCAGTTGTGCCGGCACGAACGGACGCTCTACCGTGCCGAACGGACTCGACTTGCTCACAAAGCCCTTGGCGCTCGTGGGCGAGTACTGACCTTTGGTCAGACCGTAGATGCGGTTGTTGAACATGCAGACGTTCAGGTCCACGTTGCGGCGTATCTCGTGAATAAAGTGGTTTCCGCCGATAGCCAGGCAATCGCCATCGCCCGACATCTGCCAAACGGTCAGTTCCGGATGGCTCGTCTTGACGCCCGTAGCGATTGCGCCACCGCGTCCGTGTATGGTGTTGAATCCGTAGGTGTTCAGGTAGTGGGGCATACGGCTACTACAACCGATACCCGATACCACAGCCACCTGATGGGTCGGTATGCCGATCTGGGCCATCGCTTTCTGCAGGGCCATGCAGATGGCATGGTCGCCGCATCCCGGACAAAAACGTACGTATTGATCTGATTTGAATTGACTTGCTTCCATGTTAATGAATAATTAATAATGAATAATTAATATTTTTTCATTTTGTGATATTAGACTTAGAAGTCTTAATAATGGATATTAATAATTTTAGAATCTCGAGAGCATCTGTATGAACAGAAGTAAAACTCTCGTCGGAAATTATGTTTGAATCGTGTAATATTTTTTAGGATTATCCATTCCTTTACACCCGCCTCACGAGATATTCATTATTAATTATTCATTATTAATTTGCGCGTAGCGCACAATTCGTTCCACAGCAAACGGCTGTCCCTGTATTTCGTTATACTGCTCAATCTTGATGTCGGGCATCTGCGAGCGCAGGTAGGCAGCAAACTGACCTGTGTTCAGTTCGCATACGATGACGCGCTTGTAGCCGCTCAGCACCTCGTGGGTATTCTTCGGCAGCGGACAGATATAGTTGAATTGTGCCAGGTCGCAACCCAGTTCTTGCGCGGCGGCTTTCAGGTGACCTTCCGTCGATCCCCATCCCACAAGCAGCACGTCTGAAAGCTGACTACTGATGGCTGACGGCTTCTGAACTTTCAGTTCGGGAATGCTATTCGCTATCTGCTCAATCTTATGCTGGCGGGCGCGTACCATGACCTCGTGGTTCTCGGGGTTGGTGGATATCGTGCCGCGCTCGGCATCGCGCTCCAGACCTATGTTGCGGTGTTCATAGCCCTCCATGCCGGGGAAGGCCCAATAGCGTACGCCGCGCTCGTCGCGCAGGGCGGGGTTGAACTTGCCCTTCAGCTCTTCCGGCACGCTCTGCGGATGGATCTCCGGCAGTTCGGCCATCTTTGGGATGCGCCAGAGGGCGGTACCGTTAGCCAGGTAGGTGTCGGTGAGCAGGATGACGGGCGTCATGTTCTCCATCGCCAGACGGCATGCCTCGTAGGCAAAGTCGAAGCAGTTAGCCGAGGTGGATGCCGCGAGCACTACAGCCGGGCATTCGCCGTTACGGCCGTAGAGGGCTTGCATCAGGTCGGTCTGCTCGGTCTTGGTAGGCAGACCCGTACTCGGACCGCCACGCTGTACGTCAACTATGACGAGCGGCAGTTCGGCCATCACGGCCAGACCGATAGCTTCGGATTTCAGGCTCAGACCGGGACCCGAAGTGGTCGTACAAGCCAGGTCTCCCGCAAAGGCAGCACCGATAGCGGTACATACGCCGGCTATCTCGTCCTCGGCCTGAATGGCCATGACGTTCATGTCTTTGCGTGCAGCCAGTTCGTGCAAGATGTCGGTGGCAGGCGTGATGGGGTAGCTACCCAGGAAGAGGTGCTTGCCGGCCTTCTCGGCTGCGGCGATCAGACCCCATGCGGTGGCCTTGTTACCGGCAATAGACGTATAACGGCCATTGGTCTTTGGTAGTTGGTCGTTGGAATCCAAGTGGATCTGGTGGATACTGAGAGCCAGGTTCTGCCCGTAGTTATAGCCGTCCACCAGCACCTTGGTGTTCGGGGCTACCAGGGCCGGTTTCTTCTTAAACTTATCCTCCAGCAGGTGGATGGCCTTGTCCATCGGTTCGTCGAACAGCCAGCATATCAGTCCCAGCGCAAACATGTTGCGGCTCTTGAGCATCGACTTGTTGTCCATGCCGGAGTCCTTCAGCGCCTCTTTGGTCAGCGTGGTCAGCGCCAGAGGTACGATCTGTACGCTCTCCGGGATGCCCAGTTCCTCAAAGGGATTCCGGGTGTGGTACTGCGCCTTCTCCAGGTCCTTGTCCGTTAGCGAATCGGTATCTACTATCACGATGGCATGACGATGGTAGAGCGAGAACTGATCGTCGTAGTGCGCCTGCGGATGATTGAAATGACTTCCTAACGTGCAGACTTTCAGCGCCGCAGCATTCATCGCTACGATCACGTCGGCCTTGTCGCCAGGGGTGAAAACGTCCTGTCCCAGTTCCACCTGGAAACCACTCACGCCTCCCAGCGTACCTTGCGGGGCACGTATCTCGGCGGGGAAGTCGGGCAGGGTAGAAATCTCATGGCCAAGAATGGCACTCAGAGAGGAAAAAAGCGAACCCGTCAACTGCATTCCGTCGCCGGAGTCGCCACAAAATCTCACAACAATATTCTTCACGATATAGTATATTTTATAAATTTGCTGCAAAATTACAATTTTTTTTTGATATGTGCAAAAAAAAGTGTATCTTTGTACCCGATTTTAAATTAGGCATAAAAGGCGAATGGATAAAATACGCAATTTTTGCATCATAGCGCATATTGATCATGGTAAGAGTACGCTCGCGGATCGTATGCTGGAGTTGACCGGTACGGTGGACGTGCGCCAGATGGAGAATCAGGTGCTCGACGACATGGAGCTGGAGAAGGAACGTGGCATCACCATCAAGAGCCATGCTATCCAAATGCAGCACCGCGGCTATACGCTCAACCTGATCGACACTCCGGGTCACGTGGACTTCTCCTACGAGGTCAGCCGTTCTATCGCGGCTTGCGAGGGTGCGGTGCTCGTCGTCGATGCCACCCAGGGTGTGCAGGCCCAGACGATCAGCAACCTCTATATGGCTATCGAGCATGATCTGGAGATCATTCCTGTGCTCAACAAGTGCGACATGGACAACGCCATGCCCGAGCGCGTAGAGGACGAGATCATCGACCTGCTGGGATGCAAGCGTGAGGAGATCCTTCGCTGTTCGGCTAAGACCGGCGAGGGCGTAGAGGCGATACTTGATTCTATTATTGAACGCGTGCCCGCGCCCGTGGGCGACCCCGAGGCGCCGCTGCAGTGCCTGGTGTTTGACTCGGTCTTCAATTCGTTCCGAGGCATCATCGCTTACTTCAAGGTCGTCAACGGCACGATGCATAGCGGCGACCGCGTACGCTTTGTGAATACCGGCAAGGAGTATAACGCCGACGAGATAGGTGTGCTCAAGCTGGATATGGTGCCGCGCCAGACCATCTCGGCCGGCAATGTGGGATATATCATCTCGGGTATCAAGAACAGTACGGAGGTCAAGGTGGGCGATACGATTACCCACGTAGCGCGTCCGTGCGACCGAGCGATCGATGGTTTTGAGGAAGCTAAGTCGATGGTCTTTGCGGGTGTGTATCCTATTGAGGCTGAGGACTATGAGGACCTGCGCGCGAGCTTGGAAAAACTCCAGTTGAACGACGCGAGCCTCACTTTCCAACCCGAGTCGTCGATGGCTCTGGGCTTTGGTTTCCGCTGCGGATTCTTAGGGCTCCTGCATATGGAAATCGTCCAGGAGCGACTGGACCGCGAGTTTGATATGGATGTCATCACCACGGTGCCGAACGTGTCCTACAACGTCTATACCAAGGATGGCGGCATGAAGGAGGTGCATAATCCGGCCGGCATGCCCGACCTCACGGAGATCGATCGCATCGAGGAGCCGTATATCCGTGCGTCGGTCATTACTACCTCGGCCTATATCGGTCCGATCATGACGCTCTGCCTCGGCAAGCGAGGCGAACTGGTCAAGCAGGAGTATATCTCCGGCGACCGTATGGAGATCCTCTTCGACATGCCACTTGGCGAGATCGTGATTGATTTCTACGACAAACTCAAATCGATCAGTAAGGGCTACGCTTCGTTTGATTGGCACATGAATGGTTTCCGGCCGTCTAACCTCGTGAAACTGGATATACTGCTGAATGGCGAGCAGGTGGATGCGCTCTCTACGTTGACACATAGGGACAATGCGGTGGATTTCGGACGTCGGATGTGTGAGAAGTTGAAGGAACTCTTGCCGCGTCAGCAATTCGATATTGCGATTCAGGCGGCTATTGGGGCTAAGATCATTGCCCGCGAGACGGTCAAGCAGGTACGTAAGGACGTGCTCGCCAAGTGCTATGGTGGCGACGTGAGCCGCAAGCGCAAGCTCCTGGAAAAGCAAAAACGAGGCAAGAAACGCATGAAACAGATAGGAAATGTAGAAGTGCCGCAAAAAGCCTTCCTTGCAGTCTTGAAACTAGACTAACTAGAAATACTAGAGCAACTAGAATAACTAGAACAACTATAAAAAAAACGTAATTTATTATGATTCCTGCTTGGATGTTAATCCCGTTTGTGGTGATGCTTCTCTGCATCGCTGTGTTGCCGCTCATACCGCATGTGGGTGAGTGGTGGGAGCACAATTTGCACAAGTTGTACGTCTCGTTGATCTTGGGCGTACCGGTAGGTATCTGGCTCTGTGTCAACGGCATGAGCCACGAGTTGATGCACCAGATGATCTACGACTATGTGCCGTTTATCCTGTTGCTGATGGCGCTTTTTGTCACCACCGGCGGTATTTGTATTCGCGGTGACCTGAAGGCCACGCCTATGACCAACACCATCATCATGGGTCTGGGCTGGCTCTTGGCTTCGTTCATGGGAACGACGGGTGCGGCTATGCTGATGATCCGTCTGTTGCTGAGTACCATCTCGCAGCGTAAGTACAAGGTGCACACCGTGCTGTTCTTCATCGCTATTGTGGCTAACTGCGGTGGTCTGCTTTCGCCGCTCGGTGATCCACCCTTGTTCCTGCTCTTCCAGAAGGGCGCTGACTTCATGTGGTGGATGCAGAATATGGTGGGCGAATGGCTCGTCACAGGCGCTCTGCTGCTTGCTATCTACTACGTAATAGATCTCTACTACTTCCGCAAGGAGCCGATAGCGAATATCCGTGCCGATATCAAGCAGGCCAGACAGCTACGTATGACCGGACTCATCAATATCCTCTGGCTCTTGTGCGTTATCGCCAGCACCATGTTTATCAATCCTAAGTATATCCCTGCTATGGGTGCTGAGCATGCGCCGTGGTATCTGAAACTGCTGCGCGAGTGGGCATTCATCGCTATCATCGGTGCATCGTGGCTCACCACCAAGAAAGCCGTACGTATCAACAACAACTATTCTTGGACGCCGATTCTTGAGGTGGCTTGCGTCTTCCTCGGTATCTTCGCTACCATGACGCCGGCGCTGATGTTCCTGGAGGAGATGAAGGAGAGTATCCAGCAAGTGATCAGTGAGCCTTGGCAGTACGTATATATGACGGGTGCGTTGAGTGCGTTCCTAGATAATGCACCGACGGCTATGGTCTTCAACTCTATGGCGCCCTCTGGTGACATAGTTGGCTTGGCTTCCGATGCCTTCCTCAAGGCGATTTCGATGGGTGCCGTCTTCTTTGGTTCGCTGACCTATATCGGTAACGGACCTAACTTCATGGTGAAGTCTATCGCTGAGCAAGAGGGTATCGAAATGCCGTCGTTCTTCGGCTATATGATTAAGTTCAGCTTGATCATCCTCCTGCCGGTTTATATCATCGTGCAGCTGATCTTCATCTGATCGGGGCATAATGATGCTCACAAAAGCAACAATTCCGCAAGGGGTTGTTGCTTTTTTTATGTACAAAAAGTGGAAAAATCGGTGCGTTTTGTGTAAAAATTTGCAGAAATATTTGCATATGTC
>DFGU01000050.1:25579-36257 GCA_002371785.1 Bacteroidales bacterium UBA3742
CATCCACCAGTGACGTCCAGGATGGTAACGAGATGCGAATGAGATAGCCCAGCCTCAGGGTTTAAAAGAGAGGTAAAAGATCTTTGATGTATTGTGTACTTATAGAAATGAGCGAAAAATGAAAGTTTTTTGCTGATTTGTTTGCATATGTCAAAAAAAAACCGTACCTTTGCGGCGTCAAAGGTAACGAAAGGAGGTAGATATGCAAACAGTAGCAGCAAATCAGTATGAGCGGTTGACAGTTCATGTACCGCATGTAGAAGCAAAGCGTTTTAAGGCTGTTGTAAAGGCTCTCGGTTATGAGATAGAGAAGAAGAATTCTTTGGATCGAGCGTTAGATGATATCGAGGCCGGTCGCGTGCGTTCATGGTCATCAGCAGAGGAGATGTTCAGAACTTTAGGTGCTTAAGCTATGTATTCGCTTCGTACTACGCAGGAGTTTGATAGAGATTTCAAACGCTGTAAGCAACAAGGTCGCAACATGCACCTATTGCAAGATGTTGTTGAGCTACTCGAAGAAGATGGATGTGTTCCAGAAGAATACAAGCCTCACATGCTTCGCGATGAATATGCAGGGCTGTGGGAGTGCCACATTGAGGATGACTGGTTGCTGGTGTGGCGCCAGAACGACAAGAGATTGACGTTGCTGTTGACCAATACCGGCTCGCACGAGGAACTTTTCCAAAGTAAATAACATAGCGTAGCTATCATTTCTATAAGCAACAATTCCGAAAGGGGTTGTTGCTTTTGTGTACACAAATGTCAAAAGTGCCAAAGTGCAAAGCAAAAAATAGAATAGACAGCAATGGATCAACAAAGCATTGCGACATGTGTAAAACGCAGAATATCAGACTCGATGATCATTTTCGTGACGTCACGAAAATGATACCGATGCATAAAAACTAAGTAGAAAAAGTCCCAGCATCCACCAGTGACGTCCAGGATGGTCGCGAGATGGTGGCGGGAATGACAGGAGGAGATGAGTAAAAAGAATCAAGTGACGCAAGAAAATAAGAGAGAGGCAAGAAAATAAGTGAGACTAATGAGATTAATGAGACTGTGAGACTAACGTGAGACTCTGTGAGATTTTGTAAAAGGCTATGGATTAGCCGATTAGAGACAATGGTCTCAATAATCTCAATAATCTCATGTAAAAAAACAAAGGAAAATGAAATGAGACTTTGAAACTTTGGAACTTTCGAAAATGGCTTATAAGTGGCTGTAAATTAGACGAATGGGCAGAAAGTGTCAAAGTGTCAAAGTTTCACCTCTATTTTTGATGTCGGGATACTATCCCGACGCAATGGACAAAACAGGAGGTCGGATGATATCCGACGGGAATGGACGTTGTTAGGATGTTGGATAGCATCCGACGGAATGGACGACGCGGAGATCCGCGAGCACGGAAGGGACGACGCGGATTTGTCGTCAAGAGGACGGAGTATTAATAACCAACGAATAACCAACGAATAACCAACGAATAACTAACGGTTAGCCGGACAGAACCCAGAGAAAGGCCTGAGGGAAGATGAAGTGCAGAAAGTGCCAAAGTGCAAAGCAAAAATTAATATCGAAAACAAAAACACAATAATATAAAAATATTATGAAAAATTACAACTTAATCGAATGGCAATGGAAGACAGATAGCCATGAAAAACAAACCCCGCAGCGGTTTGGACGGTATGCGGCAATGCTACTCATGCTCCTACCCTAGGTGTGGGATAGATGTGGGGATTGTAAGAAAGTTTTTTCATAAACGTGGAAATGGCAAAAGAAATAGAGAAATATAACAAAGAAAGTTTGTTGGAGGCAATAACTTCCATCAAGCAGATTATTGCAGAAAACAAGATGGCGTTGTTGCAATCCGCTAACGCTATCATTATCAAGACTTATTGGGAAATAGGTAAACGAATTGTGGAAATAGAGCAAGACGGAAAAGTCAGAGCGGCATATGGGAGTAACTTGCTCAAAAATATAGCCATTGAATTGACAGAAGAATATGGCAGCGGGTATAGCGAGCGCAACTTGGCGTATGCCCGCAAGGCTTACGTATTATACCCGGACTATAACATTTTGCAGACGCGTTTGCAAAATTTGTCTTGGTCACATTTATGCTTGTTGACCGGAGTGGAAGAAGAGGCGGCGCGAGAGTGGTATTTTCAGACGGCTCAGGACGAATCATGGGGAGTGAGAACGTTGCAGCGCAACATCGCTTCTCAGTATTATTTCAGAATGCTGCAAGCACCCCAACCTTCTGTCGTAAAGGCTGAGATGCAATCGATAACTCAATCTTATCCTTCACGGAAAGACGAATATATTAAATCTCCTGTGGTGGCTGAGTTCCTGGGCTTATCCAGACCGAATGATTTCACGGAGAATAATTTGGAGACCGCGATTTTGAATCACATCCAGACTTTTATAATGGAATTGGGTAAAGGTTATTCGTTTGTTGCGAGACAACAGCGGATAACAACGGATATGGGAGACTATTATATTGATCTGGTTTTCTATAATTACTATTTGAAATGTTTCCTTTTGATTGATTTGAAGACAACTCAAATCAGTCACGCAGATGTCGGACAAATGGACATGTATGTGCGGATGTATGATGAGTTAAAGCGGCCTGAGGGAGATAACCCGACAATCGGATTGATATTATGTTCTGAGACGAGTAAGGATATGGCACGCTTTTCTGTGATGCATAACAATCCTCAATTGTATGCAGCGAAATATCTTACGTACTTGCCGTCAGAGGAGGAATTGAGGCGAGAGATTGAACGGCAGAAAGAGATTTATCAAATGCAACACGACAACACCAAATGAAATATATAAAAACACAAAAATATAATAATATTATGAAAAATTACAACTTAATCGAATGGCTAGGGAAGACAGATAGCCATGAGAAACAAACGCCGCAGCGGTTTGGCCGGTATGCGGTAATGCTACTCATGCTCCTCACCCTCGGTGTCGGACAGATGTGGGGATGGAACTTCGGAGGGAACTATGGTAATGATGATGTCACTATTTGGTTTGATAATAGTGCGACACAATTATCTAATATTAAAATATATTTCGAAAATGGTCAATATAGTCAAGACTACTCGTTTTCTCAAATAGCAGGTACAGACTATTGGACAATTACCACTCACTATGCCGGATACAATAAATATGAGATTCACGGAACACCTAAAAATTCGAGCGACAACTGGGGGTGGAAAACTAATGCCAAAGGAAATGGTGAAGAAATTTACAGCGGTTGGCTTACAAGATGTTTTTCTCCGAGTACAACGAGCGGACAAGCCGGTTCTTGGACTGTTCCGGGGCAAAAGAGTGTTTCTTATACCAGAAACTCGACCACAACTGCCAACACTCTTGCCGGTTCTGGAACGAGCGGCAGTCCATATATTATCAAACCCGGTACAACTATCGGTGTGGAATTGAGTGGAACAGCCATTGACGGAAGTTGTACCAAATATTACAAATTCGGTTCATCTACTGCATCGACCACAAATACTAAGCAAGTAGTTGCCAGTTGTGTTGCTGGAACTACTTATAGCATGGAGGGTTATACGGGTGCAAAACGTGATACATACGAATCGCGCTACGCGAGTGCCGGTACACTTTATTTTAAAGCCGCATACACTATTTCAGCAGCCGTAAGCGGAGAAAACGGCTCGGTATCAATTACAAGCGGAGGCAATTATGTATATACTGGCAACACATCTTTTACTGTAACAGCAACGCCTGACAGCGGTTATGAAGTAGATACATGGACAGTTACAGGAGGTACAAAAACAGGCAGCGGCAATTCGATTACCGTTTCAGCGAGCAATAGTGCCAATTGTACTGTTACTGTTACATTCCGCGCTATTCCGGCAAGCAGTCATACTATTTCCTATACCACAGTAGGTACAGGTTGGTCTTACGGAACGGCACCATCATCAGCGGAAGCAGACGAAACGGTTACCTTTGTTGTCAATCCTACAGCGGGCTATACGGTAAGCGTCACCAGTAGCGATGTGACACTTAGCGGTCCTAATGCAAGCAATCAATACACCTTCACAATGCCGGATGATGATGTTGCGATTTCCGTCTCTGCAACAGAGAACAAGTCCAGCGTAACGATTGTAGCTTCGCCAAGCGGAGCGGGTACATTCAGCCCAGCTTCTCCAGTTTTGGCAGGTGTAGCAACCAAGCCGTCTGTAACCGCAACCGCTGTTCCTGGTTACAAGTTCAGCAGTTGGGCAATAACCGGCGGTGCAACCATCAGCAGCACAAGCACTAACCCGACAACTGTAACAGGTAAGGGTGCAGGTGCAGATGCTACGTTGGTTGCTAATTTCGTACGTACTTATGCCTTTGTTGAAGGACGATTCCATATCACCAATGCATCACGAAACGGCACATGGACAAATACATTTAGTAGCGGTAATTGGGATGAGAGTTCTACACGAATTCCTTTCGAGTATGACAACGCGAACCATCGTTTCTATCTTCATACTTATGCCACTCCGAAAGAGTTGACAACACAAATTAGCGGATACAATCCATTCTTCTATATAAAGACAAGTACTGCATCAGGATCCCTTACCAATGTTACATCTTATTGGTCTGCCACATCAACAACAATCACCACAGCAGGCACAGGAGGAAAAAAGACACTGGTACATACTGGAACTCTTCACAATGATTATCTTCGTTTCAATTCATCGGACGAAAGTGGGTATGTTGTCATTTATTTCGATGAGGCAGGCGTTTGGTATGAATTAGAGCAATCATTGAAATATGATGCAAATGGTGGAACAGGCAGCGCCCCCGCAACCGCTTATTATTTGAAAGGCACAAATGCTACGGCAGCTTCTAATCCTTTTACCGCTCGAACAAATTATACATTTGCAGGATGGAATACTGACCAATATATAACTGGAACCAATTATGCAGCCGGAGTAAGTGTTCCGATGAACACCAACAGGATGCTCTATGCAAAATGGGATCGTACCGTTACATTAGAACAAGAGGGTGCTACTACGGAAGGTTCAACGACTGTTATAGGTACATGGAATTGTGCTACTCTGCCTGCAATCAGTAATCCGGAAAAGACCGGCTATACGTTTGGCGGTTGGTACACAGAAGTTGCAGGTGCAGGTAATCTTATTATCGATACGGAAGGAGTGTTGCAGGCAGATAAAACCAATTGGACAGATGCCTCTGGTAGATTCCAACGCACTCCATCTGCTCCCGCAAGCGAGAGTAAACCTCTTTACGCTAAATGGACGCAAACGGTAACGCTGAATGCCAATACAGGTAATCATGGTTCGGGAAGCAATACAACTGCTACGATTGTATATAAAGCAACCGCGAAATCGAGCATTACGCATTGTACCCCCGCAACGGGATATCATCTGGAAGGCTATTATACCGCAGAAACGGATGGTGTGAAAGTGCTGAATGCAGATGGCTCATTTGCAGAATCTGACGTAACAGATTATATCACCGATGGTAAATGGACGAAAGCATGTGCTACCACGCTGTATGCGCATTACGAGCCGAATACATATGATGTCATTCTGGATGTCAATGGTGCAACCTCCGGAAGCAACCAAACTGTAGTTGCTACGTTCGATGCTGCAATGCCGACCACGCAGAAGACGAGTGGCGCAGCTATTACTGCTCCAAGCAAGACCGGTTACACATTTGGAGGTTACTATGCAAACAATACCGGCACGGGTACACAATATTATACCAACGCGCTTGCGAGCAACCACATATGGGATGTTGCTACCAATAATACCCATATCTACGCCAAGTGGACGGCAAATCCGTATACGATTACACTGACACAGTCTGGCGAGACGGGTTATGGTTCGGCTGGTACGGCATCTGTTACCGCTACCTATGACGCAGCTCTTCCGACGATATCTTCGCTGCCAACAGCTGCTAACGGTTATGCCTTCATGGGTTATTACACCGATCATAATGGTGAAGGTACCCAGTATTATGATGCAACAGGAACAAAGCTTGTGGCTTCCTATACTACAGCCGACGGCTTGGAACTCTTTGCTTACTTCAAGAAAGCAGAGATCACAGGTATTACGTTTACGGATGGAGCCGTAGTGGCACCAACTACATCGAAGACTGTGACAGCAGCCATTGAGCCGACACCGACAGGAACAACAACCGTTTGTTGGCGTGTGCTGTATAGTAACGACAACCCGCTTGATCCGCAACCTGCATTTACTCCGGTTAACGCACAAGGTACTTCGGTTAGTTTCATTGCTCCGGAAGCAAGCGGTATGTATAAACTGGAAGCTGTATTGCATCTTGGTAGTGGCTGTGGCGGTGAAGAAGTGAGTACCTATGTGACTACCTTCCAAGTAGCCGGTGATCATACCGTCACTGTACAATACAAGTGTGGAGACGAGACCATCGCTCCTTCTACAACGGTTACCGGACGTCCGCTCGTTTGGACGGAAGTAGTGGCACATGATATCTTCGGCTACACTTTCTCTGGCTGGACCGCCGGTGACGGTATTACGCTCCGCGATACAACAGCTGCACGTTTGGCAGAGTTGCAGGCTGAAGATCCGACAATAGTAGCTGTTAAACGGATGAAAGCGATATATGACGGTCGTCTGACAGCCAACTACACAAAGAAGGACTTCATCTATTTCAAGAACACCTTGGGGTGGAGTGGCGATAATATCCATGTATATTTCTACTCTTCTTCCGGTTATTGGGACGATTCCAAAGGTGCAGGAGCCTCTGGTGCAGCATGTATCGGTAAAGGAAAGATGAATCTTGTACCAGGCGAAACGGATATCTACTATTGGGATTATAGTGGAATTACCGGAGGAGCAGCCGCTGCAACCAAACATGTTGCGTTCACAAACAAGAATGAGATGGGGCAAGCTAACTTCTGGGACTGCGAGGTTGTTTATCCTACCAAAGGCAACAATGAAGGCTTCAGTACGGGAACTCCGATGTTCGTTCCGATAAGTCAAACAAAAGTTACGTACAATGGAAAGGCAGACTATTATAACAAGGGTTATTGGACGAAATACGCTGGAGGAACAGGCTATTCCGTAGATATATTCTTCGCTAAAGGTGGGGCATACGACAAATCCATCTGGTTTGAAGAAGGCGAAACAGCGGGTATGCCGTTTACAGCTACCGCTTACTTGAGTGGAGGAACCACTTTGGGCTTTAAGATTCATCGCTCCAGCGGTTTGTACTATTATAGTTCGACAGATGTAACTATGTCCAATGCTTCGACGGCAAAGTCTCTGACTTATGATGACACCAACGCTACGCAAACAGGTATTACTACGAATGTCACCGGTGAATATACCTTCACGCTGACATGCGGTTCTGACGGCAAACTGAACGTTACCGTCAAATATCCTGCCGCAGCTGGAGACTACCGTCTGGTTTATAGCGATGGAGTTCAGACCAAACCCCTAGTTTCCGATGTCGTACCGCAAGTGAACGGCGGAAAAGACACCGTTTCGTTCTTTGTTCGTCCCGGAAGCACTCCTGTTCTGAAGATCCAACAAGCTTCTGTAAGTGCCGGAGTATTGAGTTGGGGTGACTATAGTACTATTTCTTCATCGGTTTCCAGTCTTGAAGAAACAGGCGTTTATAATATATGCTTGCAGATGGACGGCTCTGGTGCTATCTCTGTAGAGAATGTTGAGGCGTACACCGGTAACTTCTACGTCCGTACGGACGCAGCCAACAACAAATGGGATAACTACCGCGCGCCGGATCACCTGATGACCTATTCCGAGTATTCGGAGACCTATAGCGACTATACCCACTACTTCATGGCATATGTTGCTAATGGCAAAAATGTCACGTTCGTTGTAGCCAACGACTATAGCCCCAATATCTCGGATACCTTGGTTCAATCTACTTTCCGCGGTGGTGACTCATATCATGTCAATGCTTCTGGTAATATTCTGGCGGATGCAAACGTCCGCTTCATGTGGAACAGAAGCAATAATGCAGTCTACCGTGCTTATCTGGCTAAGGCGCAGAGTGATGGATCGAAGTTCCTTGTGCTTCGTGCCAATAGTAGTGATGACTTGATGGATGAGAATGGAAATCCGCTAACCGGTGTTAGCGAAGGAACTCCAGGCAATAACCATGGTGGCGGTCTCAACTGCATGCAGTTCACTGATAACCAAAACTGGATCTACGAGGCAAATGTCAAAGTAAAACCGGGTGCGTTTGTCAAACTCTATGCGCATTTCCATGACAAAGACTTCTATTACAGAGGAAATGATAATAGCAACTTCAATGGCGAAGAAATAGCTGGTACTCCCAATGCGATCAATCTGATTACCGGAAGTGGCGACGCTGTGAAGGTGCGTGTCGTATATGATTTCAAAACCGACCGTCTATTAGCTGCATGGATGCCGGAAGGTGAGATTGATGAAAGTAAAGCCATCAATGCCGACGTAATGTTTATCCGCGAGCACCAAGGCGATATCTCGCAATTGACTTTCACCGAATCCGGTGAAATTACCGCTATCAAGACCGCCTACGGCGTAATGCGCTTCAACAAATGGACGCTGAACAACAAGGACAAAGATACTCATACCGTATTAAGCAGTCCGGCATCCATCTATGAGCGTTCGCTATTCTGGATTAGCTTCCCGTTCCGCGTCAAACTGAACGATATATTCGGATTTGGCACGTACGGCGTGGATTGGGCTATCCAGCGCTATGATGGTGCCGAGCGTGCAGAAAAAGGCTTCTGGGCAGAAAGCAGCGGTTTCTGGAAGTGGATGGATCGTAACACTGAATATCTGGAACCGAACCAAGGTTATCTCTTGGCGATTGACCTTGATTTGTTAGGCGAAAGCGCTTCTGTTTGGAATAATGGTGTGGAGAATGTGGAACTCTACTTCCCGTCCTCTGGCACTATGCCGTCTATTACAAGTGCAGCAGTAGAACAGACTCTGCCGGACCACGCATGTACGATAGACCGAAGCGGAGAGTCCAATGGTCACGGCGGTACACTCGGCTCGGCATATAACCGTACCGTTATTGATAGTCACTGGAACGTGATGAGTGTACCGACGTATGTGAACACCTCAAGCATCAATTTTGCTAACACGGCATGGATCACAACAGGTGACGGAAAACGCGGTCCGAACTTCCTCTACACATGGAATCCGGATGATAATACATTGACAGCAACAGCTGGCGAAGGATATACCTACCACGCTATGCACGCATACATGGTTCAGTATTGTGGTAATGTCACATGGACGGCTTCCAGCGGTTCGCCTTACTCGCTTATTGTAGCTCGCCGTACCTATGCAGAACAACCGAAGAAAGTGAACTTCTGTCTGGAAATTCAACAAAACGAGAAGATGATAGACCGTACATTTGTTCAGTTGAGCGACGATGAAGAGGTAAGCGCAGAATTTAGCTTCGGCGAAGATATGGGTAAAGAGTTTAACAGCCGCAAGGCGAATATCTACACCGTTATTGAGAACTATCTGCCTGCGGCAGGTAACACATTGCCGATGAGCGATCAGACGACCGTTGTACCGGTAGGCGTGAAGACCACCGCAGCAGGTGAATACACCTTTGCAATGCCGGATGGCACCAACGGCGTGAGCGTAGTCCTTATAGATAATATCGCAGGCACGCGCACTAACCTCGCCCTCTCTGACTATACCGTTTCACTCAGCAAGGGCGATTTGAGCGACCGCTTTATGCTGGAGATTGCTCCGATCAAACAGATGCCGACAGACATTGAGAATGTACAAGGAGACAATGTACAAGGTACAAAGGTGCGCAAAGTGATGGTAGATGGTATCCTGTACATCGTTAAGGATGGAAAGGTATTTGATGCTCATGGTAGCAGAGTGAAATAACGAATGAAGGAATGAACGAATGAAAGAATTAGTGAATGAAAGATATGAAAAAGATGAATAAAATAATGATTAGAGCAGTGGGCGTACTGATAGTATGCCTGCTGCCCCTTGTTGCTTTCGCGCAACAAGATTGGAAATCTACCTCCACGATGACAGGCTCGGGAAGCGCCTATATGCCGGAGGTAACGGCAGTAGGGGCAACATCTGCAACAAGTGAATCTACAACTTCCGACTCCCATTCATCGGCGAATGCTCCGAGTGGTCGGAGAAAAACTTTAATTAATGGTCCGGAATCCGGTCAGGGGCTTTCGCCTATCGGGGATGCTGTGCTGCCGCTGATGCTGATGGCTTTCGCCTTCGGTGGAGTGGTGTACTTCCGTCGCCGTCGGACGGTAGAGTAATTGATGCCATCTCTCTACATACCAAGGGCAGCTCCCGCAACGGGCTGCCCTTGGTGTTTTTTTTTACGTTTTTTTCGCCAAAAATTTGCGTATATCAAGAAAAAACCGTACCTTTGCAGCGGCAAAGGTAATAATACGAAAAAAAATAAGACTATGTTTGGTGTAAAATCTTCAAATCAGCCCATTAGCGGACAGTTCGCAGAGGATTTCGTAAAGAATCTTCTTGAGGCAAGAAAGCAGCCAAGGCAAGATGCAAAGGAGATGTCGCACGTGATCATTTGTGATTAATGGCACAACTGCACTTAAATCTATAAGTAGAGTCAGCGGGTAGAATAGCAAAAGAGAGCCGACCTTGAGGTTGACTCTCTTTGCGTATGGATATGT
>DFGU01000021.1:0-3470 GCA_002371785.1 Bacteroidales bacterium UBA3742
TGGGAACTATATTGCCGGGGACTTTATAGAAATACATGATAACCCTTCTGCCTCGTTCTATCAGGGGCATCGTACTCCAATAGGAGAGACGAACACATCCGTTGAAGACGTAGTTCCGGTGGATACATCGTTCTTTTGCACACAACATTTTTCCGAAGACATCATCGAAAAGAATCTCCGCCAAGCGATAAGCCTTGCAAGCAGTAAAGCCGACGCGTGCAGACGTGTCATGGCTTTGGAACCGCTGGGTTACGTAGTATTAAGTAACGTAACCGATGAACGAAAAGCAGAATTGGTTAATCCGTTTGCGATGCCGAAATTTCGGCTATCCGGAGAGGACTTTAGAAAAGCAAGAAACACATAATAGTTTCCGAATCCTTCCGCGGAAAAAATTCAAAAAGACGGCATTCCTTCCGAAATATCTTCCGAATGTTTCCGAATATGAGACCCAATTTTGCGGGTCTCATTTTTCGTATGTACCTTTGCAGCGGATTTCCAAAAAAGCCCGTAATGGGGTCCCCGATGTAACTCGTGGAGTTGCAGTGGGGAGAGCGGAGGTACCAAGGACTTTAATGAATCTGGGATTCAGTCCGCGTCCGAGGTTGCCGAACGCGACAGGCTACCGGTAGCCATAATTATTAACCCGTCGAAGGTCTAACGACAAATGACCAACGACTAACGACTATTAAACAATTATGGCAACAAAACATTTAGACGCGCTGGAGCAATTGCGCGAGACAACAATCGTCGATGACCAAGTACAAGCACAGCTTCGCAAGGAGCGCGTGGCAGCTATCGCATTGGCCAAAAAACTCTACCCGCAACAGGTGGCGGCAGGTGTCGAGTTCGAACACAACGGACAGACCTATATCGTCAAGAAGACCAACAAGAAATGGGACTATACGCATGTGACGATAGACCCTATCTTCACAAAATTCCGTGCGGCCAAAAAGAGTCTCGACGAAGCCCGGGAGGAGCATGACCGGCTGATGCGTACCATCCAAAAACAATTCCCGCACCTCAAGCCCAAAACATACTCGGAAACAATCAACGTTATTCGGAATAAATAGTATCTGCCATTCATGACCGATCACCATCGCCCTGCGCTAGTTTCTACTGTCGCCCGCCTTTTGTATCCGCCATACATGGAGGATCGGGCGGCAGTAAAAGCATACGGCGAAGCAGATCGTTTCTGTAAAGCAGTAATCGTTCGAGCGAAAGCGAGAAAAGAAAAAGAAAAGAACCAAAAGTAAAAGAAAAAAAGTATGAGTTGCTGCTGTACTGGTATCCCTATAGTCCCTTACGAAAATCAGTACTAGATGCCAGCACAGCAGCAGCTTTTAAATTTTTGAAAATTATGGATTTTGATAAAATTTGGCAACCCCTCTACCGCCACGGTTCATCCGACCGCTATAAGGTAGAAGCAGCAGCTCTCTGGGCGCGCCTCACGCCCGACCAACAGCAGCATGTCTACAATACCATCACAGCAAAATTGGCCGCCGGACGTTGGCTGCAGTTCGATCCCGTCCGTGCTATCTCCGAACATATCCCGCCTGCAAAACCCTCGCGCCCCGAACCCACCAACTATCAGGGTCGCGCCCTGCCTGCCGGCAAGATTGTCGTCTCGGCCAAGTACAACGGTGTTTGGGGCTTCTACACCCTCGAAGACGCCGAGGCCCACGGCATGCAGATACGCTATCCGGACCATATCTTCACCATCAACCGCAAGATAGTCGATGACATCAACAACCACGTCGACTGGGTGCAAGTCTCCGTTCCTTACATGACCGAAGATTTCATCTTCTGCTCCCGCGCCAACGCAAAGAAATATCATTTGAAGATCCTCGCCGACCCCCGCAATCCAGTCGACCAGCCGACCAGTTAACACGTATCGACCATTTATGGGCGATTAGCATCGCCCGCTATGCAAAGATATTCATTATTCATTAATCATTATTCATTACCATCATGGCAAAAATAAAATTATCTCCCCTTTTCGACTCCGTCTCCGGCACGCTCTCGCGCCGAACCCTTTCCGACGGACGCACCGAAACCGTTTACGTCACCCGTAACGGCCACCTCCGAACTGTTGTCACCGGCGAACCTACGCCCAGCGTCCTCACGCCCGCACAGATCCGTGCGCGCCACCGCTTCGCAGCTATCTCCGAAGCCGTCCGCCTCATCTGCCAACAGGCCGACCTCCCGTGCGACACCCCCGCACGCCAGTACCTCACACCCTTCGTCAAGGACCACTATTCCGCGCTCCCCGACGACCGAGACCAATCCCGCGATGCCGAGGCCCTCTGCCAGGCCTTTTGCAGCAGATTCTCCTCCGAATCTCAGTCCTCCAACATTCCCATCACGGGACCCGGAGCGTCCTTCCATTGAATTGGAAGGAGCGGCCTCCGCCTAGGAAGGATCATGTTTATAACATTTTCATCACGGGACCATCTTACGAGAATATCGTGAGAAAGTCCCGATCATGAAACTAAAAAAATTAAAATATGAAGGCAACGACGATGGCGCGCTATGCGCAAATACACCGGCGCGCATGCGAAATCATGGGCACTATGCCCGCGATGGAGATGTACGCCATACTTGGTTCTGAATTTGCTCTCTCAGAGGAAAGAATTCGCAAAATTTTGCCCATTTTCCGCAAAAAACCACCATAATTTGTAACAATTGGTCGTTTTGACCAACAAAACGCCTCAAAAACGACATATATTTGCAAAAAATTTCAAAAACTCACACAGATGAAAGACAAACTCACTATCCAACTCCTCACCGCCGCCCTGTTAAGTATCGGCGGCCTCATAATGCTCTACTGCGGCGTCTATATCGACCCGCGTGGAGAAGTACACGAATCCCTCCTCGTCGCATTTGGCGAGATAGCCACCTTCGCCGGAGCTCTGATGGGAATCGACTACGTTTACAAAAAGAAAGTCTAACGACTAACGACTAACGACTAATTTTCAATTCCCCCATGGCATACTATAAATTAATTAGGAAAGAGGCCGATGGCAAGTGGGTACGAGGCACCCTCTGCCAGGTACAGCATCGCTTCTCGCGTTCGCAAGGCAAGCAGATCGAGTACCTCACCCCCATCTGCCCAACCCTCGAGAATCTCGACAAACAGATCCCGGCTCTCATCTACCGCATCCAGGTTACGATGTCGCCTCGCTTCAAGCGCCTCCTACCGCTTGTCTGCCAAGTCCCCGGCCGTGCCGGCATCCGTATCCATCGCGGCACTCGCCCGGAACACTCCGCAGGCTGTATCCTCGTCCCGCCAGCCCAGGAGCAGCTCCTCACCGCCCGCCTCCTCGCCGAACAACAATCCCGCGAGGAAATCCGTTTAGAGATTGTTAACCCAAAGTAAACGCATCGTTCATTGTGCCGAATGCTATTCGGCCTGTAAAATATCTAACGACCAACGACTAACGACCAACGACTATCATTATGAAACAACGTTT
>DFGU01000021.1:3533-4752 GCA_002371785.1 Bacteroidales bacterium UBA3742
TTTATTGTGCCGAATACTATTCGGCGTCCTTATCGCGACGAGTCTCGCCCTCACAGGCTGCAAAGCCTGGCGCACGGTGACCACCACCGCCACCTATACCGAGGTGCAAGACAGCACCAAGGTAACCACCACCATCCAAACCAAAACGCAGGAAGAATATACCGGCGTGAAGCGCAAGTAGTATGGCGAAGGTAGAATTTGATCCGGGAATAGCGTCGGTGCGTGGCATTCTGATGGGAACAGACCCTTTCTATATCCGTCGGTACCCCCAACGCGGAGGCGGCGTGATGCATATCGTACAGGCCCGGCCCGACCGCTCCGGACATATTCCTACTGCCGCCGAGAGTACGGCCCGAATCACGTTCGCGGAGAAGTACGGGAGGCAACGCCACCTCGACTTCCTCGAACGCAAATACCGCGGCCAACTCTTCCTCCCCTTTGAAGATGTAGCCCCTCCGGTCAACAGGTAGCCCCTGTATCGACCATTTATGGGCGATTAACATCGCCCGCATGGTAATTTAGTATCGACCATTTATGGGCGATTAATCATCGCCCGCATGGTAATTTTCAATTTTCAATTTTCAATTTGTTTAACATCTAGCCCCCTCTCACGGCGTAGAGGTCCGAACGGCCAAGGCCAATGCCAATGCCAAAGCCGTCCGGCAAACGCCGAACACGATGGCAAAAATCAAGCTCCACGGTATGTTTGCCCGCGTGATGGGTAAGTTCAACCGCTCCGAGACGCTCTATTTCAAGCGCTGCCCCTGCGGCGAAGAGCAACTCGGTGTCGACCTGCTCAACCCCTCCAAGGCAACCCACACCAAAAACGTACAGTGCCAGAACGCACTGAAAACCGCTGCGCAAGCCGCCAAGACCGCACTCGCCGATCCTACGGAACGCGCCACGCTCGAGGCCGGCTTCCAAGCCCAGCACAAGTATCGTACCCTCTTCACCTACACCGTAGCCCAGAAGTACGTCAAACCCTCTTTTAGTTAAAGCTTAGGGTTCTTACTCGGCGCAGGCAGAATGTACTCACTTTGTAGAGGATTGTTTGTACTCACTCAAAAACATTTTTTTGCGGATGGGGAACGCAAAAATATGAGTACGGGGCAGTACGTTTTTTGATGAGTAGCATAACAATCCGGGTATAACCCGCCGAAGCCGCAATGCAATCAATTTTTAATTCTTAATTTTTAATTTTTAATTCGAATCTATGGCT
>DFGU01000004.1 GCA_002371785.1 Bacteroidales bacterium UBA3742
TGGTGCGGAAGAGGTTGGTGATGTGATTGTCGTTGGTCTTCTTCATAGCGCGGTTGATCTGCAGGTGACTGAGCGCCTCGTTGCCCGTGATGTAGATCTTACCCACACGCGTCTTCTGCTTCTTATCCACCATCACGGCTACGCGTACATAGCCCGGGTGGTCCTGGTCGGCATACTGACGTATCTGCACGTCGGCCGAGTGGAAACCCTTCTCGGCGTAGTATTTCTTGATCACCGTCTTGGTATTGTCGATGATATTGGGCGTCAGTTGACTACCGGCACGCAGACCTACCTTGACCTCGATATCCTCGCGTTCGCTCTTCTTCGGACCCTGATAGACCACTTCCGATACACGCGGACGCTGCTGGAGGGCTATCTCCAGCCAGATCTTGTCGCCCTCGATCTTGTTGGCCTTGATCTTCACATCCGAGAACAGCCCCTGCTTCCAGAAGCGCTTTACAGCCTTGGTGATCTGGTCGCCCGGCACCTCGATCTGATCACCTACTGCCAAGCCGGAGAAGCCGATGAGCACAAAGTCCTCATAGCTATCCGCACCGGTCACCTTGATGTCTGCTATCTCGTAGGTCTGACGCTGCAGGCCATACGTTATCTGCGGTAGCTGTGCCGAATCTACCGCCGTCGTATCTGCCGGCTCCTGTGCTGCCAAAGGCAGGCAAACCCATGCCAGGAGCAACCACACTATGTACTTACTATTCTTCAATTTCAATCTACTATTTATATCGGAGTGCCCGGAGGCACCTTTCAATTTTCAATTTTCAATTCTTCCAACGACCAGGCTCTGTCCCGTAACGACCAACGACCTGTTCGCTCGTTTTTCCGAACCGACGTTCGCGATTTTGGTAGTCGAGGATGGCTTTGTACAGTTCCTCGGGCGTAAAGTCGGGCCAGAGGCACTCGGTGAAATACAGCTCCGAGTAGGCCAACTGCCAAAGCAGGAAGTTGGAGATTCGGAGTTCACCGCTCGTACGGATCAGCAGGTCGGGATCGGGCATGTTGGCCGTGGTCATGAGGCTGCTTACCAACTGCTCATTCACGTCCTCGGCGCGCAACTCACCGGCTTGCGCACGGCGTACGGCCGTCTGCATGGCGTTGATGATCTCCCAACGAGCCGAATAGCTCAGGGCGATGACCATGCTAAGACCCGTATTCCCGGCGGTCTGCTCAACGCAAGCCATAAACTTACGACGCGCAGCCTCGGGCAGACGATTCAGGTCGCCGATAGTGAGCAACCGAACGTTGTTGTCCATCAGCGTCGGCGTCTCCTTGACAATGGTATCCACCAGCAGGTTCATCAGTGCATCAATCTCCTCCTTCGGACGATTCCAGTTCTCGGTGGAGAACGTATAGAGCGTCAGGTACTCGATTCCCAATTCGGTAGCGGCTACCGTGATATTGTGCACCGTCTCCACGCCGCGCTTGTGACCAAACACCCGCGCCAGACCCTGCTTCTTCGCCCAACGACCGTTACCATCCATGATGATGGCAATATGTCGCGGCATACGTGCCTTGTCTATTTGTTGCTTCAGATCCATATTCTTTATTTTGGTGCTTTCAGCATTCAGCTGTCAGCCGTCAGTTTACTCCTTCACTCCTCTACTCCTTCACTCCTCTACTTTGCGTAGTCGCACCGTACACAGCCCTTCTTCAGGCGGCCGAACTCAAACACAATGGCCAAGGTCATTTGCCCCGTCAGGTCGCAGTTGAACCAGTTCGTCCCGTTCAGCTCGTGCAGGTCTTTCAGCGTAGGGCGTCCCTCCAGCGCGTCGGTGAAGTAGATATTGTGCTGCCATGCCAGGTTGAGTCCTACCCATGGTGAGAATTTCCACTTCAGTCCCAAGCCCAGTGGGATATAACCCGTCACCTTGGAGAACTGCTTCCACTCGCCTCGGTCATTCTCTCCGCCGTAGAGCGTGGCGCCTACTCCCAGGAAGATATAGGGCGTCAGCTGCTTGATACGGCGGTCGTAGGCCGCAGCGCCAAAGCGGAAGAAGTTGAACTCACCCATCACGTCCACGTTGATCAACTGGTTCTCCCAGCGCGTATTCTGACGCACCATGTCCTCGTCGTAGTCCCATCCCGCGATACGCTGCGTGAGACCCTTGACCTGCAGCGCCCAACGGGGCGTGAACTTATAGCGGAAGTGCGCACCGTACGCCTCGCGCGGATGCATGAATATATGCTGCGCCGCGTCGCCCACGTAGTAGCCGCAGCCGGCTTGTAAGCCCAGTTCGCACACGTATTGAGGCTCCGTATCACGAGCCTGCAATGCGAGCGACCATAGCAACGCTACCAGAGCTATACAACCTATTTTATACCTGTTCGTACGTACGCGCATATACACAAACCATGCAATTAGCGTGCAAAGGTACACAAAAAAACGCACATATGCAAATTTATGTGCGTTTTTTCATAGAAAAAATGGGTTTTACTCCGTTACCTTGCGATATTTTCCCTCGATAAGTAGCATTCCGGGCAGTATTTCGCCTCCGCTCACTTTCTTGAAAGTGGTATACGGCAGCGTAGCGCCGTCGGCCTCTTCCAGCACGGCATTGTAGCGATTGTCCCACACCTTACCCTTCACGGGTTTGACCGTAGCAATGTAGCGGTACGTCGTCTTGTCGGTCTTGGGATCGATGACGCGTTGCACCACCTGGAACTTCGAGGCCTCGGTAATGCCCTCCTTCATTCCAATCTTGGCGGCATAGCCATCGATATGTCCTTTGTCGTTCTCCAGCACGGCATAGACCGGCGTCTTGACCTTGAAGTCCTCATACTGCTTGGCGAGCGCTACGATATTCTTATCCATCGAGCGGGCGCAGATGGTACGCACCAGTTCCGTACGGCTGTACAGACCCTTAAGCACCGACTTCTTGTCAAACTCATACTCGTGGGCTACGTAGCGCACGCGATAGGTCGTCTTGTCGTCCAGGAAGGCTTGTATCTTCGCCGGATCGGGCTTGCCGGTATAGTGCATTTGGTAGAAGATGGCGGCGATCGAGTCGTTCCACTCCAACTGATAGAGGTAGGAATGGGTCTTGACCTTGAAGCCCGTAAAGCTATCAGCTATCTTCGCAACGGTGTTCGACAGGTCGCGTCCCGAGTTGCCTCCTGTGAAGGCGTCAAATATGCTACCAATAACACTCACCGTAGCCTTGGCAGCCGCAGCTTCCTGTTCGGCGGTGACATACGTGATGTCGTTGACCAGGATATAGGTGTTGTGCAGCAATTCCTCACCGGCATCGCTCAGCGTAGCCAGGCCGCGCGTGGTCTGCAGCGCCAGGGTGACGTCCACATCCGTTGCGTTGTACTGACCGCGGGTCTGGATGAGCTCCGTGTTGAAGGTCATCGTCTCAGGCGTATCGCCCTGCAGGCCAAACCACTTAGCCACCATCCGCTTACCCATCTGGTTCTGATTGAGCAGGTCTTCGGTATATTGCGCATTGCGGCGCAGTTCGTCCTTGGTCAGGGCATGGCCGTAGGTAGCTTTGTAGTAGCCCGACTCGTTGCGCTGCACACCGGATATCGTACTATTATCTATCACGCGTATGCCCACGCTGTGGTCGTCGTACTTATCCGGAATGGGTAGCGAGTCAAAAGCCTTGTATATCTCGCCGCCAAACTCATCCTCCGGGTGATAGACCAGCATGGTGGTCAGCGCGTTACGCCGATAGGTGTTGAGTTCCTGTGCAAACATGCTCACCCCCATCAGGGCGAGCATGCTTAGTAGTGCGATACGTCTCATCGGAGCGGGAGGAAATGGATGTCGGTGTTCTGATGAGGCTGATGCTGACCATAGGCTACACCTACGTCACGCATGGCCTGGATACGCTGACGCTCCAGGTCGATGCCGTCCTGGTACTGCTTCATCTCAAACTTCCAGTCGTCCATCACCTTACCCTTGATCTCTTTGTAGAGGGCCATCGCGTCACCGTAGCAAGCGGCGTCGGGCAGGATATTCTTCAGATACTCACCGGCTTTCACGGCACCCTCGTTGTTCTGCTCGCTCATCCATGCGGTACGAGCCTCAGCCAGGTAGCGGTTGCACATCTCGTCCTGATAAGCCTGGAAGATCTTCAAACCGGCCTCGATAGCGGCATCGTAGTGGGAGCACTCTTGCGGCACTTGAGAGATCAGGAAGAGCGCCTCGTCAAACTGTTTCTGCTTCGCCAACATCTGGGCCTGCTTGATCATCTGCGGGGCTTTGTCCTCGTAGTAGCGGATGATCTTCTGCTTACCCTCTTCGATGAACTGACCCAGTTGCTTCGACTGCATCGGCATGTTGCTGATGGCGTTCATGTAGCACTTGGTCTCCGTCTCACCCAGACCGCGTACTACGACGCTGGTGGAAGAAAAGACGGTGCGGTTCATCATATCGACGATGTAGAAATTCAGTTCCATCTTCTCGGCGATCTTAGCCGGCGGACCGGGGATGATATCCTTGTCGAGCGGTACGGTAACAACAGTCAACGCAAACTGACCCTGATAGTCATCACCGGCTATACCGTTGCGGGTGAGCAGTTGGGTCAACTTGCTCTGTATCAGCGCTTGCGCGCCTGCTGGGAAAGGTTCGGTCAGCTCACCTACTACCACCGAGATAGGCAAATATTTCGTTTCGCCTGCAGCCCATGTCGTTCCAAGTGACAAAGCAGCAAGCAACAAAGTACAAAGTAATATCTTTTTCATAATGCTTTCAAATTTTATCGGTGTGCCCGGAGGCACCTTTTGACATTTTACCGGAGTGCCCGGAGGCACCTTTTGACTTTCGACTATTTCTCTCCGAGAATGATCACGGCTCTTCCGAGTCCCTTCACCATCACCTTGC
>DFGU01000103.1 GCA_002371785.1 Bacteroidales bacterium UBA3742
CCGGTATCGTGGTTGATAGCGGCCCAGGCATGCTGGAGCGTGGTACGCAACTGGAGTTCGAACCGGAAGTCATAGCCCGGCAGGCGGCAGATATAGTGGAGCGAGTTGTAGCCAAAGCTGTCGAGCTGGTGGAGGCGGCGCTTATCGACCGAGTTGTCCCAGTCGATCTCAAAGAGCTGCTCGGCCATCGAGGCGATACGATCAACATCGTCGGTATAGAACGTGATGATACGTGCGCCGAGGATGTCGGTGATGTCGCTAAGCGATGCGTACTTCGCCCCCTTGAGTGCCAGTTTGCCGGCGAGGCTCTGCTCGGTCTTGATGCGCGACTCGATAGCCGTAACGATCAGGCCGTTACGCTCCAGCGCCTCACGTAGGACACGCAGCACCTCGGTCTGCATCTCTTGGAAGACAGGCAGTTGCTCCCGGTACTCGTCCAGGATCATTTCGCAGTGCAGGTCCATACTTACTCTATGGTAAAGAGGCTAACGAAGCCGGTCATCATGAATACCTGGCGGATATCGTCGTTGATATTACGTACGATGACCTTGCTACCATGCGCAGAGGCCTCCTTACGGATGCTCAGGAAGATACGCAGACCGGAAGAGGAGATATACTCCAGTTCGGTGCAATCCAGGATGATCTCGCGGTTCGAAGCCTCAAGCAGGGGCTTTACATCCTCAGCGGTTTGTACGGCGGCAGGCGTGTCGAGCCGGCCGGAGAAGCGGGCAATGAGTTGGTTGCCGGATTCTACAATAGCAGTTTTCATATTCGTTTTATTAAAGTCAGTATATTCTTATCATCGATGCGCTCGTAATGGACTTCGTCCATGATCTGGCGCACCAGGTGGATACCGAGTCCACCGATGGGTCGTTCTTCAGCCGAGAGCGACGTATCCACCTCCTCGCGGGCGGTAGGGTCGAACGGTATGCCGGAGTCGGAGATGGTGAAGGTGATGGTCGTTGGTCGTTTGTCGTTGGTCGTTGGCGTTTGGCTGTACTCGACCATCAGTTGGCCGGAGCGGCCGGGATAGGCATAGAGCATGACGTTGGTGACTGCCTCCTCCAGGGCGAGGTTGATCGGCATGGTCAGCTCTTCGGGCAGCTGGAGCGCATCGAGCCACTCGGGCAGCGTAGGTATCTGCTGGATATCGTTGCGCATGACGAGGGCAGGCTGCTGGTAGCGGATGCAGAGCATGGTGAGGTCGTCACTCTGCTGGGCACCATCCACGAAGTGCTCCACATCGGTCTGCATACCACTGACTATCCGGCGTGGCGACTCGGCCGCCAGGGTCTGGAGGGCACGGAGCATACGCGCTTCGCCGTACTGCTCGTGGGCCAGGTTCTCGGCCTCGGTAAGTCCGTCGGTATAGAGCAGGATGAGGTCGTCGTAGCGGAGCCGGGCGGTCTGTTCGGTGAACTCGAAATCGGGTTCGATACCGAGCGGCAGGTTAGGCAGCACCTCGGCCATTTGCCATTGTCCGTCGTGAAGGATGACGGGCGCGTTATGACCGGCGTTGCAATAGTTGAGCTGACCGGTGCGGCAGTCGAGCACACCCAGGAAGAGGGTGAGGAACATGTTCTGGCTGTTCTGGTCGCAGAGGGCACGGTTCATCTTATGGAGGATGAGGGCAGGCTGCTCCTCATGCGCCGAGATGGTGCGGAAGAGCGAACGCGTCATCGCCATGACGAGTGCGGCTGGCACACCCTTGCCGCTGACGTCCCCCACACAGAAGAAAAGTTTGTCTTGGCGCACATAGAAGTCGTATAGGTCGCCGCCTATCTCCTTAGCGGGATTGACCAAGCCGTAGATATTGAGGTCGAGCCGGTCGTGGAAAGGCGGGAAGACCTTGGGTAGCATGGCCGACTGGATGGTATTGGCGATCTGGAGTTCGCTCTCCATGCGTTGGTTTTTCTCGGTGGAGAGCACCAGTTTTTTGATCATGTGCGTAGCGTAGATGAGCATGAGTGCCAGCACAACGAGGCCGACCAGCATGAGGATACCCACATAGATACCGATGCGGTTGAGGTCGGCAAAGAGTTCGTCCTCGGGGATGATGATCTCGATATGCCATCCGGTGGCGTCGATCTCCTCCTGGTACTTATTGTACTTGCGTCCGGGCACGGTGTCCATGACGCGTACGATGTCGCCGCCCTTGCTGGAGCGGATAGAGTAATAGCTGTTCTTATAGACCTGGAGGTACTCGGGCAGTTTCTGCTGGAGGTAGTCGAGCGCCATATCCACGCACACGACGGCCACTACACGTCCCCGGGCATCATGGACGGGGCAGGAGCAGCTGACCACCATGGTCTCGGAGCCGGAGTCGTCCATATAGGGTTCGCACCACCAGCAACTATCGTGCGAGAAGCCGTTCTGGTACCACTCCAAGGTGGTGTAGTCGTGGCTGGCGCTACCGATCTGGCGGGTGAAGACGCTGTCCTCGGTGATACGACTGCTACATATCTCGAAATAGCGACCCCGGGCGGGGAAATAGTCCGGGATGTAGGCCACAGCCAGACTGGTATGCTTGTGCATGGTACGCACAGCGAGGTCGGTAGCGGCATAGATGGAGTCCGGGCAGTTGATATTCCGCTCAACGAGCAGCGCCAAAGCACGGGCGGCCGTCTCCATCTCGGTGGTATGCTTCTCTATCTCCAGTTCGGCTTTGCGCAGTTCGGTCTGGGCACGTTGGTCAGCCTCCTGCTTGATAGCCTCACGGCTGGAGAAATACTGGAGGCAGGAGATGGTCTCCAGGGTGATGGCCGCTATGACCATGATCCAAATGCCGTAATGTGGTTTCTTTGTTTTCATTGTATGTCCGGGGAGGATCCCCAATTTTGTACGATATAATCCATGATACGAAATACCTCATCGCATGTCTCGGCCCGCAGCAGGGCGATGCGCGTCTGGCGGAAGTCGGGCAGGCCCTTGAAGACCGGCGAGGCGGCAAAATGGCGACGCGAATGGACGATGCCTTTGCGCTCATCGCCTATCCACTCAATGGAGGAAAGCACATGTTCTTTAAGAACATTTACCTTTTCCTCCATAGACCGCGGAATAAATTCCGCTGTTAGACCGGCTTCGCCTGTTAGACCGCTTACGCTGTTAGACCGCTCGTTGCACGAGCTGTTAGACAGGGCCTCTTTCATCTCGGCGAAGAGCCAGGGGGCGCCGAAGGTGGCGCGACCGATCATGATAGCATCTACACCGTAGCGGTCGAAACACTCACGGGCCCGTTCGGGGGTGGTGACATCTCCGTTGCCGATGATGGGGATATGCATGCGGGGGTTGTTCTTGACCGCACCGATGAGTGTCCAGTCGGCTTCGTCGCGGTACATCTGGGCACGGGTACGACCGTGGATGGCCAGTTCGCGGATGCCGCAGTCCTGGAGTCGTTCTGCCAGATCGACGATGAAGGGCGTTCCGTCGGGCAGGTAGAGCGACGGGGTATCCCATCCGAGGCGCGTCTTGACGGTGACGGGTGTATGGACGGCATTGACCACGGCGCGCGTGATCTCAAGCATACGGGGTACGTCGCGCAGCAGCCCTGCACCGGCGCCCTTGCCGGCCACTTTCTTGACCGGGCAACCGAAGTTGATATCGATGATATCGGGATGGGCGGTCTCGACGATACGGGCGGCGTCGGCCATGGAGGCAGCATCGCGTCCGTAGATCTGGATGGCTACGGGTCGCTCGGCGTCATGGATACGCAGCTTGCGCGTCGTAGAGGCCACATCGCGTACGAGTGCGTCGGCGTTGACGAACTCGGTATAGACGCGGTCGGCACCGAAGCGCTTGCAGAGCATGCGAAACGCCGGATCGGTGACGTCCTCCATCGGAGCCAG
>DFGU01000101.1 GCA_002371785.1 Bacteroidales bacterium UBA3742
TTGGGATCCGCAAGACTCGATCAGTACGCAATGGAACAAACACGGCAACTGGATGGGTATCGATCAATACAACCGGCCTATGCACGCCACGGCCCGCTTTGCTCCGCTTCCCACCACGTCGGTAATCATTCAGGCCATGACCGACGGCAGACCGTATCCGGTACTGCCTGACCTGACCAATCCTGCTACCTACGACTCCGTTAAGCAGGTGGGCTTCCAATACAACCAATGCGACAACATCCGTTTCCTGCCGAATGCTGCGATCGGTCAACAGCAACGTCTCGAATACGGCGATGCCATCGTCGATATGCCGATGCCGCAACGAACATGGGCACTGCGCGGTGCGCCGATCAAAGGTATGATCAGCGGTGACCTCTATATGGCCAATGCCGATATAGCGAATGAGACGCCACTATGGGAAGTTGGTGAGTTCGACGCGAATGGACGCAGCTACACCTACGGCAATGCTACGTTCTGGCTCTCCGTCTATGCGCGGGATACCAAGCTCATCAACCAGGGCGAAGACTCTACGCGCACGGCTGCGGATGAATGGTCAAAAGTGACGAACGGTATGACCCTTCCGCTCCGGCCGGCAAACGGCTTTGCCGTCTATGCGCGCACCAAATCCGAACAAGATGCTGCTGTTCGTCTGCCGAAGAACGATGACATATACTATTATTACGGTACGTACGGCGAGAAACTGTATGACCGTTATGAGCAGAACCTGCGGACTCTCCGTAACTCTGCAGAATTGGGTAACGGTGAAGCCGGTAAGTTGGCCTTCCATGCCGATATAGAGGATTATACCATTAGTAATGATGGCTCGGTAGCTACCAATTCCTTCGTCTTCGGCAACCCCACGATGGGCTATATCGACATCTGGGGATTCATTGCCGACAACGGCCTCAAGCAAGAGTTCGACTACCTGGATGCCGCCGGAAACCATCAGACAGTATCCCATACTTCCGCTATGGTCACAACGGATCGAATCAGCGAACCGACGCGTTACCTGCCGCCGATGCATGCTATCGTGGTGAAGCTTAAGAACGAAGAAAATAGCACTTCGCTGAACGTACGGCTGAATGCGGATCGTATCGTAACGGAGACGAGTCAGGTAATTCCGTCTGTTCGGGCATGCCCGGCCGGTGGCGGTGACCTAGCGTTGGCTCACGCACCGCAGCGCCAGGAGGCATCTCGCGGCCGAGGCATCATGACCGTCACGGCACTTAACCCCGTATCGCCGCGTTGCAACTCGCGTCTGCTGCTCGGTCAGGGCTATCATAACACCGTCCTGGACGGCGAAGATGCCGTATTGACGACGTTCAATATCGACAACTTCCATATGACCAATACCCCGACCACGCCGTTTAATATCTACGCGGTAGAGGGTCAGAACGCCCTGAGTATTGATCTGAGGAACGACATCGTCAATGTGCCCATCTCGTTCTACATGAGTGCGCTGCCGTACGACCCGACCACGCAACTGTGGTTCACCGGCGTGAACTCGGTAGACGGACCGCTCGTGCTCTACGATGCGCTGACCGACACCGAGCGAACCATCATCGACGGTATATGCCTCACTATCGAGACGCCGACCCAGAATCACGAGCGCCGCTACTATATCCGCCGTCCGGGTTATACCCCCGACGAGCAGGGTACCCCGACCGACGAGCCTACAATCTACGACACATACCATGACGAAGAACACGCCGTAAAAATTATTCGCAATGACCAGGTGCTCATCCTGCGCGGCGGACATGTATATACGGTGTTTGGACAAAAACTACAATGACAATGATGACGCAACAGAAGAAAATACGACATGGTTTGGTGCTCGTAGCATGGTTGCTACTATGGGGCGGACTGTTAGTTCCCGCCCGAGCATATAGAGAGGCTACCCCGCCTCAGTCATGGCAACGCACGCCCGTCATGAGCGAAGACGTACGTCCTGCGTACGAGTTCCGCTCTACCTCCAGCTATATGGCTACCACCGGACGCGGATCGACCGTACTGACAGGTACGGCCTATTCCTCGCGTCCGAGACGAGAGAATACGAATCCTTCTCCATTTGATGAAGATCCAAGTGGTCAGGGAGTCGGTAATGTCGACACCCCGGTCGGCAGCCCGATGGTGCTGCTCGTACTGGCTATGGTTTACGGCTTGATAATGGGCTGGAGACGCTCCCATAGACGCTCTACGGGTAGCCCCATGACGTTGAAGTAAGATCCGCTCAGGGCGGTGCAGCCTACGTAGCCTATCCACTCCTGGATACCATACGCACCGGCCTTGTCGAGCGGATGATAGTGGGCGACGTAATAGTCGATCTCCTCGTCCGTGAGCTCGCGGAAGGTCACATCCGTAGCATCCACAAACGATTCCATACGGCCATCCGCACCGGTGAGCGTCACACCGGTATAGACCTGATGGGTGCGGCCGGAGAGCAGGCGCAGCATACGCCGAGCATCGGCCTCGTCAGCGGGTTTTCCCAACATCTGAGCGTCGCACCACACAATGGTGTCGGCCGTGATGAGCCACTCATCCTCGCGCAGGCGATGCGCGTAGGCGCGCGCTTTCGCACGCGAAATATATAAAGGAATATCGCCGGCACGGAGATCGGTCGGACAAGTCTCATCGGCATCGATATCTACGACATCGAACGGAATATCAAGCCCCGCCAGCAGTTCTCTGCGGCGGGGCGATTTACTTCCAAGGATCAGGCGCATAACTGAATGTATATCACATAGCTATATAGCAATCCGAGCAACATGGCGAGCTTCATGAGCCGCTGCGCATTGCGATAGTCGGACGGGATGCGAGCCGCCCATACGAGCGCCAGCACGCAGAGCAGCGGCACGATGAGTCCGAACGCAAGGTAGCGCACGCTCATGCTGTTCCAGGTATGCGGGAACGGCAGCAGACCGAAGACGAACCAGCAGAGCACGCCGATTGTAATGGCGATCATGACGGTGAGAATCACCTTGGTCCACAGCTCACCCAACCGGATTGGCATCGTGCGGCACTCCAGCTCGCGATCGCCCATCTGGTCCTGCAGGTCCTTGATCACCTCACGAATCCAGGTATAGAGGAAGATCATGAGCGCGAACCCTCCGAGCCAGGTATAGATGACGCGGATGACGGGCTGCAGTTGGTCCAAGATAGGCTGGAAATCATGCGCGAGGATAAAGGGCAGAAACATACCCTCGTTAGCCAGCCCCAACAGCATAGGCACGACGGCCGAAGCAAAGGCTACGATCAGGTTGCCCACCAGGAACTGGCGCTTATAGGCCGACGAGTAGAACCACAGCAATCCCGGCATGAGCAGGATGACGATACCCAGCGTCCAGCTATGGCACAGCCAGGCTACGAGCAGGCCCACCAGGATACCGGCTACGCTCAGGCCGATGCTCAGGTGCATAGCGGCGGGTTTGGTCATCGTCTCGCCCACGACGACGCTGTCGGGCCGGTTGATACGGTCGATCTTGATATCGAAATAGTCGTTGATCACGTAGCCGCCGGCAGCGATGAGCACCACGCTCAGGATGAGCAGCCATAGTATCGGCTCGGGCAGCACCTCGGGCAGGCCACCGTGGCTGTAGAGCAACGGCACCACGAGCCATTTCTCCAGCACCCACATCAGGATAGCCAGGAATAGCAAGTTCTGCCAACGAATCAGACGGAATATATCTTTCGTACGCTCGATCATGGTTTCTCTATTTTGATAATAGCGCCCTTCCAAGCATCCAAGCTCAGGCAAACAGGTTGCTCATCGGTGAAAGGTTGCGTGAAGGATTCGCCGCCATTCAAAAGGTCGGTCATCCGGGCATGGGTGCATGCCTCCAATCCGAGATAGACAAAGGCATCGGTCGGGATATTGATACGCAGATCCACGCGGCGGTCGTCGAAATTGACTACCACCAGCAGCAGGTCGCCCTTGATGTAACGCAAAAAGGCAAACTGGCGGGCACGGTTGAAGCCGTCGCCCTGGGCATACTGCAGGTCATACATCTTGCCCTCCGAGAGCGCGCGGTTGTCGCGCTTGAGGCAGAGCAGACGCTGGTAGAACGCCCGCAGCGAGCGCTGCTCGTCATCCAGTCCGCCGCCATCGTACTGACCGTTGTTGGCCCATGCCTGGAGCGAACGCAGGCTCCAGAAATCGAATATCGACGTGCGTCCGTCGATGCCGGAGAAGCCCTCGAAGTCCATGCCCTTCTCGCCCAACTCCTGACCCATATAGATGAGCAGGGGGTTCGGCGTCAGCGCAGCGGCTACCACCATAGCGGGTTCGGCATTCGCACCGTTGCCGCAGAAGAAGCCGGAGGCGATACGTTGCTCGTCGTGGTTCTCCAGGAAGTAGAGCATATGCTTGAGTTGCTCGCCACGCTCCAGCCAGCGGCCAGAGATACCCTCGGCCGACCAGCCGCGGCTGACCACGCCACGCAGGTAGTCGTACATACCGACCTTGTCGTACAGGTAGTCGAAGCCGGCGTTGATATACGCCCAATAGCGGTTCGGGTCGTAGCATTCGCCGATGAAGATAAGCTTCTTATGGCGCGCCTTGATCTGCGGGATGGCCCACTCAAAGAACTCTACCGGCACCATCTCTGCCATATCGACGCGTAGGCCATCAATGCCCTTGCCTGCCCAGAAGAGCAGGATGTCGCGCATCTTCTCCCAAGTGTTAGGAATAGGCGAGAACTGCTTCTCGCCGCCGCCCTGGTAGAAGACGCCGTAGTTGAGCTTGACCGTCTCATACCAGTCGTTCTCCGAGGGATGGCAGGTAAAGCAGTCGTTGCCGGTCACCTTGGCCGGCATCTCCTCATAGCCCTGCAGGTCGCGGTCCATCGAGAAGGGCATACCCGGCAGGTAATAAAAATTGTTGAGCGGCGAGAAAGCCCAGTTGGGGTTGTCGTCCTGACCCAGGTCGCGTACGCCCTTGGGTTTGGCCTTGGACTTATACTGGCGCGCTACATGGTTGGGCACAAAGTCCATGATGACCTTGAGTCCGGCCCGGTGCGTGCGACGCACCAGGGCCTCGAACTCGGCCATGCGGTTCTTCTCATCGGCTGCGATATCGGGATGGACATCATAGTAGTCGGTGATGGCATACGGACTACCCGCCTTGCCCTTGGTGATCGCAGGATTGTTGCGTTCGCCCGTGGCATGACGGATAATACCGGTGTACCAAATATGGGTAACACCCAGCTCGGCGATGGCACGCAGCGCACGGGGCGTTATGTCGGCCATCGTACCACAACCGTTCTGCTTGCGCGAGCCGTTAGGAATACGGCGCTCGTTGGCATTGCCGAACAGTCGGGGCAGGATTTGATATATAATCATTCTATGTGTGTTTGGTTGGTGTGTAGGTTAAGTACTTGTGTTTTTCGGTCGGCTGTTATACCAGCGCAGCGGTATCCATGGCGATCATGAGCTCCTCATCGGTCGGGATGAGGCATACGGTCACCTTGGAGTTCTTGGAGGAGATGATACGCTCCTCGCCGCGTACGTTGTTGGCCTCCTCGTCGAGCTCGATACCCAGGTAGGAGAGTCCCTTCATGATCTCGGCACGGATATACGGATCGTTCTCGCCGATACCGGCCGTGAAGACCAAGATGTCCAGGCCGTTCATAGCCGCAGCGTATGCACCGATATATTTCTTGACGCGATAGATAAACATCTTGCGGGCCAGGTCAGCACGATGGTTGCCGGCCTTGATAGCAGCCTCGATGTCGCGGCAGTCGCTGGACACACCCGACACACCGAGCAAGCCGGACTGCTTGTTAACCAGGTTGTTAAAAGCCTTGGTATCCATATGCTCCTTGTCCATAATAAAGGTAGCGGCACCCAGGTCGAGGTCGCCGGCACGCGTACCCATCACGAGTCCCTCTACCGGAGTCAGACCCATCGAGGTATCTACCGACTCACCGTTCAGCACAGCCGTGCAGCTACCGCCACCGCCGATGTGGGCCGTAACGATCTTCTGCTTCTTGGGATCCACGCCCAGGAACTCGCATACGCGAGCGCTGACATAACGATGGCTGGTGCCGTGGAAACCGTAGCGACGGATGGCGTATTTCTCATATAGTTCGTACGGGAGCGCGTACATGTAGGCATAGTCGGGCATGGTCTGATGGAAGGCCGTGTCGAAGACTGCCACCTGCGGCACGTCGGGCAGCGTGGCCGAGATAGCATCAATGCCCTTGAGGTTTGCGGGGTTGTGAAGCGGTGCGAGCTCGACGCACTCGATGATCTGCTGCTTCACTTCCGGAGTGATCACTACCGACTTGTTGAACTTCTCGCCGCCATGCACTACGCGGTGACCTACGGCGTTGATCTCCTTGAGGTCCTTGAGGACGCCGATCTCGGGATCTACGAGTTTTTCGAGGATCAACTGGATACCTACGGTATGCTCGGGCATCGACTTCTCGAATTTCACTTTCTCGCCGTTCGGCAACTTGACCAGCAGGAACGAGTCGGGCAAACCGATCTTCTCGATACCACCCTGGGCCATCACGGACTTGCTCTCCATATCGAAGAGCTTATATTTAATACTGCTACTACCGCAGTTTAAAACCAGAATTGTCATATATATATAAATTGTTTGTTAAATGTCTTTTAGGCCGCAGGCCGGTCTTTCAGCGTAGCGGTCTTATAATGCAACGGTCTTTCAGCGTAGCGGTCTATTTTATAGCTTGATTGGCGGTGATGATTACCATTTGTACGATATCTTGCACCTTGCAGCCGCGGCTCAGGTCGTTGACCGGCGCTGCGATGCCCTGCAGGATCGGACCTACGGCATCCGCACCCGAGAAGCGCTCCACGAGCTTGTAGCCTATATTGCCGGCTTGCAAATCGGGGAATACCAGCACGTTAGCCTTGCCGGCTACCGGACTACCCGGCGCCTTGGTAGCAGCCACCTTATCCACCAGTGCGGCATCCGCCTGGAGTTCTCCGTCCAGGAGCAGCTCCGGTGCCATCTCGCGGGCCAGACGTGTAGCCTCCGCTACCTTGTCCACCAACTCGTGCTTTGCGCTACCCTTGGTAGAGAACGACAGCATGGCTACGCGCGGCTCGATACCGGCGATAGCACGAGCGGTCTCAGCTGTGGAAACAGCTATCTCGGCCAACTGCTTGGCATCCGGATTCGGGTTGACAGCGCAGTCGGCAAACAGCAGGAAGCCGTTCTCGCCCAGCTGCTTAGCCGGCGTGAACATCAGGAACGCACCGCTCACGATCGAGCAGCCCGGCTTGGTCTTCAGGATCTGGAAGGCCGGGCGAATGGTATCGGCCGTCGTACCGCGTGCACCGGCCAGCTCGCCGTCGGCATCGCCGTTCTTGATCATCAAGCAACCCAAGTAGAGCGGATCTTGCGCCTTGCGAGCAGCCTCCTCCTCGGTCATACCCTTGGCCTTGCGGAGCTCATAGAGCAGGTGGGCATACTCCGGCATCTTAGGATCATGGATCGGGTCCACGATCTCGGCCTCGCCGATATGCTCATAGCCGTTCTCGGCAGCCATCTGGCGAATCTTGTCGGGGTCTCCGATAAGAATGAGTTTGGCAATTTTGTCACGCAAAATCAGGTTAGCCGCCTCCAGCGTACGCGGCTCATCACCCTCGGGCAACACGATACGCTGGGGATTTGCCTGCGCACGTTGCAACATTTTTTGTAAGATGTCCATAGTAGAAAATGTGTTTTATAGTAGTTAATAAATATGCATGTTTATTTTGTCGTGCAAAGTTACGAAAAATTATGCATATACGCAATAGTTTTGAAAAAAAATATTTTTTTTCTGTTAAAAATTTGCCAGATTCAAAAAAAAGTTGTAACTTTGCACCCTGAATTATGAATTGGAGCACGCTTCTCCATTGTAAACGTAAAAATATACTATATGTTGTTGAAGAAATCTATCGTAATTCTGGCCGCTTTGGCACTGAGCATGAACATGCTTGCAGAGGAATCACAGGAGCAGAAAACCAAGGGATGCCACCCGTACAAGGTGCCCGAGAATGAGCTCACGGCAGAGGAGACCGGCCACTGGTCGATCATCCCGCGTCTTGGCTTCAATGCCTTTGACGGTGACTTCAATTCCGAGATGAAGCACAACGTTGCTATTCCGAATGCCGGAATAGGCGTAGAGTACAACTTCACGCCGGTTTGGAATATAGGTTTGGAATATATGTACGACATGTACACCGTGACCGGTGATCGGAGCCTGCCGCTGCAGAACGCCGACACCCTGCTGTGCGGCGATATGCACAAGGCGCAAGTCTATCTATCGATGGACCTGATCAACCTCTTCTTCCCCAAAGCACGCAAGAAGATCTTCTCGCTGCTTGCCCAGGTGGGTGGTGGTGCCGGTTGGTATCAGAGCCGTAAGTACTACATGGACGACACGGAGCTCAACCCGACCCACGATCGCGGACATACCGCTACGTATATCAACGCCGATGGCGTGAACGGTCCGGACCGCATGGACGGCTATAAGTGCTTGCCGTTCGTCAATGCCGGTATTACTGCCGAGTTCAACCTGAACCGTACGCTGGCGCTGGGTATCCGTGCCGACTACTCGTATTTCACCAAGGACTATATCGACGGACGCGGATTCTCGGGCGAGGCATCGCACGCATCGAAGAACAACGACGGTATATTCGATATCACGCTGGGTCTGCGTATCAAGGTGGACGCTATGCATAAGAACCACGTACGCAACTTCGCTCCGTATCGCGAGCTAGAGGATCTGGCTAAGCGCAGTGCCGGAAAGGATACTGTCATCATTCACCACGACACCGTCATCATACGTGAGAGCGAGAAGAGCGCAGAGCGTCACACCAGAGAGCTGTCGCAACAGACTTCGTCGATGTATGGCCACATGTTCTACCTCTACTTCGACAATGCAAAGAGCGAGCTGACCGAGCAAGGTCTGACCATCATACAGCAGCTGGCTGACTACATGGCTAACGATACAAGCATCTATCTGGACATCGTCGGCGTATGCGACAACACCGGCTCGGAGGATCTGAACAACAAGTTGGCAGTAGCCCGTGCTAAGCGCGTAGTGGATGAGCTGCAGGCTGAGTACGACATACCGGCTGATCACTGTCTGACCCTGGGTCGCGGCAAGGTGGTAGGTCGTCGCAGCAGAGCCGCTTACGGACCGAATCGCCGTGTAGAGGTACGCATCATCTCGCGTGAGGACTACCTGCGCCTGAAAGAACTTCGTGAGGAGCCTGCCATAGAGACCGGTGACAAGCAGGGCGAGCCGGGCACACAGCTGGAGGCCGGCGTTAAGCAGAAAGAGTCGGTGAACGTGGTATCGCTGACCAGTCTGGCCCGCAAGCACTTTGGCAACCCGAACTGCTGGGTATATATCTACGAGGCTAACAAGAGCAAGATCAAGGATATTGACAACATACCCAAGAACACAGAAGTAGTGCTGCCGAGACTGAGCGACAAGCAACGCCTGATCACTGCCCAGGAGGCACTGGAGTACTACAACAAGATCAAAGAATAAGGTGCGTGCCCTTACAGAAAGCACGATGGTCCTATAGCTCAGTTGGTTAGTAGCACCTGACTCATAATCAGGGGGTCCTTGGTTCAAGCCCAAGTGGGACCACGAGAGACTTCATCGAAAGATGGGGTCTCTTTTTTTTAGAAGTGAAGGAGTAAAGGAGTGGAGGAGTTTTTCTAGTGTACTAGTTGACTAGTGTACTAGTTCTCTAGTTAGGGGAAAGTTGCTCTTAGGAGCAGGTGGAGGTCGGTGCGGGTCTGGGGACGAGCTTGGGCGGCGGCCCAGGCGGGATGATAGACCGTTTCGCTCAGCCGCATATAGAGCGATAGCTGCTCGATGATACGCCAACGCATATTCAGATAGCAGCGTCCACCCCGACCATAGACGGCAGGATTGGAGATCGCATAGAGCACATCGTTCTCATAGAGGTAGATGCGGTTGTCCCACGTGCGGGCATCGAAGCCCTGGAGGCGAAGTTGCAGGGTGAGTGGCAAACGGCGAAAACTGTAGGCTACGTCTTGCGCCAGGCTAAGCCCCCACCCCAACTGCCGGAGACTATCCCGCGTCAGATTGGTCTCGGCCGTCGAGCGTAGCGACCAGCCACCCGACTGCCAGGCAAACTGAGCGCGCAGGCTATAGTGCTCCTTACGGCCTTTCTCGCGTGCGCGCAGGCGCCAGCCCACGTTCCATATATCATTCGGCACATAGCGTGTCTCCAGCGCGGCATCATAGCCATACGAGGGGGAATAATGAATCCCGTACTTGATGCCCGAGAAGCGAAATAGGTCCACGTAGCCGCGGAACTGCCAACGCTGTAACTGACGAATATCAAACCCCAGATAGACGCCTTGTTCATCGCCGATACGGTTGGTCTCGGAGAAAGCATAGCCCAGCACATTGTCGAACCACGGAGAATAATAACGGTAGAGCAAGGTAAGATCCACGCGGTCGGTAGCAGCAAAGCGTGCGCCCACTTGCAGACCGGCTCCCCATTCCTGGTTTTGCGCTGCGGCCACCTCGCCAAACAAGTCGAGCCAACGCCAGCAATAACGGGCATTCAGGCCCAGCACCGCCTGACGGCGACCGCGGAAATAGTGCTGGTTGTACTTAGCGTTCTGATAGGGATGCACACTGTCGGAATAGAGGTTCTCCACCGCCGTCAGCCCCACCCGCCACCGATCGCGATGAATCGTGAGATTAGCTCCCAGCACATGATGACGCACTGTATCCTGCACGCGCTGCAGGCTATAGAGCGCCGAGGTCTCGATATGGGTGCGCCCCCGCTGCCAATGCATGGTCACACCTGCACCATGCAGACCGCTGCCGTCCACCGAACTCAGACCGCGTACACCTTCGGGCTCGAAGCCTACGTTGTTGACATACGCCGTGCGTCCCATATGAAAAGGCGAAGCCAGTACCAGTCCCTGCCCAAACGAGGCTTGCATATTGCCCAGCACGAGTGCCTGCACCGGTCCCACGTTGCGCAAACGCAGGTAGCCACCATACTGCAACGAGGCGGCGTCCCCTCCTGTGGGCCGTCGGAGTTGCAGACGCATATCAAACCGGTCGCGATAACGGAGTTTATAGCGGGCCTGCACATAGACGGGATCACCCACCGTCTGCTCGGGGTTGCGCACGTCAGTGCGCACCGACAACTCATGCCGGAGCTGCCGCATCACCTCGCGGGGATAGACCCGCTGCATCGGCGCTTCGCCGGCAGGCCGGACACAGGCAAAGGCACAGAGGTTGCGTATGTCGTATTCGCTCAGGCTGGGTATGAGACGCAGCTCGTAGAGGCTGTCCATCGGATGGCGATAGACATAGAGCAGGATATCGTCGATCTGGCGCGGACTGAGGAATCGGAGTCGTTGCAAATCGGTTTCTGAGGCCGAATTGAGGTCAAGCGGATGCTCCGCCAGGTCAAGTAGGTCTTCCTGCAACTCCTCCTGATCGACGGCACTAAGCTCGGTCAACTGGGTATAGATATCCTGAATGATATCCTCCGTGCTGAGTTGTGCAAAACAGGTCGCAGCACATAGCAGTAGCCCTATAATAAGTACTTTTTTCATGAAACCGCGTACAAAGATAGACAAAAATTTGCATATTTGCAAATAATTCCGTATTTTTGCACTGCAAAATGAAACAACCCACTCGAAAAACAACATATCTGCGCGCGATAGCCTGGGGCATCACGATCCTGGCCTACGGCTATCTGGCCTATCGGCTGTATGTCTATGACGGCTGGTCAGAACTGGGCGAGCACCTGTCCCAGGCGGACACCACAGCCTGGCTATGCGGCGTGCTGGCCCTGCTGCTGATGCCGGTGAATATGTTGACCGAGGCTTGGCGCTGGAAATTCCTGATGGGCGACCTCTCGCTACGCGAGGCGCAGCGGCAGGTCTATTTCAGCAAGATGGCGGGTCAACTGACGCCTTACCAGCTGGGCGAATATCCGGCTCGCGGACTGCTCATGCAGCGCACACGTTGGGCCGAGTTGCTCAGCAAGGGGGTGGTAGGGTCGATGACGATGACCCTGGCGATCACCCTGGTAGGTATCGTGCCCCTGCTGCTATGGGTAGGCGACGAGCACTGGAGCACAGAATGGGGAACGGTAGGCGGGCTCATGCTGGCGGTTGTGGCCCTGACGGCCGCCCTGCCGTGGTTGCTGCGCCGATGGGTGAAAGTGGATAGCCGCATGCTATTCGGTTCGCTGGGGCAGAGCGTGATGCGCTACGCGTGCTGGTGCGTTCAGCTGGCCCTGGTGCTGCGCATGATGGGTATGCCGTTCACGAGCGAGTGGCTGGTACTCATTCCTGTCTATTACCTCATCATCACCATCGCACCCTCGGTAGCCGCAGCCGAAGCAGGCGTACGCGGAGCGGCCGCCATGCTGGTGTTCGGAACAGCCGAAGCGACGCTTGCCGGCATACTTCTATGGGCTATTAACAGCCTTTTACCCATGCTAATTGGCACTTTTGTGAACAAAAATGCAAAATAATTTGGCTATTTGAAAAAAAATGCGTAACTTTGTAGCCGGAAATAAATACTTAAACAATATATATCATGACACTCACTTTTCAAATCAACTACCGTACCGAGTACGGACAGACGCTATGCGTCATTGAAACACGTGAATCCATCTTGGGCTGGACCGAGAAAACGCCCCTGTTGCTCTCATGCCACGGAGCGGATTTCTGGACCGCAACGATCCCTGTATCAGACTTTCCCGGCGTGATCGAGTACAAGTACGCGATCCGTCTGCAGGACGGCGGCTTCATCTACGAGGCCGGTAATCCGCGTACCCTGCAGCTACGTGCTGCCGACAAGAAGGTGGTGGTACGCGATTTCTGGCAGGCTATCGACTATGAGAAGTCGTTCTATACGACCGCCTTCCTCAAATCGCTCTTCATGCGTCAGAAGCCGCAGAAAGCGAAAGCTCCCAAGGGTAATATCCGTCTCTCGATCGACCTGCCGCAGATCCTGCCGACCCAGGGTGTAGCCGTAGTAGGTAACATCCCGGCGCTGGGCAATTGGGACCACAGCGAGAAGCTCGTCATGGCCGACGGCGAGTTCCCGCTTTGGCGTGCCGACTTCGAGGCACCGGCCGATCAGATCATCGAGTACAAATACCTGATCTACGACCTCAAGACAGGTGCTACCGTGGATCAAGAGTGGGGTGAGAACCGCAAGATCTGGGGCGTACAGAAGGGCGTGAAGATCAATCAGAATGACCGCTCGTTCCGTCGCACACAACCCAGATTCAAGGGTGCCGGCGTAGCCGTACCTGTCTTCTCGCTCCGCACGGAAGAGGGATTTGGTATCGGTGAGTTCCTGGACCTCAAGAAACTGGCCGAATGGGCTGCCCTGACCGGTCAGAAGATGATCCAGACCCTGCCTATCAACGATACGACGCTCACCCACACCAACCGCGACTCGTATCCCTATAACGCCGTATCCGTCTTTGCACTCCATCCGATCTATATCAATATCGAGCGTATGGGCCGTCTGACACCGGCGCAACTGAAGAAATACAAGGCTACCCAAGCCGAGTTTAACAAGAAGCCGATAGCCGACTACCAGTGCGTCTATGACGAGAAGATGAAGTACTTCAAGGCGCTCTACAAAGCCGAGTCGGCAGCTTGCTTCTCCAGCGCAGAGTACAAGGTCTTCTTCCAGAAGAACCAAGACTGGCTCGTACCCTATGCCGAGTTCCTGCACCGCCGCGACAAGCAGCCGAAGGAGCTCTACTACTACCTGCAGTTCCATGCCGACAAGCAGCTGTCGGAGGCCGTACAGTATGCCCACTCGATCGGCGTAGCCATGAAGGGTGATATACCTATCGGCATCTCGCCCGACTCGGTGGATGCCTATACCGATCCGCAGCTGTTCAACCTGAACGCCTCGGCCGGTGCGCCACCCGATGACTTCTCTATCTCCGGCCAGAACTGGGGCTTCCCGACCTACAACTGGGATGAGATGGCCAAGGACGGCTTCGGCTGGTGGCGTCATCGCTTCCAGAAGATGCAGGACTACTTCGATGCTTATCGTATCGACCACATCCTCGGCTTCTTCCGTATATGGCAAATGCCTAAGACCGACGTATGGGGACTCTGCGGTCACTTCGTACCGGCTATGCCGTACTCCTATCAGGATCTGCAAAACCAGGGCATATGCCTGGATTGGGACCGCATGACCAAGCCCTATATCCGCGCTAACTTCCTGGGCGACGTATTCGGCTACGACACCGAGTGGGCCAAGCAGCACGCACTGGCTACCCACGACAACTACGTCTATTATTTCCGTGAGGAGTTTGACACCCAGGTCAAGGTACAGGAGTGGGCTGACCAACTGCTGGCCGACGAAAAGAAGATGAAGGCCGAGGGTATGACGCCGGAGAAGGTACATAATATCTGCAACGGACTGATCTACCTGCACTGCGAGAAACTGTTCGTCATCGACCAGAACAACCCGTACTTGCTCCATCCGCGTATCTCCGTATATCAGTCGCACTCATTCACCGAACTCTACGACGACCAGAAGGAGATCATCATGCGTATCTACAACGACTATTTCTTCCGTCGTCATACCGAGTTCTGGCGCCAGTCGGCTATGCGCAAACTGCCTACGCTGATCAACGCTACCGGCATGCTCTGCTGCGGCGAGGACCTGGGTATGGTACCGGCTTGCGTGCCCGACGTGATGCACGAGTTGCAGATCCTCTCGCTGGAGATCCAGCGTATGCCGAAGGATCCGACGCTGCTGTTCGCACACCCGGCCGATGCGCCCTACCTGAGCGTATGCACCACGGGTACGCACGACACTAATCCGCTCCGCGCATGGTGGGAGGAAGATCGCGAGGTGACACAACGCTTCTACAACGAGCAGATGGGCTGGTGGGGCGAAGCACCGATGCAGATGACGCCGCAGATCGCCGAGTTCATCGTCAACCAGCATATGTACAGCCCCGCTATGTGGGTCATCCTGCCGCTGCAAGACTGGTTTGCCATCAACGAGGAGGTACGTCTGCCGGACGCACAAGGCGAGCGTATCAACGTGCCGGCTAACCCGCGTCACTTCTGGAACTACCGCATGCATATCTCGATCGAGGACCTGCTCCACAAAGACGAGTTCAATGCACAGGTACGCCGCCTGACGAGCGTTCGTTAACCCACGCTACCCGGCTATGCGCGACTGGCTGCGAACCCATCCGATGTGGGTGCTGTTGCTGCCGCTGATAAGCGGACTGCTGGTATGCCGATATACGCAATGGCCGGTCAGCCTGGTGAGTGACACCGAGTTCGCGTACCTGGACAGTACACACACCTATCGCACCGTGGTGAGGGACTACCCCTCGCCACGGCGTCGTACACAGCGGGTGGAAGCAGAGCTACTCAGCCTGGAAGACAGCCAGACCATGCCTTTGCATCAGCGCGCCTACCTATACATCGCTACAGATAGCACCGGCCGGGCCGCCGGACTGGCCCTGGGTGACACCCTGCTGATCAGAACAGCTGTACGGCGCGGAGGCATGCTGGGGCGTTTCGACTACGGCGACTACCTACGCATGCAAGGACTGGTAGGCACAGCCTACGTACCGAAAGATGCCTGGCGATGCATCGGACATAACGAGACAAGGTGGCACCCACGCGTATGGCAACACCGCCTGTCGCAACGTCTCCGGCAGATGGGATTTGCGCCACGCGAACTGGGCACACTGGAAGCACTCACGCTGGGCTACAAAGAGGATATCGAACCCGACGTGAAGCGCAGTTTTCAGACCTCGGGAGCTGCTCACGTGCTGGCCGTAAGCGGACTGCATACGGGCATAGTATATATGGTGCTTTGGTGGCTGCTGACCGGCTTCGGACGCCGGAAACCGCTATACGAAGAGACCGGGCGCCGCATAGCACTCTCGCTGTTGCTCATCAGCGGACTCTGGGGCTATGCGTTGCTGACCGGCATGACACCATCCGTTGTACGATCGGCGCTCATGCTCACCATCGTCCAGATAGCCTATATGTGTCGCCGCATTGCCATATCGATGAATACGCTGGCCACGGCAGCGCTTATATTGCTGCTACTGCGTCCACGAGACCTATTCTCGGTGGGCTTTCAGTTGAGCTTTGCCGCCGTTGCGGCTATATTGATGTTGATGCCATTGATGTTAGCATTTAAACCTCAAAGTTTATCTATTAGGAAATGGATAAATAAAGGTTGGGCTTATATTACGGATCCTATCATAGTCTCTATCGCAGCCTGGTTGGGCACGATGCCGCTCATGACCTACTATTTTGGCTACGTGAGCAACTACTTCCTGCTGACCAACCTCATCGTGTTGCCCCTGGCCAGCATAGCGGTGACAGGTGGCTTCCTATGCCTGCTGCTGGGTACGGTGCCGGTACTGGGAGGCGTGATTTGCCGGTTGACAGAAGGTGTAATATGGCTCATGAACACCGCGACGGGATGGATCGAATCGCTGCCCGGTTCGCAGACCGCACTACATATATCGCCCCTGATGGTAGTGCTGCTTTACGGCGCGATCGTATGCGGGGCGCTGGCGCTACAGCGCAAACTATGGTGGGCGATACCATGCGCTGCCTGCCTCGTTGGATTTTGTTATGAATATACGATAGTCTGAATATGAAAACAACTGTTTATACCCTGACGGAACTCTCCTCGATGGTAGAGGAGGCTATTCAGGAGTGCATGCCCACAACCTACATGGTGCAGGCCGAGATTGCTTCGCTCAGCGAGAAAGGTGGTCACCTGTACATGGATCTGGTGGAGAAAGCCGACCGCGGACTAATGTCGGCCCGGATGCGCGCCACCTGCTGGCAGTCGCGTCAGGCCATGCTGCGGGCCTATTTCCAGCAGGAGACAGGCATGTCCCTGCAACCGGGATTGCAGATACTGATCGAGGTGGAGGTGCAGTACCACCCCGTCTATGGGCTGAGCCTGAATATCCTGAATATCGACCCGCGTTACACCCTGGGTGACCTGGCCCGTCAACGCCAGGAGACCATACGTCAACTGACCGAAGAGGGTGTGATGGACATGCAGCGCGCGCTGAGCCTGCCTACCCTGGTCAGACGACTGGCCGTCATCTCGGCCAGCGAAGCGGCCGGCTACGGCGATTTCTGCCATCAGTTGGACGAGTCGCCCTATGGTTTCCACACCACCCTTTTCGCGGCTACGATGCAGGGCGAACGTGCCGAGCAATCGATCATAGCGGCCCTGGAGAGCATCTACCAACAAATAGAAGACTTCGACGCCGTGGTCATCATCCGCGGCGGCGGTGCCACGACCGACCTGAGTTGCTTCGACCGCTATGCTCTCTGTGCACACTGCGCCCAGTTCCCCCTACCCGTGCTGACGGGTATCGGCCACACACGCGACGTGAGCGTACTGGACCTGGTGGCTTATCAGTCGCTCAAGACTCCTACGGCCGTAGCCGCTTGGCTCATCGAACGTATGGACACCCAGCGTCAGCGTATCGACGATATGCTTCGACGCCTACAGCAGACAGCCAAGCGCCAGTTGCTGATTCGTCAGCACCGCATTGAGATGCTGGAGCAGCGCCTACAGAGTTGTTCGCCGGAACGTATCTACCGCATGGGCTATAGTCTGCTCACCTCGGGTGGCAAACTGATACGTAGCGTCCAGGATGTGCAACCCGGACAAATAGTAACGAGCCATCTGGCAGATGGCGAGATACAATCCACCGTATGCTGAAACGCAAACAATGGATAGGACTCGTGATTGTAGCTGCGATGGCCGCAGCCACGGTGGTGTTTGTGCACCTGGTGCCGCAACGACCGTTGCCCCCTCTAGCTGCTACCGATACGCTGGCTACAACACAGCCACAATACCATCGGGATACGACACGTCGCTACACTAAGCACTACGACAAAAAGTACCAGAAGTACCAGCAGCCCCAGTTGCCTCCTCTGCGGCCTCGTCGCTTCAACCCCAATACGGCCGACTCGATCCTGCTGCTGGAGCAGGGACTCAAGACCTGGCAGGTGAGCAACATGCTCAAGTACCGTCGTGCGGGTGGCCGGTGGCGCCGACGCAGCGACATGAAGCGGCTATACGGACTGAGCGAAGAGCAGTACCGTCAGATTCGTCCCTATCTCGATCTGCCTGACACCTTGCCCGGCGACACGATGCGTCGAGACACCCTGCCGCGGTTTGTATCCCATAAGCGCGACACCATCCTGGAACTCAACACGGCCGACACGGCTCAATTACAACTGCTACGCGGCATCGGCCGCTGGACGGCCGTACAGATCGTACGCTACCGCGAGCAACTGGGCGGCTACTATAGCGTGGAACAGCTGCGCGAGATACCTCGTATCGACCAGAAGATGCTGGATACGGTCATGACGCGTTTCACGCTGGACACCACGCGCATCACGCCCATCCGGGTCAACCGCTGCGCCGTCAGCACCCTCAGCCGCCACCCCTACTTGCGCTTTGAGCAGGCGCGCGCCATCTACGAGCATCGACGTCAGCATATCCGGCTCAGCGGCTTGGACGACTTGCTCTCGCTGCCGGAACTAACACAGGACGACCTACAGCGGCTGCGTCCCTACCTATCGTTTGAACAGTAAAAACAGAATCGCACCTCCGAAGAGATGCGATTCGCGGTGTGTATATTCCGTAAACTCGGATTTAGAAATACTTGGTCTCCTTGCCTACGATAGACGACAGCAGGTTGTTGGCCAGACGGCTTGCGCCGAAGCGGAACCACTCGTTGTTGAGCCAGTCCTCGCCCAGGATCTCCTTGACGAGCGTGAAGTGCTGCACAGCCTCGTCGGTGGTAGAAACGCCTCCGGCAGGCTTGTAACCCATCTTGACGCCGGTCTTCTCCTGCCAAGCCTTGATAGCGTGACACATCACGAAGGTAGCCTCCGGGGTAGCATTCACTGCGATCTTACCGGTAGAGGTCTTGATAAAGTCGCATCCTGCTGCCATCGACAGGATAGATGCCTTCCATATATTCTCAGCAGTCTTTAGCAAACCGGTCTCGAGGATGACCTTCAGGTGATGCTCCTTGCATACAGCCTTGATCTCACGGATCTCGTCGAAGCACTCCTCATAACGTCCCTCCAGGAACTTACCCACGCTGAGAACGATGTCCACCTCGGTAGCACCCATCTTGAGTGCAATCGCAGTCTCAGCCACCTTGATTTCGGGGAAAGTCTGTGCAGCAGGGAAACCGGCACAGCAGCATGCGATATTGAATTTCGGATCCTTCAGCGCACGGCGTACATACTCGGCCATAGCGGGATAAACGCAGATAGCAGCTACGTTGGGGATACCCGGGAAGTCCTTCTCAAAGTTGTTGACTGCATTGGCCATACGCTCTACACGCTCGATGGTGTCATCGGCACTCAGCGTGGTATAGTCGATCTGGTGGAGACACTCCTTCCAAACCTCTACATTGTTGTTCTCAGCAAAATGATTTGCCTGGATGTCAGCCACTTGAGCCTTTACTTGCTCATCGGTAAACGGGCAGGGGTACTGCGCGAATAATTCTTCAAACTTGTTCATGATATTATAATTTATGTGAGTTTTCAATCCTCCTTATCGGACAGGCGGGCCACGATGGTCTCGTTGCCACGAACGAGGTCACCCACCTGTACAAACATCTCGGTATCCAGCGGTAGATACATATCCACGCGCGAGCCCAGCTTGATGAATCCCAGATGGGTGTTGCGGTGGCAGCGTTTGCCTGCCTTGGCATACGTCACGATACGGCGGGCCATCGCACCGGCTATCTGGCGCACGGCAATGCGTATCTTGCTATCCGTCTCGATGACCACGAGCGAACGCTCGTTCTCGGTAGAAGACTTAGGCAGCCAAGCGCCCTTATGACGTCCTTTCTGATGCGACGACTCAATGATCGTTCCCTCGATCGGATACCAGTTGGCATGCACGTTGAAGGGCGACATGAAGATCGATACTTGCAGACGCTTCTCGTGGAAATACTCGTTTTCCTCGGTGGGCTCGATCACCACCACCCGTCCGTCGGCGGGTGCAATGATAAAGTTGGGATCATCCACCTCCAACACGCGCACGGGGTTGCGGAAGAAATAGGTCACAAACACCAGCAGCAAGGCGGTCAGCACCAGCGTGATGGCAAAGATCCAGCGTTGCTCGGAATAGATGATAAACACGGGTACGTTGATCAGGAAGAGTAGCAGTACGACGCCTATGATCAGGTTGCGTCCCTCACGATGTATTCTCAGTCGTTTCATATGGTAAAGTTTTCAGTAGTCAGTAGTCAGCAGTCAGTTATCAGTTCCATTGGCTGTACGGAAATTGCGTCAGCATCTCGGCGGCATCGTCTATTCCCTTCTGTATCTTCTTGTCCAGCATCATCTTGAACATCATCGGAATGTCGGCCTTGAGCGTAAGACGTACGAAGCAGCTGTCTCCCTCGCCGGGCTTGAGCTGGATCCAGAAGTTCATGGGCATCGGCAGGCCCTCGGCGCCGAACTTAATCGTATCATTCTCTATGCGGTCCTCGATGAGGATGCTGATTTTCTGACCCAGGCCGTCCACCTTCATGCGGACGCTATCGGGCGTGATTTCCAATTCACGGACACGATCCGCAGGGATGTGCTCACGTACGCGCTCCAGGTTTTGCAGGTTGCTTAGCGCCGGATAGACCCGCTCTATCGGGGCCGGTATCTGACGCACAGCGCTGGTATATTTCGATTCAGACATATGGATTCTCCTTTATTTATGTTTCTTGGCCCATGCGGCGGGATCGGCATGCCATTCCTTGAGACACGCCATCGTCTCCTCGTCATAGCGGTGCTGCGGCAACTGACGCTCCAGCTCATCGTACTGCGCCAGGGAGACGAGCGGTACACCGGCCTCGTTGAATTTCTCATGCGCCGAGCGCAACTGGTAGTCGAAAATCGTCACTACGCCCAGCACCGTACATCCGGCCGAACGAATAGCGTCTATCACCGACAAGGCATTCTTACCCACGTTGACCTGGTTCTCAATGATCACCACCTTCTGACGCGGACGCAAGTCGCCCTCTATCTGGTTCTCCAGGCCATGATTCTTTGGCGTGGGATGCACATATACAAACGGCAAGGCCAGCTGTTCGGCCACCAGCACGCCATGCGCCACGGCGTTAACAGCAATGCCGGCTATCACGTCGGCATCGGGGTATAGCTCCGCCACCAGACGCCCCAGCTCCAGCTTCACAAAGTTGCGCGCCTTGGTATAGGATAGTATTTTACGGTCGTCGAGATACACAGGCGACTTCCAGCCGTTGCCCCACGTGAGTGGGTTGTTGATCTGGATCTGGAAAGAACGCAACTGTAGCAATTTCTCCACCACCATATGGGATAATTCGTTCATATTCGGTTCGATGAATAGTATTCAGGGTGCAAATATACTGCTTTTTTCGCACATACGCAAGCATAAGCACGTTTTTTTTCAAAAAAACGACAGAATTATTTGCCTATATGCAAAATTTGTTGTAACTTTGCACGCTGATAAGTGTGCACCTATGAAATCGCAACACAAAAACAAACAGAAACGATATAAACAATAACATTTTTTAAACAAAACAAAGCATGAAGAAAATTACATTTCTTTTGTCACTCATGGCTATTGTCATGATGACGTCCTGCTCGAAAATTGTGGATAAGCCACAAGAGATTAAAGTCAACCCGGAGGACATTTCCGTTGTAGGTAACGAGATCAAGGCTGACATTACCGGTACCTTCCCGCCCAAGAAATTTGCGCGCAAGGGTGAGCTCAAAGTTACGCCCGTGCTGAAATACGGCGACAAGGAAGTCGTTGGCGAGACCGAGGTGTATGTTGGTGAGAAAGCCAAACTGAACGGCACGAAAGTTTCGTACAAAGAAGGTGGCAAGTACAAACAATCCTGCCGCTTCAAGTACACGCCTGATATGGAAGGCAAAGAGCTGAAGCTCTACCTGCGTTGCGACGCTAAGTGCGGTAAAAAGGTCTATGAGATCCCCGACGTGCTCATCGCTGACGGCGTCAACACCACCGCTACGCTGGCTAACGCCGAGGAGCAAGCCGTTCCTACCCCCAGCAAGTATCAGACCGTGGTAGAGGACCTGACCGAAGCAGACATCAACTTCATCGTAGCACAAGCCAACCTGCGCGATAGCGAGTTGTCGGCAGCTGACATGAAGGCCCTGCTCGATGCCATCCAGAAGGCTAACAAGGACAAAACGCGCCAGATCAGCAAGGTAGAGATCTCGGGTTATGCAAGTCCGGAGGGTGGCTACGAACTGAACGACCGTCTGGCTACCAACCGTGAGGCCAACACCGAGAAGTACATCCGTGGCAAGGTGAACGGCAACCAGACCCGCTACATCAGCAGCACGACCGCTGAGGACTGGCAAGGCTTCCGCACGGAGGTGGAGCAAAGCGACATCCAGGACAAGGACCTCGTGCTCCGCGTACTGGAGATGTACAGCGACCCCGAAGAGCGTGAGCAGCAGATCCGCAACTTGGCCAAGGTATATGACGACCTGGCTCAAAACATCCTGCCCAAGCTGCGCCGCAGCCGCATCTTGATGACTACCGCCATCACCGGCAAGTCGGACGAGCAATTGCTCAATGAGGCAAAAGAGAAACCGGAGACGCTCAGCGTAGACGAGCTCCTCTATGCCGCTTCTGTAGCTCCTACCAAGGACGAGCAGATCGCGCTCTACAAGAAGGTCATCGAGTTGCACAACGACTATCGTGCATACAACAACCTCGGTATGATCGCATACGAGCAGAACAAACTGAACGAAGCTGAGCAGTACTTTGCCAAGGCACTGGAGTTGGCTCCGAACGATCCGGACGTGAACTTCAACGCCGGTCTGTGCGACCTGGCCAAGGGCGACGTAGCGAATGCAGAGAAACACCTCGGTAAGGCTGCCGGCACCAAGGGTGACCTGGAGGGTGCTCTCGGTACGCTCTACACCATGAAGGGTGACTACAACAAGGCACAGAAGTCCTACGGTACCAGCCGCTCCAACAACGCAGCGCTCCAGCAAATCATTGACAAGGACTACAATGCTGCTCGTCAGACCCTGGCCGAGATCCAGGAGCCGAACGCCAAGACCGCTTATATCAAGGCTATCCTGGCTGCTCGCACCAACGATCGCGAGGGTGTTTACAGCAACATGGCTGAGGCCGTTGCAGGTGACGCTGCCTACAAGACCCGCGCAAAGGCTGACGTAGAGTTCGCTAAGTACAAAGAGGACGCTAAGTTCCAGCAGATCATTAAGTAATGTCGGTTTTATTTCCCAAAGTAAATAAACCGCGTGAGTGGGACTATCGTCCTATCTACTTCGACCCCGATAAGGAGGCGCGCAACCAACGACGTGCGCGCCTCCATCGAGGTTCGTTCCGCGAGGAACACGAGAAGAACATGACCACGCTTCGCAAGCAGCAGAAATCGAAACTCCTTCTGTGGGTTGTACTGCTTGCCGCACTGGTCATCGGATTTTATATCTTTCTATAACTTATCGTTATGGACATCGTCCACCTTCTACCCGATCATGTAGCCAATCAGATAGCCGCCGGAGAAGTGATCCAGCGGCCGGCTTCGTGTCTGAAGGAGTTGGTGGAGAACAGCCTGGATGCCGGGGCTACTAATATTCAGGTCATCGTACGCGATGCCGGACGCACCCTGCTCCAGGTGATTGACAACGGCAAGGGCATGAGTCAGACCGATGCCCGCATGGCCTTTGAGCGGCATGCCACCAGCAAGATCAGCCGGGTAGAAGACCTCTTCTCGCTGCGCACGATGGGTTTTCGTGGCGAGGCGCTGGCCAGCATATGCGCCGTGGCGCAAGTGGAGATGACCACACGCCGACAGGAGGACGAAGTGGGCGTATGCCTGGAGATCGACGGTTCCAAACTGGTGCACCAGGAGCCCTGTGCCTGTCCGGTAGGTACCAACCTGAAGGTCAAGAACCTGTTCTACAACGTACCCGTACGGCGTAAGTTCCTCAAGACCGACCAGACCGAGTTGCGCAACCTGCTCACCGAGTTCTATCACATTGTGCTGGTCTATCCCCGGGTGCAGTTCACCTTTGTACACAACGACGAAGTGCTGCTCGACTTGCCGGCCGGCAACGAGAAACAACGTATCGAGGCTATCTTCGGACGCGGACGCACCCACGCCTTCACGTCCAACCTCATCGACCTGCGCACGGATACCGAACTGGTATCCATCCGTGGATTTGTCAGCAAGCCCGAATCCAGCGGCAAGAATCCGCAGCAGTATTTCTTTGTCAACGGACGCTATATGCGTCATCCCTATTTCCACAAAGCGATACTCACGGCCTACTCCGGCATGCTGCCCGGCGACTATGCGCCGTCGTACTTCATCTATTTCGATATCGCACCGGAAACTATCGACGTGAATATCCACCCTACCAAGACCGAGATCAAGTTCGCTGACGAGCAGGCTATCTTCCAGATCCTGATGGCCGCCGTACGCGAAGCCATTGGTAAGTTCTCGCTGGCTCCTACGATTGATTTCAATCGCGAGGGTGAACTGGAGATGCCGTTACCTACAGCGCCCGGCAATACCACCGGTCCTCGTTCGGGCACCGGCATGCCCCACATACAGGTGGATCCGACCTACAACCCCTTCCATCGCACTCAACCGGCTACGCCTCGCAACTGGACCACTCTCTATCCGGACCGACCTGCAGCACCCGCACTTTCGGACGATGCTCAGCTGCCGCTCTACGAGCACGACATACCCACCGGCATCCCATATCAGTATGCCGACCGATATATTTTGCTCCCTACCCGCGACGGACTGCTGATTATCAATCAGCATCGGGCGCATATATGCGTGGAATATGAGGCCTTGCTACAGCAGCTACGCGAGCAGCAGGGCGTCAGCCAACAGTTGCTCTTCCAGGAGATACTCGACCTCACGCCCGACGAGATGGCGGCCATGGAGACTATCCTACCCGACCTGCGCGCCATCGGCTTTGCCATCGACCAGTTCAGCAAGACCAGTTATGGCATCTCGGGTGTACCGGCACAACTGCCGCAGAGCGACGCGCTCATGATGGTGCGCGACATCCTGCAGGCCGTCATGGAGACCGGCACCGACGTACAACAGCGCTGGCAAGAGCAGATCGCGCTCTCGCTGGCACGCAGCATAGCTATTCCGTACGGTAAGATACTGACGCAAGAGGAGATGCAGGACCTCTGCGACCGACTGCTGGCTCTCAAGACCTACTCGCGTACGCCGGACGGCAAACGCGTGGTGACACTCTTAAGCAATAATGAGCTAGAGAATCGCCTCTAACTCATTATAAACTCATCAACCTATAAACCTATAAACTTATAAACCTATAAACCTATAAACTTATAAACCTATAAACCTATAAACTTATAAACCTATCAACCTATCAACCTACGACCTCTCCTAGCAAAGTAGCGGCCGATGCCGACGTGATACGTACCTGCACCAATTCGCCTATATGGCGTCCGGCACGAGGGAAGACCACGGTCTTATACTGACTGGTGCGGCCGAACATATCGTCCCGGCTGCGCTTGGAGAATCCCTCTACCAGCACTTCTACCACACGTCCTATCTCGCGTTGATTCGAAGCCAACGAGAGTTCTTGCTGCAGGGCGATGATCTCATTCAGACGGCGCACTTTCTCCTCCTCCGGGATATTATCCGGCAGGTGTTTCTGCGCATACGTACCGGGCCGCTCCGAGTACTTGAACATAAAAGCCGTGTCAAATCCCACCTCACGCATCAGGCTGAGCGTCTGCTGATGATCCTCCAGCGTTTCGCCGTGGAAGCCGCAGAACACATCCGTACCGATCGTAGCGTCCGGCAGGATGCGACGAATAGCGGCGATACGATCCAGGTACCACTCGCGCGTATATTTACGGTTCATGGCCTTCAGCACCGCATTGCTTCCCGACTGCACCGGCAGGTGGATAAAGCGGCAGATATTCCGGTGGGCTGCTATCGTCTCCAGCGTACGATCTGACATATCCTTGGGATGACTCGTCGTGAAGCGGATACGCATATCCGGCACCGCCTCAGCTACGATAGCCAGCAAGGCCGGAAAATCAATCACCTCAGGCTTCTGATCGCTGACGGCTGACGGCTGATAGCGATAAGAGTTGACATTCTGCCCCAGCAGGGTCAGCTCTTTATAGCCCTTGGCCTGCAGGTCGCGCACCTCGCGCAGGATCGACTCTACGTCGCGGCTACGCTCACGGCCACGCGTATAAGGTACTACGCAGTACGAGCAGAAATTATTGCATCCTCGCATGATGGACACAAAGCCCGAGATCGACTTTCCCAGACGGGCCGGTAGCACGTCGCGGTAGGTCTCCGTGGTGCTGAGCTCTACGTTCACGGGCTTGAAGCCCTGCTCACGCTGCGCGATCAGGTTCGGAATATCCATATACGCATCCGGTCCGGCCACAAAATCCACCCCGCAGCGGTCGATCAGTTCCTGCCCCATACGCTCTGCCATGCAACCGATCACGCCGATCATGGCCTTTCGCCCTTCGCCTTTCTGCTTTTGACTTTCGACTTTCGACTTTCGACTATAATCTGCATGCAGTTCCTGCAAACGATGGCGCACCTTCTGCTCCGCATTGTCACGGATCGAGCAGGTGTTGAGCAAGACGACGTCGGCCTCGTCGATCCGGTCGGTATATTGCGCGTCGGTAGTGGCCATAATAGCCGCTACAACTTCGCTATCTGCCACGTTCATCTGGCACCCGTAGGTCTCAATATAGAATTTTTTTGCCATTTTTCACTAAAAAAATACGTTTTTACTTGCGTATGTCAATTTTTTGTAGTATCTTTGCACCCGCTTTCGTAAAAAAGCGAGCGGGATGTGGCGCAGTCCGGTAGCGCAACGGTCTGGGGGACCGGAGGTCGCAAGTTCAAATCTTGTCATCCCGACGAGGAGAAGTCGCAAGGCTTCTCTTTCTTTTTTTTATTCCTTGGCTTCCGGCATAATGCCATTCTGTTCGATAAACTCGGCAAGCGTTGTATTCTTACGAATCAGGCCGATCCACCATTCGGCTTCTGCGCGCGTCTCAAACGGTCCTACCTCCAGGGCCATACCCTCGGGTGTCTGACGCGGTTGCAGGTCAAAGTCACGCAAGAGGAATACCTCAAAGTTGAACAATGCTACCTCGTATTGCAGTTGATGGAGCAGTTTCTCATCCTGCTTCGGCAGTACGAGCAACACCACCGGCTTCGTATCCGGTACCACATCACCTGCCTGCTTAGCCGCTTCCTCGGCCTCCTTGGCCGCCTCTTCGGCCGCTTTCTGGCGCGCATCGCTCAGGTCCGTTTCGCCGCTTCCCTTCTTCGACTCCATACCTTGCCCCATCATGGCCAGCATATCCTTGGCCTTGGCGCTCAGCTCGTGGGTAGGATACTTCTCTACCATCTCGCGCAGACGATCCGCAAAGGGCGTCTGTCCCTCCGTACGGGCCGTAGCTACGGCGCCGAGGAACATAAAGCGCGGCATGATCGTCGGCTGCTCCGTCTCACCCGCAATGGTCTTTGCACGCTCCAGGTCGGTCTTCACCTGCGCATACTGGCGGGCGCGGAAGGCCGCATACGTGGTCTCATAGAGTGAATCCAGACGGGCCGTTATCTCGGGCCACTGTTCGCTTACCTCCATACGCGGACGCGCCGGGAAACGGCGATCCAGTTCGGCCAGGGTCTGATCGGCCAAGCCTATATCCCGCAGGTCGTAGCGATAGATACGCTCCATCTGGGTGAGCGCATCGCATATCATGCTATCCGAGACCTGACGTTCGGCTTCGGTATGAGGTATCTGCTGGTAGTACATACGGGATTGGGCATCCAGGCCGGCCAACGGCCCTTGCAGCGTGCTGTCGTTGGCCGCGATAGAATCCGTAGCAGCTAACGAATCCGTAGCTACCATCGTGGGGTCCTGCACACTGACCGATTTCGACATGCGGCGCCAGTGGTCCTCCAGTAGACGGTTGCCCCATGTGCGTTGGAACTGCTGCTTGCCCTGTCGCATCAGTTGCGCATTGTAGAAATACCACGCGCCACCTGCCGCTCCGGCACCACCCAGCATATTGCTGGTATTCACGCTCAGCGGCCCCTCGTCCAGCTCCTTCTCGCGCTGCTCTTGCGCCATGAGGATCGAGTCGCGCTGACGTTGCTCTGCTTCGGCTTTTATCACGCGTGCCACAGCCGCCAGCTGCTCTTCTTCGCTGAGCAGGCTGAGTGCCTGCAGCGAGTCTTGGAGCGTGACGGTATTCACGTGCAGGATCAGCTGGTCCAGCACCTCCGAACGGGCTTGCAGACGCTTATACTGCGCATGCTCCGTGGAGAAGATGGTGAGTGCCTCGCGGTAGCATGGTTGTGCCTCGGCATATTGCTTACGGTCGAAATACAGATCTCCGGCCTGCACCAGGATGCCGGCCTTGTCGAGCGTGGCATTCTTAGCCGTGTCGATCGCCAGTTGGTATAGCTCCAGCGCTTTCAGCGTATCACCGGCCTGCAGCCATATATTGGCCATCGTGCCGTAGATGACATCCAGGTGGTCTTTGTGCTTCGACTGACGCGTCATGCTCTTGAGTCCCTTCAGTCCGGCCTTGCCTTTCAGTTCGGCCATGTTGAGCCGCGCATGAAAATCCATCACGGTGGGCGGCGCCAGGCGTATCACCTTGCGATAGGCGTCGATAGCCTCCTGGCGTTGGCCTTGGGTCTGATAGAGTTGGGCCAGCACGTACTGGAAACGCGGCCGATAGACCTTGCGTTTCTCGTGCGGCACGGCTATCTTCAGGAAGGGTATGGCCTGTTTGTACTGACCGGCATGTAGCAGTACGTCGGCTGCCGTAGCGCCGTATAGATGCGCATGTTTGGTCTTCAGTGCATCTTGCTGCACCTTGCTCAGCATATCCTCTGCCTCGTACTGCCATCCCATCTCGGCATACGCACGCGCCACCATCAGCTGGCAACGCGCCACTACGTCACCATCGTAGTCATAGTGGCGTATCACGTAGTTGAACGTACCTACCGATCCCAGGAAGTCTCCTTTGTGGAATTCCGCTTCGCCGAGTCGCACCCATGCCTCTGACAGGGCCGGATTGAATTCTTCCTGCTTGAGCCATGCGCGGTACTTGGGGTCTGAACGGCGCTTGGGGTCGGATTTAGGACGCGACTTGATTGAGTGCAACTTGATCGACTTGCGGCATTTCTCTATCGTGCGTTCCATCTGCGAGGTGGCCGATTGCGCGGCCTTATGATCGCTGATCGGATAGAGAGAGAGCACGCCCGTATAGTCATCTTCCGCGGCCGTCTGTATGGCGCGCAAGCCTTCCTCGTAGGCCACATTGCCGTTGTAGAGAATGTTGTAGCGCACCTTGGTCTTATGATAACTACGCGATGCGCGCGTATTCTTCTGCGTCGAGCACGCACCCAAGGACAGGATGACCCACCCTATCAACAAGAAATATAGTATCCTTTCACCTTTCACCTTTCACCTTTCACCTTTCACCTTTAGTGCAGTCCCTTCACATGCGAGGGAGCTGCCACAAACTGCTTGAGATAGAAGGGCTCATAGTACGCCACATCTGCTCCTCGGAAGCCCTCTGCCAGCATCTGCTCGGCCAACAGGCCCATATATTGTGCATCGGGTACAATACCCGCTATATAATGCATATTCGGTTGTGTCAGTACGGTCTGACACTTCTCTGCACCATCTCCGAAGTAATAAACCGGCTTCTTCCCCGCTTCTTTCCCCATCAGGCTGTCTTCGCTCTCTACGACCACAGCTCGTGTTTCTCCCTTCGGTTGCAGATCGGCATCGTACAGACGGGTATATACCTCCATACGACGCGCATCAATCATCGGACATAGTAGTCCGTCTTCTATATGTGCGTGCG
>DFGU01000108.1:0-18667 GCA_002371785.1 Bacteroidales bacterium UBA3742
CAGCTATTATTTGTACATATAATCGGGCGAAATATATTGGCAATTTGCTGGAGAGTATTGCTGCGAATGATTTGCCCAAAAGCGAGTACGAGATCGTGCTCGTGGATAATAATTGCACGGACAACACGAAAGAAGTGTGCGATGCTTTTGTTAAGACGCATAAGGATGTGCAGTTCCGCTATGTGGTAGAACCGGAGCAGGGACTCTCGGCGGCGCGCAACAAGGGTATCAAAGAGGCAAAAGGTGAGCTGATTGTTTATGTAGATGACGATGCGCTGGTGGATACCTGGTACCTGCGTACGATAGTAGAATATATGGATGCGCATCCGGAGATAAGTGCGGTAGGAGGACCGATAATTCCGCTTTATGAGGATACCGAAGAACCGAAGTGGATGACGCGCTATACGAAGGAGTTGCTGTGCGGCTATTTGTATTTCGGCGAAGAAGAGCGTGCGTTCCCCGGAGATCGTTATCCAGGAGGAGGTAATGCGGCCTATCGCGCAAACGTCTTTGAGCAGGTGGGGCTGTTTAACACCGCATTAGGACGCAAAGGGAACGGGCTCATGGGCTCTGAGGAGAAAGATATCTTCGATAAGATGCGGGCGCAAGGCATGCGATTCATGTATCTGCCGAAGATGATCCTGCATCATATTATCCCGCGGAAGAAATTAGAGCGCGATTATTTTGACCGACTGACACTTCAGATCGGTCAGAGCGAGCGGCAACGAACCCTCGCTATCGGGAAAGGAAAATACATTAACCGTCTTTTCAAAGAAGCGATTAAGTGGGGCGGTACGCTGGTTTTGCTATGCGGCTATACAATAAGTTTCCACCCCGGGAAGGGATGGAAACTCGTTCTGTTCCGTCGGAATGTGACGAAAGGATTACTCGGCCTTCTTCGGTAGGTATTTGCTCCACAGCGGCCAGCTGATACATGCGATACTCAGCAGGAGGCAGAGAATAACAAACGCCATAGACCATTTGTCTAATGCCAAAGCCGTCGGCACAAACTCCATCTTGGCGGTATGTTGTCCGGCAGGAATAACGGCGGCACGCAGGATATAGTTGGCACGGCCAATTGGTTTTTCCACATCATCGATATAGAGGTGCCATCCTTCGGGATAGTAAATCTCAGAGAATACAGCTACGCGATCGTGGCTGCAGCGGGTGTGGTATACCAGATGGTTGGGTTCGTAGGTGGTAAGTTCGATAGCATCAGCGGAGTCCGGCTGTGCTTGGCAAGTCAGGATTTCACGGAAACGCTCGTCGGCTACGGCCGTAGTATGCAGATCGATGGTGTTGAGCGCTGCGGACTCATCATCCGCCGTGGGCACAAACTGAACCTGGTTGACAAACCACGCATTGCCTATAGCATAGGGGTTGCGAATAGGTGCTTGTGAGCCATCCTGCATCGATACGACGGCATAGCGCATATTAAGCATATTCAGCACAGAGAAGTCAGCACCCCGCTTTTCGTCCGGGAGGATGAAGCCGTTGGTACGGAAGATGGTTTGATAGAACGGATTCATCTCGGGCACGAGATGTGCCTCGATGAGATCCTGGTAGCGGCGCAGCTTCACGGCGGAGTAGCCACCGATAGACTTCAGACGGTAGCTGGTACGTGCATCGTTGAACGTGCTGGTGGTGAGGTTGAGTACGCGGTAGTCGAGCGTCGTATCCTGGAGGATCTCTTCTTCGTAGGGTTGCATGGCAAAATGGTTGTCGTTTTCGCGTTTGCTGACGAAGTTGTCCTCGCCAAAGAAACGACGATTGACAGGCACCATATCGGCTAAGATCATAATAGCCATGCCTACATACAGGACGGCGCTCAACTTATGCTCCTTACGATCCTTGTTGTACCAAGCATACCAATAGGTAAGTACGAATCCAAGGAGAACGAACATGAAGGAACGCCATGCGTCTGCCTTGACCATTTCTACGCGTTCATTCATTATTGCGCGCGTGAGCCAATCGGGCATCCGGTCGGTCCACTGTGCGTCGTAGGAACTGCTCATATCGAATCCGCCGGCAAAGAGGGCGGCATAGAGACAGAGTGCTGCGGTGACACCACCGGCGATGAGCATACTTACGCGCAGACGAGGCCATGCGACCTTACCTTCGACGATGCGTTGCAAGCCCATGAAGCCGAGTAATGGCATGGTGATCTCGGCGACGATGAGGATAGACTCTACGGCGCGGAACTTGTTGTACATTGGGAAGTAGTTGAAGAACCATTCCGTCAACCACATCATGTTCTTACCCCATGCGAGGAAGATGGACATGAGTGTCGCGAAGAGCAATGCCCATTTGTACGGACCGGGCACAATAAGCAGACCGAGCAGGAAGAGGAAGCAGATGATAGCTCCGACATATACAGGACCGCTGGTGAAGGCTTTCTCGCCGTGGTAGGTAGGCACTTGACGGCAGAACTGCTCGGCGTCGCGTTTGGGTACGCCCTGTTTGCGCATCGTGCGGCATAGTTGGGAGTCCTTGCCTACATTATAACCGCTGGCACCGCCTTCCCAGTTGGGAATAAGTAGGGTCATGGTCTCGGCACGACCGTAGCTCCAGTCGGTAGCATACGTGAGGTCGAGACCAACCTTGGAAGTGGAGGTGGTGTCGTTTTGTGTGAGTTCGCTATGACCGCCCCGCATGGTCTCCCGGAGATAGGATTGGTTCATGTCCATCCAGCTCCAGCGAGTGCCTATGATGAGGCCAAGGCACAGCAATAAGACACCTACTGATATTCCCAGTTCTTTCCATTGCTTGTCGCGGATGTGCAGGTACAATTCTGCACAGGCCATGACGCCGATGAGCATGGCAATGTAGTAGGTCATCTGCGGATGGGCGGTGATACCAATAAAACCATAGATCAGGACTAATGGAATACCCAGCCAGTACTTGCGTCGCATGATGGCATAGAATCCTCCGATGACGGGGCCCAACATGCCTAACGCGGTGGCCTTGGTCATGTGGCCTGCAGGGATGATCAGGAAGAAATAGCTGCTCATACCCAGAGCCAAGCCACCAACGAGACTCAGCCAGGGGTTGACACCGAAGCATATGAGCATCAGGAAGAAGCCGAAGAAATAGGCGAAGATAAGACCGATAGACTCGTATGTACCGCTGAGTCCCAGATGGGATGCTTTGAGGAAATCGGCGCGAATCTCTCCAGAAGGAAGACTTCCCGTGATTTGATACGTAGGCATACCTCCAAACATAGAGTTTGTCCACCAAGTGATTTCTCCGGTTTTTTGGTGGTACTCGATAGCTTCGTTGGCAGCGCCTTTCCAGTTATCGACATCACCGGCAAAAAGCACTTTGCCGTGAAGGAGGGGGCTGCAGTATAACACGGCAAAGCCGATAAATACGACCAAAGCTACCAGATAAGGAGCCAGTTTCTTCCAATCAATAGATTTCATATTTGTTTTTTCGTTTTGTTCGTTGGGTTAAATATAGGAGCGGATATCCACCAGTTCTTGGCGGATACGCTGCAGTATTTCGGTGGCGCGAATACGGACATCCACTTGTCGATTGTCGTTCTTCAGTTCGCGTCGGATGGCATCAATACGCGTGATTTTCAATTCGTCGCGAATATAGCGTACGCGCTTGATGAAACTGATATCCTCGGCGGTGTAGTAACGGTTGTTGTGCCCGTCTTTGCGTGGGTTGAGTTGCTCAAACTGCTCCTCCCAATAGCGTAGGGTGGAGAAGGGCAGACCCGTGATTTCCGAAGTCTCTCGGATATTGTAATATATCTTAGCGTCGCTCATTGTTTAGTGGCGGTTTCGGGTGTGTTGGTTTCTTCTTCGGTTTCGGGCACGAATTTGCGCATCAGTTTGGCTTTGCCAGGAGGCAGGCAGATGATGTTGTCGCGTCCGGCGGGGGCTACGCCCTGCAGGTACTGCGGGTTCATCATGCGGATGGTCTCGATGGGCGTACCGGTGGCGTTGGCTACCTGTTGGAGCGTCGTACGTCGATTGGTGTGAATCGTGTCGGGCGGAGCCGGCAGGTCCTCGATGGGCGTGGATTGGATATTGTACTCGTCGGCATACTCCAGCACGTAGTTGTAGGCAATAAAGATAGGCATGTAGATGCGCGTCTGTTTGGGCAAGTAGGGATAGATAGCCCAGAACGACTTCTTGCCTCCGGCCGACTTGATGGCGCCACGTATGGTGCCCGATCCGCAGTTGTAGGCAGCGATTACGATGGCCCAATCTCCGTACATGCCATAGAGGCGCTTGAGCAACTTGCAAGCCGCTTCGGTAGCGCGGTAGGTATCGAGTCGGTCATCCACGTAGGCCGTACGTTGCAGGCCGAATGCCTTGCCGGACGCAGGCATAAACTGCCATAGACCGGCAGCACCACGCGGAGAGACAACAAGCGGGTTGAGCTTCGACTCTACCAGCGTGAGGTACTTCAGTTCGGTAGGCAGGCCGTTTTCGCGGAATACCTGCTCGATGATGGGGAAGTAGTATTCTGACAGGCCGCGCACACAGCTGATCATACCGGGTGCTTTCAGGTAACGCGTGATGTAGGTCTGCACCTCCTGGTTATACTGCATCGGAACGGTCCGTTGCATTTGTTTGATACGCTGCTTAACCACTTCGTCAGCCGTGGCCGTCATACATAGGGTCAGCGCGAGCAAGAAGAATACAAGTCGTTTCATTTCAGCGTAATTGCAAGTTTCATTTCTGCCGTACGTTGGGTGTACGGGTCAAAGTATATATCCGGCCGGATGTCGAGCGATAGTTCTTCGGAGATGTCAAAGTCGAACAACTGCGCATCCACATAGGCGTCGATGAGCGAGAGGGCATAGACGGCCACGGTAGCCACAATGCTGAGGTCGCGATACCGACGATAGACGTTCTGGCGGTTGCGGAGCGTATTGATATAGGTGCTCACGCCACCCATACGGTCTATGTCGTAGCCCTCGGGCAGCAAGGCGATATACGACTTGCTGGGATCGGAGGACACGGTGCCGGCCTCGTTGTCGTAATAGAGATCGCGATAGCCGGTCTTGTAACCAACGTAGCGCTCGTTGGTCCACTTGATGGCGTAGCCGCAGCCCATGAAGGCGCCATATACGATAGGTAGTTTCCAATAAGAACGGTTGTAGATCTGACCCGCACCCGGACAAATAGCACCCAGCCACACAGCACGCATGGCTTCGGGTTTGCGGTTGAGGTCGATCATGTAGCGATACTCGGGTTCTCCGGCAGCGACAGCCGTGGTGTCCGGCTGGTAGTAGATGGTGTCGGAGGCGGGTATGCTATCCGTCGGCGCTGCGGCATGCAGCCACAGTGGCAGTACCAGAAATAATATAGCGATCAGTCGTCTCAATGCAGGTTGGCGATGATGGCTTCCAAGTCTTGTTGGTCGCGGAAGGGGATGACTATCTTGCCGTCCTTGACTTGCACGCGACGATCCAATAGTTCGCTCAGTTGCTTCTGCTGGGCGGGATATGGGTTGGCGTTGGCTCTGGCTTTGGCTTTGGCTGTGGCCTTGGGCTGCTCAGCCTCCTGCACCAGTTGCTCTACTTTGCGGACCGACATACCCTCGCGCAGGATGCGCTGGTAGAGGCCCAGTTGCTCCTCGGCCGATTTCGAACCCAGGATAGCACGTGCATGACCCATCTCGATGCGCTTCTCCTTGATACCCATCTGTATCTCGGCGGGCAACTTGAGCAGACGCAGGTAGTTGGCTACCGTCGCACGCTTCTTGCCTACCCGCTCGGCCATGCGCTCTTGGGTGAGTGCATAGTCGTCCATGAGGCGCTGATAGGCGAGGGCGATCTCGATAGCATCCAGGTCTTCACGCTGTATATTCTCGATGAGTGCCCACTCCATGACCTGCTCGTCCTTAGCCGTACGGATGTAGGCCGGGATGGCATTCAGTCCGGCCAGTTTGGCGGCACGGAAACGGCGCTCACCGGCGATGATCATATAGGTGTCGTCGTCGTTCTTGCGCAGCGTGATAGGCGAAATGACGCCATGTTCGCGGATCGAGTCGGCCAGTTCCTGCAGCGCCTCTTCGTTGAAGTTGCGACGTGGCTGGTCGGGATTGGCGATGATTTTGGAGAGCTCTACTTCGGAGATAGAACTGCCTCCGCGAGTCTCGATATGCGTGGTGTCGATGAGTGCATCGAGTCCACGTCCAAGTCCAGTCATTTTCTTCATATGCTATTGTCTCTTAATCAGTTCTTTGGCCAGGGCTACATAGTTCTTGGCTCCCTTGCTGGATGCGTCGTACTCGATGATAGACAATCCGTGCGACGGCGCTTCGGAGAGGCGTACGTTACGCGAGATGACGGTATTGAATACCAGGTCGCCAAAGTGGCGCTTCACCTCCTCGTACACCTGGTTGGACAGACGCAGACGGTTGTCGTACATGGTGAGCAGGAAGCCCTCGATCTGGAGCGCAGGGTTGAGTTGCGACTTGATGATCTTGATCGTATTGAGCAGCTTGGCAATACCCTCGAGGGCAAAGAACTCGCACTGTACGGGGATGATGACGCTATCGCTGGCCGTGAGGGCATTGACCGTCAGCAGCCCCAATGACGGACTGCAGTCGATCAGGATATAGTCGTACTCGCTGCGCAGCTGGGAGAGAATAGACTTCAGGATCATCTCACGGTGCTCGATATTGAGCATCTCGATCTCAGCGCCTACCAAGTCGATATGACTCGGGATGATGTCGAGTCGCTTGACCGAGGTATGGAGTACGGCTGAGTGGGGATCGATACGATTGATGAGGCACTCGTAGATAGTGCTGCTCAACTGCTCGATGTCCACGCCCAGACCGGACGAAGCATTGGCCTGAGGATCGGCGTCAATCAGCAGAACTCGTTTGCCCTGCTGCGCCAGCGAAGCGGCCAGGTTGATAGATGTTGTGGTCTTACCCACACCACCTTTCTGATTTGCTAATGAAATGATTTTACTCATAAATATGCTGTATAATTTGTTTTGCTGTTATTTGTTTGCAGGCATAGTTGAAGAACCGGCAATGATTGGTGCCATGCATGGTGCATGGTCGGCAGGCCAGTTCGTTATGCTGCAAGATATCTTCTTCGTGTTGTTTCCAGCCCATGAAACCCAGTTTGGGATGCGTACCGCACCAGATGCTGATAGCCCGCAGGCCTACCAGCGAGCTGAGGTGCTGATTGGCGGAATCCATGCATATCATGTAGTCCAGCCGGCGCATGAGTTCCAGTTCCTCGCCCAGCGTGAGTCGTCCTGCTACGCTCTCCACCTGCTTATGTAGTCCGGCCCACTGGTTGAGCATCTCGCACTCCACAGCGCCTGCGCCGAACAGGAAGACACGCGTGCCGGGACGTTCGGCAAGCCGCATGATGAGTTGCTTGGTCACGCGATACGGCAGCATGTTGGATTGCGACTTGGCAAAGGGGGCTACGCCCACCCAGCTGCCTTTGCGCTCTCCGAACAATTCGCTGACACGGGCTGCTGCTGTGGTGTTGACCGGCAGCGAAGAAAACTCGGTGTCGGTCTCCAGACCTGCCCGACGGAAGGCTTCGCGGTAGCGATCAAACTCCGTGGGCAGCGCATCACTATACTTAGCTCCCTTGAGCGTGAGCCAACGTTTGCGCCAACGGCCATAGTGCACAGCGTGTACACGGCAACCGTGAAGGCGCAGATATCCGCGTAGCAGGCGTGTGCTGAGGCGATCCTGCAAGTCGATGACCTCGTCGGCATGCAAGAGGCGCAGATGGCGCATGAGTCGATGAAGGTCGCCCTGCTGTTTGATACGAGCCTCGACGTATTCCACGTTGGGCATGCCGTAGAACATGTCCTGAAGCGGCTTCTTAGCTACGACGAGGAAACGATCGTCCGGATAGCGTCGCGAGAGCGATGCGATCACCGGAACGGTCATGGCTACGTTGCCAAGCGTCTCAAGTCGTATGATAAGATAGGTCTTCACGTGCCAAATATCCTTATTTTATCTTAGCGGCTACGTCCGCGATGAAATCTTGCCAGTCCATGTCGGTCTTGTAGGCATGGCGACCATCGCTCCAACGGCTCCAGCATGCGCCGAAGTAGTAGGTGAAGGTGGTGCCCAACTGATAGGGGGCTACGAGCACAACGGTGTTGTCGTATTCCATCGGGCGTCGAGCCGCTGTGTCGGGCACATAGACAGCGATGTAGCTGCGGCCTTGGGAGGTAGAACCGTTGTATTCGTAGTTCATCTGTGCAGCAGTCTTGTCGGAAAGGGCATCCTCGCAATAAGTGAGTGTGCGTGTCTCTTCGTTATAGCTGCATCGATCCAGGCTGTCGTGCAGATAGATACCACCGCCCAAAAGGATCTCGGGCAGCGAGTCGCTCGCCAGACAGGTGAGTACCACTTCGGCTTTGCAGAGCGGTGTGCCGGCCTCGGCTGTGATGGTGATCTGCTCGTGCATCAGGTGACCGGCCACGGGTACACTGTCATATTCCAAACGGAAGGTCAGACGACGATCATCCTGGTAGAGTATCTCGTGACGCGAATACGGTCCGCCGATCCACAGACGGTCATCGGCTACGATAGCCAATCCGCCGCAACCGGCTGTATGTCCTACCTTGTAGCAATCCAATCCCTTGCCATAGTTGATATGATAAGGTAGCCCGAGTTCATGCTCGCGGTAGTAGAAACTATCCACGATCAGTTCCGGCGATGCTTTGAGCCAGAGATCCACACCGTTGGACGGATTCTCGGGCGCCAATGCCGGTCCGTACATACGAAAAGCGGCATACTCATTCTCCCAGGCAAAGTCGTCCTTGCGCTCCGGTACGAAACGCCCGAAGACGCGTTGTCCCTCCGGCTGACAAGCTGTCAGGCTTACTAAAGTCGCTATGATAAATAATACCTTCTTCATCTTTTGTCCTTTGTACTTTGTCCCTTTGTCACTTTACTTGGGTTGACGTCCGATGTAGGCCAGGATGCCGCCATCTACGTAGATGATCTGTCCGTTGACAGCGTCGGATGCATGCGAAGCCAGGAACACGGCCGTGCCTCCCAGTTCGTCGGCCTCCAACCAGCGACCTGCCGGCGTCTTGGCGCAGATAAAGGCATCGAAAGGATGACGACTACCATCGGCTTGCGGTTGGCGTAGCGGAGCGGTCTGCGGCGTAGCGATATAGCCCGGACCGAGGCCGTTGCACTGGATATTGTACTCGCCGTATTCGGAGCATATGTTGCGGGTCAGCATCTTCAGTCCGCCCTTAGCGGCTGCATAGGCACTGACGGTCTCGCGACCCAGTTCGGACATCATCGAGCAGATATTGATGATCTTGCCCTCGCGGCGTGCCATCATCTCGGGCAGCACAGCGGCGCTGACGATATAGGGGGCAACGAGGTCGATGTCGATCACCTGCTGGAACTCTTCACGCTTCATCTCGTGCATCGGAATGCGCTTGATGATGCCGGCGTTGTTGACCAGGATGTGGATGTCGCCTACCTCGCGGTGGATACGGTCTACCAGCTCCTTGACGGCCACTTCGTCCGTGACGTCGCATACATAGCCGTGGGCGTTCAGGATACCCTCGGCACGATAGGATGCCATGGCCTTGTCGATAGCCTCCTGGCTGCGGGCGTTGAAGATGATGTTAGCTGCACCGGCCTGCGCAAAAGCCTTAGCGATGGCAAAGCCTATTCCGTAGCAAGCGCCTGTAACCCAGGCGTTCTTGCCTTCCAATGAAAATAGATTGTTCATAATTTTCAAATCTTCAAATTTTCAAATCTTCAAATCACTTCAAGTCTGTTATCAGACTGAAGTCTTGATCTCCGTAGTCCAGGTTCTCGCCTCCCATACCCCAGATGAAGGTGTAGTTGTGGGTAGCGGCAGCCGAGTGGATCGACCACTCGGGCGAGAGGACGGCTTGGTTGCCGCGCATCCAGATGTGACGGGTCTCTTCTACTTCGCCCATGAAGTGGCATACAGCCTGGTCTTCCGGTACCTCGAAGTAGAAATAGGCCTCCATACGGCGGCTATGTACGTGTGCCGGCATGGTGTTCCACACACTACCCGTGTTGAGTTCGGTCATACCCATCTGCAGTTGGCAGGTAGGCAGCACCTGATTGACGAGCATCTTGTTGATGTCTCGTTCGTTCGACATCTCCAGGCTACCCATATGCGCCACTACGGCATCGGCCTTGGTGACCTTCTTGTTCGGATAAGCGCAGTGTGCGGTGGTGGAGTTGAAGTAGAAGAGGGCAGGATGGTTGGCATCCAGCGACTCGAACTTCACTTCGCGGTCACCGCGACCCAGATACAGGGCTTCCTTGTAGTCGAGTTCGAATACCTCGTCGCCGGCTATCACGCGGCCCTTGCCGCCTACGTTGAAGATACCCATCTCGCGGCGGGTCAGGAAGTAGGGCGCACGCAGAGGGTCGATTGCCTCAAGCAAGAGTTGCTCCTTGACGGGCATCGCACCGCCTACAATCATACGGTCGTACATCGAATAGACCATGTTTACTTCGTCCTGAGCGAAGAGTTTCTCAATCAGGAAATCTTGACGCAGTCGAGTGGTGTCGTACTGCTTGGCATCCGTCGGGTTCGACGCATAGCGCACTTCATAATTTGTTTTCATTATCGTATGTGTTTTGTTCAATTCTCAAATTTTACTTGTTTGGGCTTGTTCAGCGGCCAAAGCCATCCCAGGTTCAGGCTGACATCCAGCGGGTTGGCCAGCGAGAAATGGTCGGTAGGGCTGGTGTGGAACACGCTGCCCAGGCTGTAGTTGGCGCGCAGCTCCAACTGATAGACACCGGCGTTGCGCGTCCGGACATACATACCCAGACCGCCGGCCAGTCCCCAATCGAAGCGGCTCTCAATCGAGTTGTATTGATGGGCTGCGGTACCGCTGATGCGAGGGCCGCTGGCCGTGTCAGCCAGGCAGACACCAATCTGCGGACCCAGGTTGACAAAGCCGCGTACGGCCTGTTTGCCGAAGTAGAGGTGCATGAGGAAGGGCAACTCCAGGTAGTGGAGGTTGCGCTGATAGGTAGCGGTGTCGGTGTGCTCACGCCATCCGCGGTGCATGTAGTTGAGCTCCACTTGCAGTCCGCATACCTTATGTCCGGCATAGCGAAACACCACGCCGGCATTGCCGCCCAGCGTGACGCCGTTGGTGAACGGGTTGGACATGTTGCTGACCGTAGGCGAGAAGAGCACCGTAGAGGCTGTCACGCCACCTTGCCCTCCCAGATACATCTCCGGTGCACGCAGCCTGGGTTGCGTCCATGCTGGTGCACTCAGTGCGATGCACATCGCCAGCACCACTATGTACTTTCCATTCTTCACTCCTTTACTCCTTCACTCTTTCACTCCTCCGGTTATTCTGCACGGAGTACCTCGATATGTGCGTTTACTTGTGCGCCACCCTCGGTATAGGGCTCAAAGTCGATGTCCGACTGCGCACCGGGGTAACGTTTGTTGGTCAACAGGCCAATCATCTTGCGCGTGATGTCGAAGCCCAGCAGGTCGTAACGCGGGTAGGATACGGCGTGCTGCATCTTGAAGTATTTCTTCCATACGGCATCGTACTCCGTCATGTCGAGTTCTTGCTCGGTCACGAAGGTCGAGGTGTAGATCAGCGGTACGTTGATCTGCTCTTTCAGCCAGGAGAATACGCCATAGACAGCCATCTTGTGCTCGGGATATAGGGCTTGGATCTTAGCCATGTAAGCGCGGTTGCGCTGAAACTTAGTGGTGGGGAAGAAGATGATATTCTCGGCGTTGGCGCGCAGGGCATACAGCAGCGAGTCGTGGAGTACGGCCTGGCTGGTGATAGCGCTGTTGCTGATGCCGTTCTCGCGAATAGCATTGCGCATCAGGCGGCTGCTGGCGTCCATGATCGAGTCTTCGATGAAGACGCAGTGGAGGCGTTGGTCGGACGAGAGGAAATACTCAATCACGGCCTTACGCTCCTGCTCAGGCGTCGTGTTGTACTGCATCAGGTAGGGATTGTCGCTCAGGTAATACTCGTCGCTGGTGACGGGCAGGATGGTGGGCACCTTGTGCTCGCGAATCCACGGACTGAGCAGCGCGATCTGTTCCGGATAGAACGGACCGATAATACCGTTGGTTTTCTCCAGGGTACTGTCGCGCAGCAGGGCAGCTATTGCTACCGTGTCGCGTTTGCTATTGTGGACATACAGCTCCACGAAGATAGAGTCCTGCTGCGGTGTCTCATGGAGCGCCATGATCACGCCGCGATAGAACTCATTCAAACGCTCTTCCTGTGCAGAAGGGGCACTGTTGCCTACATGGAAGGGCATGATCAGATCCAGCCGATAGCGGGGTATATCGGGCATGGGTATGGTGTCCACCGCCGTGGTGTCGGCTACTACTTGTTCCGGTTCGTCTGCCCAAAGCATACTAGCCAAGCTGCATGCTATCACCATTGTTATCAATCTCCAGTTCATTGTTTATCTTGTTTTATGTGTATATTTACGTTTTCGGATGATCACCACCGTCAGTCCTACCAGCGCCAATAGGGTAATAGGAGCTATGGTGCTGACCAGTTGTATGGCTGTGCGCTGCTGATACGAGCGTTTCTGATTCAGCAGGTGCAGGTCCACTTTCTTCTGGCGCAGGGCGATCAGTCCTTCGCTGTCGGCCAGGTAGAGCACGGCATTGGTCAGGAAGTCGCGGTTGCCGAACTGCATGCCCGAATAGCGGTCGTAGCCCGCCGGCAGCACTTGTCCTTTCTCCACCTCGTTGCGGATGATGCTACCCGAGGCAACGACTATCTGACGAGTGTCGATACTCGTCTCGCGTTGCTCCAGGCGGGTATGGATGCTGTCCGGACGTATGCGGTGGGCAAAGATAGAGGGGAACTCGCCCTGCAGGGCTACCGCTACGGGGATATACTGGTAGCGGAAGGTCTCCATGTCCGGATTCATGTCACCCAGGTCCACTTCGGCCGGCGTCGGTATGACGCGGCTGGCCGTCGAGGTGGCCAGCAGGATCTCCTTGCGGATGCCGTCTTCGCCTCCCACAGCCTCGATAGGCGAGGCAAACGAGCACGACACCTGCGTCACGTTTTTCGTGACGGGCGACTCCTGCGAGGTGAGCAGCAGCGGCGCGTAGTACCACGGCATGGGCTGCAGGTTAGTCTGCTGGGGGTCTTGCGATACGTTGACCGGTATGGGCAGGCACTGTACGTCCTGCAGCAAGGCCGGCTGGATACGTATGCCGTAGCGGAAGAGCATGTCCGAGAGGTGCAGGTCCAGCGGGATGACGGGCGTAAAACCGCTCTCGCTCAGCACCTTGTCGGAGAACTGCACACCGTTGAGCACCCATAGTATCCGTCCACCATGCATCAGGTATTGGTCCAGACAGTATTTGTCTTCCTCCGTGAAGGGCGTCTGCGGGTCGGCAATGATTAGCGCGCGATAGGCCAGCAGTTCCTCTGGATCCTGCCCGATGCGTCCGCGATCTACCTGAAAATGATGCTTCAGCATCTCTACCATGTCGGCCACGTTGGGTTCGGGCAACTCCTGATGACCCTCGATGAAGGCTACGCGGGGGGTCTCCCGACGTGTCAGTTCGTGGATGGCTTCCATCAGGGTGTACTCCAGGTTCTCCACGCTCATGTTCAGGTTCTCCTCGCCCGACAACTGGCGGTTGTTGCTCAGCAGGTGCACGACCTTGTAGCGACCGTCGTAGGATATCTTGGCGTAGGGATAGACGGGCGTTTGAGCCGTCTTGCCGTTATGCTCTCGCTCGTGTACGATGGTAGGTTGCAAGCCGTCCGGCAACTTGTCCTTGTCCGGCTCATAGCTCCGGCGATGGACGTCGGCATAGACGCGAAACTCGTCCAGCGTCTCCTCGGTGGCAGCACGTAGCTTGCGGAAACCGGCATTCAGGTCGCCGTCCAGGTAGATCGTCACCTCAATCGGCTTGTCCAGGTCGTGCAACAGCTGCTTGGTCTGCCGGCTGAGCGTATAGTGCCGATCGTCGGTCACGTCCGTGCGGATTATCCACACATGCGCAGCTACGTAGGCCAATGCTACCAGCACGACCACTACTCCCCATATGTACCACTCACGCTTTTTCACAATCACCTATAACCTATAACCCGTAACCCGTAACCTGTAACCCGTAACCCTTATTTTTCACCTTTCAACTCCTCAAACACGTCCTGGTTGACCTTCACCTCGTATTTCTTGCGAAGTTCCTGGATCCAGAGTGCTTCCAGGTAGTCCTGGTAGTCGGTGGTCACGCGTCCGCGCTCGTCGGTGTAGTGGAGCGGGGCTTTCTGGATCTTACCAGTGCTGAAGACGTAGGGCCACTCCTCGGTCTCTGCCTTGGGTGCCTTCTTGTCCTTGAAGCCCAGACGATCCACCACCTTGTTCTGTCCCTTGGTCCAGAGACCATGGTTGTACTTCGTGAAGGTCTGACCATCCACGTTGATACGCTGGTTGATATAGCTGTCGATCGAGTCCGGATTGCTGCGGATGATCGACTTCATAGCGCGCATCGTGTTCTTGTCCTTGCAATAGACGATATAGCCTTTGTAGCGCGGCGCATCCCAGGTGTATTTGTCGCGGTGTGCCTGGAAGTACTGCTCCAGACCGGCCGTGTCCTTGCTGGCTTTGTCCCATACCTCGCGCAGCGATACCTCAAACAGCAAGATACCGTCGTGGTACTCGCGAACCAGGTTGGCAAACTCGGGGTATTTCTCTTCCAGGTGGCTGTCGGCGTAAGCCTTGACCTCCTCATCGCTCATGTTGGCCGGCAGGTTGTACTCGGCGCGAGTCTTGCGGATAAAGGCCTTGTCGGTCTCCTTCATGCGCTCGTCGCGCTGCACGTTGCGTTGTACCTGACCACGGATGCTATCGAGCGGCAGGATGCCACGACGGTCGTAGAGCTTGATGATGTGCCAACCGAAGTCGCTGGTGAACGGCTCACCCACCTGTCCGGGCTGCATGGCGTAGGCAGCGTCCTCAAACGGACGTACCATCATGCCGTGGCCGAACCATCCCAGGTCACCGCCGCGAGCGGCCGAACCCTTGTCGTCAGACAGCTGACGGGCCGTCTCCTCAAAGTCGGCACCGCCCTGCAGCAACGCGTAGATCGAGTCGATCTGCACCTTCATCACGGCCTTGAGCGAGTCGTTGCCACGCGGCACCATCTTCATGATATGGGCGGCATGTACCTCCTCGTGGTCACGCTCCTCTTCCACCAGGGCGATATGATAGCCATATACGGTGCGGAAGATAGGCGTCACAGCACCCACCTTGGTATTATATACCGCGTCCTCAAAACTATAGACGTAGCGGAACGGCGTGATCCATCCCAGTTCGCCACCGTTGTCCTGCACGCTGGGGTCGGTCGAGATCTCGCGCGCCAGTTTCTCAAACAGTTGTGCACGCTTCTCGCCTTTCACCTTCAGCAGTTGCTTGCGGGCTTTCTCCAGCTGCTGACGTGCCGCGCGGTCGGCCGAGTCAGATGCTGTAGCCGGACACTGGATAGCGATATGCTTGGCGCGACGGTCCTTGCTCATATGCTTGTAGCTCAATTGCACCATGCTGTCCAGCGCTTGCTCGTCCTGCAGGTACTTCGGCGTAGCCTGTGCACGATAGCCCGACAGCTCCTTCTGGAACGCTGCCGTGGTGTCGATACCTTGCGCCTTGGCCTCGGCCACTTTCAACTTGAAGTTGATGAATAGATCCAGATACTCGTCCATGGTCTTCTTGTCCATGGTGGTCTCCTGGTTGTTCTTCTGATAAATGTACAGGAACTCGGATGCCGTCACCGATTCGCCGTTGATGGTCATCAGCACTTTGTCCTCTTGCGCCATTAGGGTGGCGCCCATGCCCAGCACGAAGGCTGCGGCTAACAAAATTTGTTTCATCGTTTGAATCTCTATTTTTTATACTTTATTTTTAAATTTTATCCTGCGTTATGGATGCGCCTACGCGCATTTTAGCGTGCAAAATTACATTTTTTTTTTGATATACGCAATTTTTTTTGTAATTTTGCAGCGAAAATCGAAATAATAGCTCATTTAATCCGAATTTTAGCATACAAGAACCATGCAAAACGAATACTTTCCGGCAGAAAAGATAGCCGCCATCCGTGAATTGCTGCTCCGTGCAACCCATATCGTCATCGTCACCCATATGTCGCCCGACGGCGATGCGATGGGTTCGGCGCTTGGTATGTGGCATTTTCTAAATGGCAAATGGAAAATGGAAAATGGAAAATCGGTGGCCGTCGTGGTGCCGAATCGTTTTCCGGCTTTCTTCAACTGGATGCCGGGCGTGGAGAACGTGGTGATATACGACGAGCAGCGGGCCGAGGCCGACCGGCTGATCGAGGAGGCAGATTTGCTTGTCTGCACCGACTTCAACGATCCGAAACGTATCGGACAGGTGGGCAACCTGTTGCTGCAAAAAGCCTGCCCAAAGGTGCTCATCGACCATCATCTCTTCCCGGCCGATTTTGCCGACGTCACGCTCTCCTATCCCGAGTCGCCTTCAGCCAGCGAACTGGTTTGTAAGTTGATACGCAGCCTGTCGGACTATACCGACCGCGAGATGGCTACCTGCCTCTATACGGGCATGATGACCGATACGGGCAATTTCTCGTTCAACTCCAACTATCCCGAGATGTACGAGACCGTGGCCAGTCTGGTGCGTATGGGAGTGGATAAGGATGCGGTGTATAATGCAGTCTTCAATGCGCATTCAGCCGACCGTATGCGGCTTGTGGGCTATAGCCTCTATCAGAAGATGCGCCTCTTCCCCGAGCGCCATGCCTCGCTCATCGCGTTGAGTCGCAAGGAACTGTATCGTTTTCATTTCCAGCCGGGTGACGCCGAGGGTATCGTCAATATGCCGCTCCAGATCAGCGACGTCTATTACTCCTGCTTCATGCGTGAGGATAAGATCGAACCCCACGAACGCGAACGTGCCGGCGATGCGAAATCCAAGATCAAGATCTCGTTCCGCTCCCAGGGCGACCGGCCCGTCAATCGTTTTGCCAGCGACTTCTTCCACGGTGGCGGACACGCCAATGCAGCCGGAGGTGAGTTCTTCGGTACGCTGGAGGAGGCTGTCCAGTGTTTCCTGGACCACTATCCCGACTATTTCTTGTCGATGTAATCTTTCAGCCTTGCAAGAGCTTCGGCCAGTACCTCACGCGAGGTAGCCAGGTTGACGCGTATGTAGCCTTCGGCGCCGTACATCTCCGAGGGGTTGAACAGTACGTGCGAGGTGCGTGCCAGGTCGTGGCAGAACGCTTCGGCCGTCATGCCCAGCGCCGACACATCCACCCATCCCAGGTAGGTTCCCTCCGTCTCATGGATGCGTAGCATCGGTAGTTGCGACTCGATGTAATCCCTGAGGTAGCAGAAGTTGCCATAGACGTACTCGTTCAGTTCGTCGATCCATTGCTCCGACTCGTTGTACGCCGCCACTTGGGCTACCAGTCCGAAGGGGTTTAGTCCATTTACCTCGTGCACCTCCAGCGCGTGGTTGATCTGCTCGTGCAGCTCGTGATTCGGTACGTAGATATTGGCGCATAGCAGACCTGCTATGTTAAAGGCCTTGCTGGCCGAGGTACATACGCAGAAGTCGGTATCATCCCGTGCAATCGTAGCAAAGGGGGTGTATTCGTGTCCGGGGAAGGCAAACTCACAATGGATCTCGTCCGAGATGACGTACAGTCCATGCTGGCGCATGATGTCTGCCATGCGGGTCAGCTCATCGCGTGTCCAGACACGTCCGGTCGGGTTGTGGGGGTTGCAAAGCAGGAATACATCGGCCCGCTCCGCCTTCTGCTCCAGTTCCTCCCAGTTGATCTCAAAGCGATTGTCTTTTAGCACCAGTGGGGACGCCACCAGTTCGCATCCCATGTTCTCGATGCAGGCAAAGAAGCAGTTGTAGGCCGGTGTGAAGGTCAGGATACGCAGCGGTGTGCAACGCTGGCGTGTGGTATCCGCGTTCATGATGCGCGTCTTCAGTGCGGCAAAGATAGCCGAGATAGCGGGTACAACGGCCGTGGCGTAGAGCAAGTTCTCTCGCGATATACCATGCCATCCGTGACGGCGGGCAAACCAGTGGCTGACGGCGTCGTAGTTCTGTTGCGGCACGATAGAATAGCCAAACACGCCGTGATCCAGTCGGCTCTGCATAGCGCGGCGTATCGGCGCTGCAGCGCGAAAATCCATATCTGCGATCCATAGGGGCAGACAGCCCTCGGCGCATTCCGAGTCCCATTTATAGCAATCTGATCCTCGGCGATTGATGTATTCGAGCATGTGTGTTTTTCTTTGGTTTATTAGTTTATTGGTTGATAGGTTTATAGCGAAGCGCGCGCGTACGGGTGACGCGCGCGCTCCGTATTTTAATTAGGTGCAGCAGCTTATACTACTCCGCTGAAGCCCATGAATGCCATAGCCAGCAGTCCGGCCGTCAGCAGTGCGATAGGCGTCCCTTCCATAGCCTTGGGCACCTTAGCCATCGCCAGTTGCTCACGGATGCCGGCAAACAGCACCAGTGCCAGTGCAAAACCGATAGCGGTAGCCAGGGCATAGAGCGAACCGGTCAGCAGGTTGGCCTGCAGCGCCTCGCCCGGCAACTTCTGCATCAGCTGGGCCGGATCGGCTACGATGATAGCCACACCCAGGATACAGCAGTTGGTCGTGATCAGCGGCAGGAA
>DFGU01000108.1:18774-29314 GCA_002371785.1 Bacteroidales bacterium UBA3742
CCAGGGCAGCGATGACCAGGATAAACAGGATGGTCTGCAGAAACTCTACATGCCAGAGGATAAGCAATTTCTGCAGCAGGTAGGTCACTACCGTGGCCAGCACGAGCACAAACGTAACGGCGGCACCCATACCCAGCGCGGTGTCAATCTTCTTGCTCACGCCCAGGAACGGACAGATACCCAAGAATTGGCTCAATACGATATTGTTAACAAATATCGCAGCGACAAATATCAATAAATATTCCATAATTTCCTTTCAATTTAGTCGGGTTAAACCATTATTTCTTGACCACCTTGTTCATGATAGCCATCAGATAAGCCAGGGCGATGAACGCACCCGGAGCCAGTACGAATACCAGTGCACCGTAGTTGTCGGGGAAGATGTGTAGGCCGAAGCAAGCACCCGTACCGATCAGTTCGCGGATAGCACCCAGCACCGTCAGCGACAGCGTGAATCCCAGACCCATACCGATGCCGTCCAATGCACTCAGACCTACGCTGTTCTTAGCAGCAAAAGCCTCGGCACGACCCAGCACGATACAGTTCACCACGATCAGCGGGATGAACAGTCCCAGCACGTCATAGATACCGGGCAGGTAGGCCTGCATCAGCAGCTGTACGAGCGTCACGAACGTCGCAATCACCACGATGAAGGCCGGGATACGTACCTTGTCGGGGATCAGGTTCTTCAAGAGAGAGATAACGACGTTGGAGCAAACCAGCACAAACAGCGTGGCGAGTCCCATCGACATACCATTGATGGCACTGGTCGTAGTGGCCAGCGTCGGACACATACCCAGCACCAGGGAAAAAGTCGGATTCTCACGGAGAATACCGTTGGTCAGTGTTTTCAGATTGTTATTCATGATCGGCCTCCTTTTCTTCCTTTACTTGTTTGGTGGCACCGCTATGTGCGTCCGCCGAACCCATATAGGCGGCGTATGCCTTGTTGATAGCGCGCAGGAATGCGCGGCTCGAGATCGTAGCGGCCGTGATGGCATCCACCTCACCGCCGTCCTTGCTTACCGTCAGGTTCTTGGCCTCGCGACCCAGGATGTTCTGACCCTGTTTCTTGGTGTCCTTAAACCAGAACACGATCTTGTCACCCAGACCCGGCGTCTCCTGATGCTCCAGTACGGCATAGTCCACGATCTTGCCTTCGGCATCAAAACCTACCATCAGTTTCTGTGCACCGCCAAAGCCCATCTCGCTGACCTGTACGGCCGCGCCAATCTCCTTGCCGTCCTTCGTAGCGCGGTAGATCACAACGTCGCCTACCTTCTCCGGATCGGCTATCACGGCACCCTCGCCCTTCTGGGGCAGAACGTCCATGATGGCTTTTTGCTGCTTCTGCGCTTTCTGGTTCTCAATGTTGGCGCTGGTCAGCAGGAATACGCCTGCCAACGCTACAGCAGCCACTACGGAGATGCTGACCAGACTCAGCACCATATTCTTGAATGTACTTTCTAATTTTGCCATTGTTCTGTCCTCCTTATGCTTTTTTCTTCTCGCCGAAGTGACGCGGACGAATCTTGTTCAACAAAGGTACTACGGCATTCATCATCAGGATAGCAAACGACATACCCTCCGGGTAAGCACCCCAGGTACGAATCACCATCACGATCAGACCGATACCGATACCGAAAATCAGTTTTCCGCAGGCCGACATCGGACTGGTTACATAGTCGGTAGCCATGAAGAATGCACCCAGCATCGCACCACCGGTCAGCAGTTCGTAACCTACGTAGTGGCAGGTGTCCAGACCCTCAGGCAGCACGCCGCACCAACCCGTCACGGCAGCAAATAGCGCCATCGTGCCGAGGATAGATACCGGGATGTGCCAGGTGATCACGCGTGTGCATATCAGGAACAATCCGCCCAGCAGCAGTGCCAGCGCACTGATCTCACCCATCGAACCGCCCATCATGCCGATGAAGGCGTCCCACAATTCAGGTAATTTGTTCAACACCGTGCCGTCATGCTCCGCTACGATGTGCTTCAGGTAGTACAGCGGCGTCGCACCCGTCGTGGCATCCACATAGCTGGTTGCAAAACCCTGGGCTACAGGCCATGTGGTCATCTGAGCCGGGAACGAGATCAGCAGGAAGACACGACCGGCCAGGGCGGGGTTGAACGGGTTCTGCCCCAGACCGCCGAAGGTCATCTTACCTACGCCGATAGCAAATACAGCACCCAGAACCAGTATCCACCAGTCCAGGTTGCTCGGTACGTTGAATGCCAAGAGCATACCCGTCAGCACGGCCGAACAGTCGCAGATCGTCGGCTGCTGCTTGAGCAGGTACTTCGTGATCAGCCATTCGCAACCTACGCAGGCTGCTACGCTGATAGCCATGGTGATCAGCGCACCCCAACCGAACGCCACGATCGAAACAGCGTAGGCCGGTATTAGGGCCGCAATGACCAATAGCATGTTCCGGCGAACACTATCACCGCTATGCGCGTGAGGTGCCGGAGCTACAATTAATTTTTCCATATCTAATGAATTTTCAAATTTTCAAATTATCAAATCTTCGAATTATTTTGCAGCTTTGGCTGCAGCAGCGCGCTCACGCAGGATGCCTCCCACTTTGGCCTTACCCGGACGGATGTCGTCCAGCAGGCGACGGTGCGAGGGACAGGTGAATACGCAGCATCCGCAGTCGATGCAGTCCATGATGTCGTGCTTCTCCAGCTCCTCCCATTTCTCGTTCTCAAACAGCTTGGAGAGCAGATACGGTTCCAGACCCATCGGACATGCATCCACGCACTTGGCGCAGCGGATACATGGATCCGGCTCCGGACGTACGCTCTCTGCCTCCGGCAGGAAGAGCAGACCGCTCAGGCGCTTGTTGGCCGGCATACCCTCGGTATGATCCATCGCGCGACCCATCATCGGACCGCCACCAATGATCTTGCCCGTACCCTCCGGTACACCACCGGCCAGGGCGATCACCTCATCGATCGGCGTACCGAATCGTACGCTGTAGTTGCCTGGATGCTGTACGTCCTTACCCGTCACGGTCATCACGCGCGAAACGAGCGGCTTGTTCTTCTGAACAGCCTCATATACAGCATATACCGTCGCTACGTTGTCCACCACGGCGCCTACCTCGATAGGCAGCGCACCGCTCGGTACCTGACGTCCGATACATGCGTCGATCAGCTGCTTCTCACCGCCCTGCGGATACTTCAGCATCAGCGCCTTGACCTCTACGCCCTCGACGTCCTTCACCAGCTCCGTCATGTGCTGGATAGCGTCCTTCTTATTATTCTCAATGCCGATGATAGCGCGGCTGACGTTCAGCGCACGCATCAGGATGCGAATACCTACCACGATCTCCTCGCCGTGCTCCAGCATCAGCTGATGGTCGCACGTCAGGTACGGCTCACACTCTACGCCATTGATGATCAGCACCTCGGCCGTCTTGCCCGGAGGAGGCAGCAACTTCACGTGCGTCGGGAAGCAAGCGCCTCCCAGACCTACGATGCCGGCTGCGGCAATCTTGTCCACGATCTCCTTGGGCTCCAGAGTGCACTCCGTCTTCAGCTCCGGCGTGCGGTCGATAGTCTCGGCCCACTCGTCGCCCTCTACGTCGATCACGATCACCTGCATCGGTGCACCCCATGCATCAGTAGCTTGGTCGATCTTGCTCACCGTACCGCTCACGGGCGATGCGATATTCGCACTGACGAATCCGCCGGCCTTGGCCAGCAGGTCGCCTACTTTCACTTTCTTACCAACCTCCACAGCAGCCTGTGCCGGCGCACCGATATGCTGCACCAGCGGAATGATAGCCTGCTTAGGCAGCGGACACTCCGTAATGGGCTGATGGGCTGAGTATTGCTTGTTGTCCTGTGGATGAACTCCACCTATTCTGAATGTTCTCATTGTCATTTCCGTTTTTTCCATTTACGATTTTTGTGCCATGCAGATCGAGTTAGGGAAGACGGCCTTCGGCGTAGGCAGTGCCTTGATCTTGGCAGCCACAGCCGGATCGAATCCCTTCTTCTCGCCACCCTCAGCAGCCGGCGCTTCTGCAGCACCCTCAGCCTGCGGCGTGAGAATTTTCTCTACTTCGTCCATCGTAGGATCACCACCTACCGGACAACTCAGCCCGTTGCGCGTATCGGCCTTGACGCATGCCTCCGCAAAGGCACGACAGCCGGCAAAACCGCATCCGCCGCAATTGGCTCCGGGAAGAACAGCCTGCACCAGGTCGATGCGGGGATCTTCCTCCACTTGGAACGCCTTGGAGATGTAGTAGAGCAGCACCGCTGCCAGTAGGGCTACTACGCCCAAGAGTCCCGCTGAAATTAAGACTAAATTCATTGTGTTTGTTGGTTTTTATAGCGTTAATGATTTTCTTGCTTTCTATCGCTTCCGTACCGTGAACGAGAACTCCCGCTGCAGCCGGTTGCGGAACAGGCTCAGCACCAGGTAGTACAGCGCCGTGGCCGCTATCGCCGTGCCGCCCACGATGGCGTCATCCCACTCGGTCCATACGCTCAGCGCCGCAATCACGCCGATCATCACCAGGAAGGGCAACACGTAGGCTACCACCACCGCACGCCATGCCAGCGTCTCGCGTACGCTCACCTCCACCGGCTCACCCGCGCGTACAGGCTCCTCCATAATGGCATCTATCAGCTTGGCTTTGCTCTCCGACGACAGACACATATGCCGTGCCTTACACGCCTGACAGGCACTCGTCTGCACAATTTCTACCTGTGCCCGATCGCCTTCTACGCGTAAGACCACGCCTTCATGATGTACGTATTCTGCCATAGTAATTCAAAATTAGCGCAAAATTACAAAAAATATTTTATATGCGCAAATGCGCGCGTTGATTTTTTGAAAAAATACACTTTTTTCGTCAATTATTGCTAAAATTTGCATTTTCATTTTCCGATTTCGAAAAAATGTTGTACCTTTGCAGCTAAATTTGAGTTATTATGCCCAGACGCGCAAATCAGACACGAACGAATACCAATCGAGAGGCCGACCCTATCCGCGTGGAGAAGGAGTCGTTTTGGTCTCGCTTCTCAGAGTTTATCAAGGACAAACGCACCCACTACGTGGTGGGTAGTATCATGGTGGCCCTGGCTATCTTCCTGGCCGTGGCCTATATTAGTTTTTTCTTCACCGGTAGCTCCGACAACTCGGTGCTCACCGGCGGTGACGCCCGCGGCCATCGCGGCGACATCCGCAACGTGCTCGGTCTGCCCGGTGCCCGTTCGGCCGAGATGCTTATCAACGGTTCGTTCGGCATATCGTCTATCGGACTCGTCCTGCTGCTGCTCATCTTCGGACTGAAGTTGCTCAACTGGACCAAGATCAGCGGTACCAAGTGGTTCTTCCATACCGCGTTCTGGTTGCTCTGGACCTCCATATCGCTCGGTTTTGCCCAGACCATGTTCGGACTCAACCACTGGTTTATCCAGCTCGGCGGTAGTCATGGTCAGTTGCTCTCGGCCTGGATGAACTCCTACGTCTATCCCTTGGGCATGGTGCTCATCATGCTGACGCTGCTCATCGTTTATTTCATCGTCATCGATCGGCATTTCATCGAGCATATGGAGCAATTCGGCCTCTGGGTCAAGGGCCTCTTTGTCCACGAACCCAAGCACGACGACCTCTTCGGCGCCGATCCTGCGCCGCTGGACGACCAGCCGGTAACCGGTAACCCGTCACCCGTAACCCCTCTCCCCGAGGTAACGCCGCTGCCCGACGACGAACCTGCTGCGCCCGTGCTTACCTTTGATGGGGGCGCTGCGGTGCATGTGGAGCCTATCCCGGAGCCGATCCCGGAGCCCGAACCCGAACCCGTTCCCGTGCCCGTGCCCGAAGAGGATGACGATATCCACGTTGTGGTCGTGCCGGATGCTAACGGCGGTATGCCCGTCGTCCAGATAGCGCCCGTCCAGACCGACGATGCCAATTCGGCTGTCGTCATGGTCGATGAGATAGTTCGTAAGCAGCCCGAGGTGGACCCCAATGCCCCCAAGGTCGATTTCAAGATCGACGATGTCAAGGACGTCGAGCAGGTCAAGGACGAAGAAGCTGTCGATCCGCTTGAGAAACTCGGTCCCTACGATCCCCGTAAGGAACTCTCCAAATATGTCTTCCCGGGTCTCGACCTACTCAAAGTATATGATAATGAGTCGGCTCCTGTCATCAATCAGCAGGAGCAGCAGGAGAATGCCAACCGCATCGTAACCACCTTGCGCAACTATGGCATAGAAATTGATAGTATCAAGGCAACGGTAGGACCGACCGTCACGCTCTATGAAATAGTGCCGAAGGCCGGTATCCGCGTCGCTAAGATCCAGGCGCTGGAGAACGATATCATGATGTCGCTATCCGCCACCGGCATACGTATCATCGCCCCGATGCCCGGTAAGGGAACCATCGGTATCGAGGTGCCTAACGAGAAGCCGCAGGTCGTTTCCATGCACTCCGTGCTTGCCTCCAAGCGCTTCCAGGAGGAGAAGAAGATGCGTCTGCCTATCGCCTACGGACGCACCATCACCAACGAGGTCTTTATGTTCGACCTCGCTAAGACGCCCCACCTGCTCGTTGCCGGTGCCACCGGTACGGGTAAGTCCGTCGCCATCAACGCCATCCTCACCTCGCTGCTCTATAAGAAGCACCCGGCTGAGATGAAACTCGTCCTGGTGGATCCTAAGATGGTGGAGTTCGCGCCCTATAAGCCGCTCTTGCGCCACTACCTGGCCGCCATGCCCGATACCGACCCCGAGCAGATTGTCATCACCGACTGCGACCGCGTCATCAATACGCTCAACTCGCTCGTCATCGAGATGGAGAACCGCTACAAGCTGCTCATGGATGCCGGCGTGCGCAACCTGGAGGACTACAACGATAAGTTCATCAACCGCCGCCTCAATCCCGAGAAGACCGTGGGCGACTCGCTCCACCACCAGTACCTGCCCTATATCGTCATCGTCATCGATGAGTACGGCGACTTTATCATGCAGGCCGGCAAGCAGGTGGAGACACCTATCGCACGTATCACCCAGAAAGCACGTGCCGTAGGTATGCACATGATCCTGGCTACCCAGCGCCCGTCCGTCAATATCGTTACGGGTGTCATCAAGGCCAATATCCCGACCCGTATCGCCCTGCGTACGCAGTCGGTCATCGACTCCCGCACCGTGCTCGATGCCAAGGGTGCCGAGCAGCTCATCGGTCGTGGCGACTCGCTCTATGCCGGCAATGCCAGCATCACGCGTGTGCAGTGTGCCTTTGTCGATACGCCCGAGGTGGACCGCATCGTGGAGCATGTGCAGAGTCAGCAGCACTACCTCGAGCCCTATCCGCTGCCGGAGTACGTGCCCGAGGGCGCCGAGGGCGAAGCTCTCGCACCGGGCAGTGTGGATATGAAGCGACTCGATCCGATGTTTGCCGACGTAGCCCGCTACGTAGTGGCAAAGCAGGAGGGCTCTACCAGCCGCCTCCAGCGCGCCTTCGAGATCGGTTACAACCGTGCCGGAAAACTGTCTGACCAACTCGAGGCAGCCGGTATCGTCGGCCCCAACAGAGGTCCCAAGGGACGTGATGTACTCATCGTCGATATGGACCAATTGGAGAAACTGTTACAAGATCTCAACGTAAAATAAGAAAATATGAAAATGTGAAAATAAGCAAATATGAAAATGCGAAAATGAGAAAATGAGAAAATGAGAAAATCCCTCCTATACATATTGCTTCTGCTGCCGATAATGGTAACCGCCCAGACGCAGCCTCAGACGGCCCTCAGCCGGTTCCTTCAGAAGATGGACCAGACCACCTTCCGGGCTAAGTTTACGCTCACGATTGCCGAGACGGCAGCGCATCCCCAGACCCATAGCGGACGCATCACTATGCGTGGTCAGCAGTTCTATATCAGCCTCTTCAATACCGAGGCCTCGTACGACGGTAAGACCTTCTATATCTACTCGCCCGAGACCAAGGAACTGACCATGAGTGCGCCGACCCGGGACGAACTGCTCGAATCCAATCCGCTGCTCTATGCCCGCGAACTGAGCAAGGTCTGCAAGGTCTCGGAGAAGCCGACCAATGCCGGCACCACGATCATCACGCTCGTGCCCAAGGACCAGTCCAAGGGCGTACAGCGCTTCGAGCTCACGCTCAAGACGGCTACGCTCATGCCCGTCACGCTCGAGGTTAAGGAGGGTGCGTCCTATACGCGTATCACTTTCCGCGAGGGCAAGTTCTCCGACGACAAACCCGTCTTTGTTTTGCAACGTAAAAATGCGACTATAATAGATCTACGATGAATAAAGTATCTTGTCTGATTATCGGCTCCGGACCGGCCGGTTATACCGCTGCTATCTACGCAGCCCGTGCGAATATGCATCCGCTGCTCATCGATGGTCCGCAACAGGGTGGCCAGTTGACCACCACCACCGAAGTCGAGAATTTCCCCGGCTATCCCGAGGGCGTCGATCCCTTCACCATGATGGACGATATGCGCCGCCAAGCCGAACGCTTCGGCACGCAGTTCCTGTCGGGTATAGTAACAAAAGTGGAATTTTCTCCCTCCCTTGAGGGGAGGGTCGGGGAGAGGTCCCCTCACCGAGTATGGGTTGACGATGCCGTCGAACCCATACTCGCCGACACCGTCATCATTGCTACCGGTGCCAGCGCCAAGTACCTGGGCCTGGAATCCGAGCGTACCTTCCGCGGACGCGGCGTCTCGGCCTGCGCTACCTGCGACGGCTTCTTCTATCGTAAGAAGACCGTGGCTGTTGTGGGCGGTGGCGATACGGCTTGTGAGGAGGCCAACTACCTGGCCGGCCTCTGCGAGAAGGTCTATCTCATCGTGCGTAAACCCTATCTGCGTGCCTCGCAGATCATGCAGGACCGTGTGCTCAACAACCCCAAGATCGAGGTGCTCTTTGAGCACAATACCCTCCGCCTGACGGGCGAGGATAAAGTGCAGGGTGCAGACCTCGTCTTCCGTAAAGGTGAACCGGATGAGCAGATCCGTCACATCGCTATCGACGGCTTCTTCCTGGCTATCGGTCATCATCCTAATACGGACTTGTTCAAGGACTACGTCGCTCGCGACGCCGAAGGCTACATCCTCACCCGCGATGGTAGCCCCCAATGCTACCAACCCGTAACCGGTAACCCGTCACCCGTAACCCCTCTCCCCGGCATCTTCGCCGCCGGCGACTGCGCCGACCCGCACTACCGCCAGGCTATCGTGGCTGCCGCCTCGGGTTGCAAGGCCGCTATCGAGGCCGACCGCTACCTCAAGAGCCTCTAATCAACTAATCAACCAATAAACTAATCAACCAATAAACCAATCAACTAATAAACTAATTAACTAATAACCATGGAATTAACATCATTGATGTATGTCGTATTGGCAGCATCGGTATTGGCATTAGGTTTTGCCTATTATTTCTATCGCTCCATGCTGGGCAAGGACGAGGGTACTGAACTCATGCGTACCATCGCCTCGCATGTGCGCAAGGGTGCGATGGCGTATCTTCGTCAGCAGTACAAAGTCGTAACGATCGTCTTCGTCGTGCTGGCTGTAGTCTTTGCCGTGATGGCGTATTTCCATCTGCAGAACGGTATCGTATGGTTCGCGTTCCTCACGGGTGGTTTCTTCTCCGGCTTGGCGGGTTTCTTCGGCATGAAGACCGCCACCTATGCATCGGCTCGTACGGCTAACGCAGCGCGTCAGTCGCTGAATGCCGGCTTGCAGGTCGCTTTTCGTTCGGGTGCCGTGATGGGTCTCACCGTGGTAGGCCTGGCCCTGCTGGATATCGCCGGATGGTTCCTCATCCTCGATGGTACAGGCCTGCTGGAGTGGGTGCACGCTGTTACCGACAAGGCTGATCAGTCTGAGAAACTGATTGTCATCACCACCACCATGCTTACCTTCGGTATGGGTGCGTCCACCCAGGCCCTCTTTGCCCGCGTAGGCGGTGGTATCTACACCAAGGCTGCGGACGTTGGTGCCGACCTGGTCGGTAAGACCGAGTATAATATCCCCGAGGACGATCCCCGCAACCCCGCTACTATCGCCGACAACGTAGGCGACAACGTAGGTGACGTGGCCGGTATGGGTGCCGACCTCTACGAGTCGTATGCCGGTTCTATCCTGGCTACTATGGCGCTGGGTGCTGCGGCTTTTGCCGGATCGGCTGTTGAGGGGATGCAGCTCAAGGCCGTCTTGGCTCCTTCGCTCATCGCCGCTTGCGGTGTGCTGCTCTCCATCATCGGTATCTATCTGGTGAAAACCAAAGAGGGTGCCGGCATGAAGGAACTGCTCCGCGCACTCAGTATCGGTACCAACACGGCTGCGGTGCTCATCGCCGGCGTCACGTTTGCTATCTTTGCATGGCTGTTCGGCACCGAGACCAGCCAGTGGTGGCAAGTATCGCTCTCCGTCGTAGTCGGTCTGCTGGCGGGCGTCATCATCGGCCAATCCACGGAGTACTATACCTCGCAATCCTATAAGCCGACCCAGAAAGTCAGCGAGAGTTCGCAGACCGGTCCCGC
>DFGU01000108.1:29444-40054 GCA_002371785.1 Bacteroidales bacterium UBA3742
TCCTGGCTTATCTCTGCGCCAACGGTTTTGATGTGAACTATACGGCCCAGAACCTCTCGATGGGTCTCTACGGTATCGGTATCGCCGCCGTAGGTATGCTCTCTACGCTGGGTATCACCCTGGCTACCGACGCTTATGGTCCTATCGCCGACAATGCCGGTGGTAATGCCGAGATGTCGGGTCTGCCCGCCGAGGTACGTCAGCGTACCGACGCCCTGGATGCCCTGGGCAACACCACCGCTGCTACCGGCAAGGGCTTTGCTATCGGTTCAGCCGCACTCACGGCTCTCGCCCTCTTGGCTTCGTATATCGAAGAGATCAAGATCGCCCTCATCCGCACCGGTGAAGCTTTGCCGAACGGTATAGAGGCAGCTAAGGCCACGCTCGTGGACTTCATGAATGCCTACAATGTCAACCTCATGAACCCCATCGTGCTCGTCGGTATCTTTATCGGTTCGATGATGGCCTTCCTCTTCTGCGGTCTCACGATGAACGCCGTAGGACGTGCTGCTCAGAAGATGGTAGAGGAGGTGCGTCGTCAGTTCCAAACCATCAAGGGTATCCTCGAGGGCAAGGCCGATCCCGACTATGCCCGTTGCGTCGAGATATCCACGCGTGGTGCACAGCATGAGATGCTGCTGCCGTCTATCCTGGCTATCGTAGTGCCTATCCTCACGGGTCTGGTGCTCGGCGTAGCCGGTGTGCTGGGTCTGCTGATCGGCGGTCTGGCTACGGGCTTCGTGCTGGCGGTCTTCATGGCCAATGCCGGCGGTGCGTGGGATAATGCCAAGAAATATGTCGAGGAAGGTCACTTCGGCGGCAAGGGTTCCGACTGCCACAAGGCTACCGTCGTAGGTGACACCGTAGGTGATCCGTTTAAGGATACCTCGGGTCCGTCCCTCAATATCCTGATCAAGCTCATGTCGATGGTCAGCATCGTCATGGCCGGCCTGACCGTCACCTGCCACTTATTATAAGAGAAACTTTTTTATGTTTTTCTTTTAAACATGTATGACTCGCAGAGTTTGACAAATAGTTAGTAAGGCTGTCTGGAAGCTCGCTTACAAGCAGGCTTACTGGCTATTTATACGAGGAACTTGTTCCTAAATATTTAAAAGACTGGTTTTTATTGTTTTTTTCTATTATGAGGATAAAGAATGTTATTATTTTAATAGGCGTACTGCTTAGTCTGTCTATATGGTCGGCAGTGCCCTGCTCGGCAGCCGAGCAGAAGCCTCAACAGGAGCAGAAGGCGAAGCAGCAGAAGCGCCAGGTGGTGCTCCTCAGTTGCGACTTGCATTGCCAGGGCTGCTGCGACAAGATTATGAAGAATATTGCCTTTGAGAAGGGCGTCAAGGACATCGTCTGCAACCTTAGTGCCAGAACAGTGACCGTCACCTTCGATTCCCGCAAGACCGATCTCGACACCCTGCTCCGTGCCTTCGACCGCATCGGCAAACCCGCTAAACTCATCCGAGTCCTGGAATAGTTCGCCTCATACCTTAAAATTGGATGGCAAAGTGACAAAGTGACAAAGTTCAAAAGCTTGTAAGAGGCTTATTTATAGGCACTTTGTCAACTTTGTCACTTTGTCACTTTGTCGTAGTTTTTTTTCTATATTCATTCCGTCGGATTCTATCCGACTACTCTTATGGTCGAGTAAGGGGCAAGTCATACCTAAGTCATGCTTATCCTAGACCATTGAGCATAGAACACCATAAGGAAAGCCTACCCAAAGGCTACCTAAATATCAGAAGTAATATCTAAAAGCATAAAAATCGCTCAATTGGGCGATTTTTTTTGCATATATCAGAAAAAAGCAGTAATTTTGCACCAGAATTAAAAAAGAAAGGGAGAAGTATGGACGCAGCAATGAGAACTGTGCAGGTTACGTTACCACTGGCAGATGCCGCTTTTCTTCGTCGTCAGTCGCGTAACATGGGATGGCAAATAACAACCATTCGTACGCCACGTAAAAAAGGAAGCCTGGAGCGTGCAATAGAAGATGTACGTGCCGGACGTGTGTATCAGGCAGATAGCGTAGAAGACTTAATGGCTCAGTTGGAAGCATGAAATACACGATTCGTTACTCCGGTCAATTCAAACGTTCCTACAAATTATGCAAAAAACGCGGGTTAGACATCTCCCAATTGGAGCATGTCATTCGCTTGTTGGCGGAAAACGGATCTCTCCCACCAGAGTATAATCCTCATAAATTAGTAGGCCGGAAATGGAATGGCTATTGGGAGTGCCATATAGAGCCCAATTGGTTACTGATATGGGATCAAAACGATAGAGAGTTAATCCTGTTGTTGCTGGATACGGGGACGCATTCTGATTTGTTTGGAAAGAGATAATCAATGTAACTCAAGTACCAAACGGTCTTTTAGTAGTATCTTCGGTCATTTGGAATCGTAATTTCGAGGGCACCGACACGCAAGCGTCCCACCTCGAAATTACGTTTGCACTATTGTGCAAACTCCAATCTTTAGCCGTAAAAACATAAATTTTGCAAGCAATTTTGGATTTTTTACGGCTAAATCTTGCAAATTTGAAAAATTTGTAGTACCTTTGCGGCCGAATTGTATATTTTATATAAAGAGTATGAAACGCATCATTCCTTATTGGGTACTTTTGTTGCTATGCGTCAGCCCTATGGCTTTCGCTCAGAGCGGCAATGACATCCCCCTTCAGACGTATAAGTCTGTCGATGCCCCGCGTACTGCTTCGACTACCACGAAGCAGCAGGAAATAGCAGCGCCGGTGACTGTGCAGACAAAGAAGTCGACCACCACTCCACAGAGCGGACAGAAAACGATAACGACTACGAAAACGGAACAGAATCCGGCAAAGGCAGAAAAGGAAAAAGTAACTTCTAAAGCCAATGAGGAACCCAAGAAGGATAAATCCAATAGCTGGTTGAACCGGTTCTATAACTACAGCGGCTTCAGTTCGTTGAGTTATTTGAGCGCCGGCTATACCTATTCATGCATGGGCGGCAAGCATATGGTCAATGCCTCGGTGTTTGATTTCCGCGTAGGCTTGATCAGTGCCTCGCTGCTGAATGTGGAGATGTCGGTCAGCCCGTTCGACAAGCGTTTTGCCTACAAGCCGAATATCCGCATCTATATCCCGATTGCCAAGTGCTTCTCGCTGGTGCCGTACGGAGGCGCGGAGGTGGATGCATCGTATCTGGGCCAGTATTTCGACAAGAGCTATGCGTATAATGTGGATAAGGACTTTTATATCAATGCCGTGGGCGGTATAGCGTTGAACCTGACGGCAATGCGTCATGTGCCGATCGAGATCCGTGCCGAGTATCGTCACCCGGTGAAGGAATCGTATGCGGGAGCCTTGAATCCCAAGGGCGTATATGTAGGTGCTCAAATCTATTTTGGTAGTGTATTTTATAAAAAGAAATAGGTATGAAACGTTTGTTTACGATTATAGCTATCGGTATAGCATGTTTGGTATCGGCTGATATGTATGCGCAGTGGCCGATAGAGATGTATGATCGGTATGATTATACCAACTATACCAATTACGCGCCGTTCAACCAGCGAATCACCACTACGGGCTATGATGCCGACTTGCTGGAGGCGGCCATTTTCTACGAGACCAACCGCCAGCGTGCGCTGCACGGCAGGCCGCAGTTCCGGTATGACTACCGGCTGGAGGTCAGTGCGCACAACCATTCTGTGGATATGGTGAACTATGATTTCTTCAGTCATGAGAGTCCTGTCTCAGGCAAGCGCACGATGTCTGACCGATTTGCGGAGGTGGGGATCCCCTCATGCATGTCGGGCGAAAATATCGCCTATCGTTCGATAGGTTCTTCGTATGCCGAGACCGCCAAGCAATTGGTGGATCAATGGATGAATTCGCCGGGCCACAGAGCGAATATCCTGAACGAAGGTTATACCCATCTGGGATGCGGTGTGGCGTTCTATAAGAATTATTCGTCGGTCTATGTCAAGGCCACGCAGAATTTCATGCGCGGGGATAAGTCCTCCACTACATCGTCAACTCGGACGGTTGAGGAAAAGCCCAAGGCGAATACGGCGAGTGTCGGCGCGGCGGATGTGCAGCCCACGCAGGATGAACTGGAACTGTATGAACTCATCATGCAGTATCGTGCCGAAAAAGGTCTGCCGCGTATCCCGCTATCAGCATCGCTGACCTATGTGGCACAGACGCATGCCAAGGATATGTACACCTACTTTGATGAGATTCCCGAAGGCTGTAACCCGCATAGCTGGTCAGGTCATGGACCTTGGACGCAGTGCGACTACTATCCCGATCACCGTAATGCGGAATGTATGTGGTCGAAACCGAGTGAGTTGACTTCGTATCAAGGCTACGGGTTTGAGATTAGCACCTATAACTTACCTCTTACGCGAGTAATGACTCCCAAAGGTGCATTGAATGGCTGGAAAACGAGTTCTGCACATAATGCTGTGATTATTAACGAAGGGAAATGGGGTGCTGCTCATTGGCAGGCCATCGGTATAGGGATGTACAAGGGCTATGCCTGTGTATGGTTTGGCAGAGAGAAAGATCCTGTAGAGTTCCGCAAATAGTCGCTTCTGATTGGTGAGACGTCTGCTGTCTGTTATATGGTGTATGGTCTGTTGCCTCGCGCTCGCGTGGGGGCAATACAACTCGACGACGCCGGAAGGAGGATCGTGGAATAACTCTGAATATAATTCCACCGAAGGAAAGGATTTCTGGGTGACCTATATGTTCAACTACGGCAACCTGCAACAAGACGAGAACCTGAAACTATATCTCTATGCCGTAGCCCGCAAAAAGACCACTTTCCAGATTGAATATGCCGACGGTACGTTATCTCAAGCGATAGACGTTCCTGCCGGCGGACGTTCCCAGATATTTACCGTAGATCAATCGAAAGCCTACATTACCAACCCGGATCAGGTCATGAGCAAGGGTCTGCATGTCCGGTCGAAAGACCCGATATCGCTCTACGCTCTCAACCAGAATGCAGAAGCCGGCTCATACGATGCGACCAACATACTTCCCTCAAATACCTTAGGACGTGAGTACGTTATTCAGACCTATTCTACCGACGGTGTAACGACGGAGTTTGCCCTGGTCAGTACGCATTACAACACACGTGTCAATATCGAATACTTTGAGAAACACGTTCAGACAGGCCAGGTAACGCGAAACACCATTTCGCTGACGCTTCATGCCGGCCAGACATACTTGCATCGTTCGTCCGGTATTGAATACTCGCTGACAGGAACAACGGTATGTACGTCCCATCCCATCGCCATTTTCTGCGGTGGACAACATGCCGATATCCCCCGTGGTTCTTCCAACAAAAACCACATCTACTCGCAACTATATCCCGCCACTATGTGGGGCAAGCATTTCGTGGTGCAAAACGTCCAAAAACACAAGAAGGACTTTTATCGTGTCACGGCGGCGCAGAACAACACACAGGTACGATTGAATGGAACTTTGGTGGCTACCCTAAACGCCAATGAGACATACGACGGTGCGGTCGTTTCTACAAACCACCAGAACAAAGCAGACTATATTCTTACCAGTAAAAATGCGTTGGTTTGTTTTTACGCAACCGATGGCATTCTGAGTAACGATACCATACCCGATCCAACAGATCCTACCAATCCGTTTATCAAGCAATACGAAGGAGCGCCCGCCATGGCGCCCGTTGTGCCGATGGAGTTAGGGTGTAATGATCTGATTTTTGCGACGCTCAATTCGAGTGGTATCACAAAGCATTATGTTAATGTCGTCACCTACACGGCGTATAAGAACGGCATGCAGTTAGACGGAACAAACATTAGTAGCCAGTTCGCGGACCTGGCGGGAACACCATATAGCTATGCCCAACTTAGTTTGACGGACGGCGCACACACGCTGAAAAACAGCATGGGGAAAAGCAAAAAAGACGCCGTTTTCACAGCCATGGTCTATGGTCTGGGTATGAATAACATGGCGCGACAAGAATCCTATGCCTACGCACCGGGTAGCCGTATCTTGAGCGATGTGGACATGCTTGTCAACGGAGAATATATCAAAGAAAAAACCATCTGTATTACCAAGCCTCTGACCTTTACCGGAATTATAGGCGGTGACTACTATAGTGTAGATTGGAATTTCCATGACTATGGTGGCACGACCACCAGCACAGGCAACAGAGACACTATTAAAACCCACACCTTCAGTAGTGCCGGCGACTATGACGTCACGCTCACCGTAGGCCGACAATACCCCATCAACTGTACCAATACCAGCGGAACGATCGTATATGATACAGTGCATGTCATGATACACGTCAAGGATATATACAATGCCAATTTTGAACACAAGATATGCGAGGGGCAGACGGTGGAACTGAAAGGACGTGATGAGAACGGAAATATACAGACCTATACCTACTCGACGAACACAAACGAAACGAAAAAGTTCTATACCGTGGACGGTTGCGACAGTATCGTTCGTGTAAAGATCCAAGTGGGACAGCCCGAGACGAAACGCTTTACCGTAACGGAGTGTAACGAGTACACATGGCACGGCACACGTTATACCGAGTCGGGCACCTATAATTGGACAGGGAAGACGGAATACGACTGCGACCTGACCGAGATACTGGAACTGACCATCCTGAAACCCGTACAGGGACCTAAGGTGGAGAAGACGCTCTGCCGCAACAGCCTGCCCTATATATGGAATGGTCAATCCATCAACAAACCGGGGCCATACACAGCTACCCTGCAGGCGGCTAACGGCTGCGACAGTATCGCCAAACTGGAGGTGAAAGTAGAGGACGAGTACCGCGAGGAGATAACAGCCAAGCCATGCTACGGCGAGAGTTACGAGTGGCGCGGCAGGATATTGACCGAGGCCAATACCTATGAGGAGAAACGTTCCTCGCCCAACGGGTGCGACAGTACGTTCATCCTCCATCTCTCGTTCTTTCCTGACTACAGCCATATTACGAAGACTGACGAGACATGTGCTGACAAGCCTTACCGCTTCGGAGACCAGATGCTCACCGAAAGCGGCACCTATACCAAGACCTTTAAGACGGCGGACGGTTGCGACAGTACGGTCACGCTGACGCTGACCGTCTGGCCGCTGGAATACGACACGATATACGCCAGCATTTGCCAGGGAGAATCATACCCCTTCGACGGCAAACAGCTGAAGACCGAAGGCAAGTACACCAAGACCGAGCAGAACGCCCACCATTGTACCAAGACCACGGTGCTCTACCTGACCGTCAACCCCGTTACCCACCGCTATGATACCATACGTATCTGCGAGAAAGGCTTGCCCTATACCTATGCCGGCAAGTACATCGCAGACAAAGAGGGTATCTATGAGAAGGTACTCGATACCAAGAACCAATACGGCTGCGACTCGGTATATCATCTCAATCTCATTGTGGATAAGACCATCGTGACGCCGCTGACCGTTCATCGTTGCGACTACGACGCACCGTACAACCATCCTGATCCACGGGCTACCGAACTGCAAAACCTGACCAAGGACAGTACATATCGCTCCGTACTACAAGCCGTAAATGGGTGCGACAGTGTGATTGAACTTAGGCTGATTGTCGGTAAGCGAACCTACTACACCATGCCCGTCACCGTCTGCGATGCCGAACTGCCGTGGACCGACCCCAACAGACCGGGACTGCAGCTACGCCGCGACACGACATACAATGATACCATCCCCAATGCGATGAACTGCGACTCGGTCATCACCGTGCAGTTTAAGGTGCACGAGACATACCACGTGACGCAGGACATCACGATCTGCGAGATGGAAGCCCCCTACAACCACCCCGACAAACGGTTTACCCTGTTCCAGAATCTCGACCACACGCAGACGATCACACAGACTATACCGAGTGCGCACCAATGCGATAGTACGGTGACACTCAATCTGACGGTTAACCCTACGACCTACAAGGAGGTGGATGTGCTCCTATGCGAGGAGGCTTTGCCCTACGCATACGGAGAGAACGGCAAGGAAGCCAAAGGCAAGGGTGTGTATCGTGATACGCTCCGGACGAAGAACCAATACGGCTGCGACTCGATACTGATTGTCCACCTGGAAGTCATGACTACCATCATCGACCGGCAAGAGGTGACGCTATGCGACAACGAGTTGCCATACAACCATCCCGACTCGCGGGCAACCAAATTGCAAAATCTGCAAAATGGCGGCACCTATCGCGACACGCTGAAGACAATAAGCGGGTGTGACAGTATCATCGAGCTCCACCTGCAAGTATGGGAAACCTATGAGGTGGATGAACGGCAATATATTTGCGACTACGAGGAGTTTGATTTCCACGGACACATCTTCCGCAACATGCAGGCGCAGGACGAGCCGTACCGATTGGACACGACGCTCAAGAGCATACACGGTTGCGACTCCGTGGTACATCTGTATCTGACCGTCTGGCAGTCGTATAAGATACCGTCCTCTTCGGTGACCGTCTGCCAGAACAAAGAGAATCCCAACTGGGAGTGGCGCGACGAAGACGGCACGCTCCATGGCATTGTCTCTATCGCCGAGCCGCGCGAGATATTCCTGGCCGATACCCTCAAGACTATCCACGATTGCGACTCGATATTCGGCATCCAGCTGCGTATCATTCCGTCCTACCGCGAAGACTCGCTCTACACCATCTGTCAGAACGAGCACATCACATGGCAAGGCAAGGCCTACTGCGGCAATAAGGCTGACCCGATGACCGGCGAACGCGTGCTGGCTCCGGGACTGTACGACGACACCGTCATGCACAAGACTGCTGAGGGCTGCGACTCGATCTTCTACCTGCAACTGCGCGTCTATGAGATATACGAGACGGATATACCGCTGACCGTTTGCGACAACGAGGATGCCCACGCTTTCCACCTAAGCGACACCCAGGGTACCGTCATCGACGACGACCTGCCGTTTGAGCCAACACCATCGGAAGAAGGAGTGACCAAGCCGACGATCTATATCGACCGCGACTATATGCTGCAGACCATTCACGGCTGCGACTCCGTCATCCACCTCCACCTAATCGTACAGCCTACCTACGAGTTTGTGACACGGGCTAAGGTGTGCGGAACAGAAGACTACCTATGGCGTGACCGAATGTACTACGAGACCGGCACCTACTACGACTCGCTATGGACGAAAGACCAGTGCGACTCCGTCTATGTGCTGGAGCTGTTCAAGAAACCTATGGTGCTCATCCCGCGCTACGACACCATTTGCGATAATGAGACATACGAGCACCTCGACACCATGTGGTACACCAACGGCTCACACACGCTGGTTGAGACGATGGTGTGGACGCCCGGTATGCCTATCCCGCAATCCTACTCCGACGTCACCTTCCGTAGCAAAGATGACGGCTGCGACAGTATCGTCTTCCGTTATTGGCTTAAGATTAACAAGACATTCAACTACCACGACACAGCTGTCATATGCTCGAACATATCCTATCAGACCGAACTGCACACCTATACAGGATATGAATATGAGTACGACACCGACCAATACATAGCGCCCTATGACACCGTCATCAGGAATCAGTATAGCTCTGTCAATGGTTGCGACTCCATCTATCACCTGCATGCTACCATCTACCCCAATTATCGCCACCGCGATACGATCACGATATGCGACGACGAGACGGCCGACTGGCGTGGGCATCACTATGAGGGTAGCATGCTGGGCAATGTGCTCGGCAACGGCCTGCCGGCGGGTGAACACGTGTTCCGCGATTCGTTCCTGACATACGACCACGGTTGCGACTCGATATACGAACTGCACCTGATGGTCATGCCGACCTACCTCTTTGTAGATAGCATCACCAAGTGTGCGGACGAAGACCTAAGCTGGCGAAGCTTTAACCTGGATCATGTGCTGCCCGGCGAGTACTTCTACTACGACAGCCTGACCACCGTCACCTACGGTTGCGACTCGGTATATCACCTCTATCTCAACGTGCTGGATACCACCTACGAGATCCGTCACGACTCGATATGCGAGACCGAGACCTACTACCTGCACGGCATAGCGCTGACCGAGCCGGGCTTCTACAAGGATACGACGCTCAATGCATGGGGATGCCACCACTTCACCTACCTATACCTCTACGTCATCCCGCCTACCGTGCCGACGGCATGGGCCGACTCGATATGTGCCGACGATAAGTCGTACGAGCTATTCTACAGTTACACCGGTCCGCTGGATCCGGTAGCCTACTCGGTATATTACGACGACTTCGGCCATAAATATGGATTCGAGGATATCATCAACGAACCTATCACAATGGCAGACCAACTGCATACGCTCATCCTGCCTATGCCGTGGCGCGACGATGACTACCATAAGTATCCGCGTCCCGACTACTATAATATCCGGCTCACGCTCGACAACGGCGTCTGCACCAATCCCGACCTGTGCAGCACCGACACCTCGATCGTGCTCAGCTACCCGTCGTGGGTGACCGAACAACGCTTCCGCGACGTGATAGCCATCCTCTCGACCGACTACAACGGCGGTTATACCTTCTCGCACTACCAGTGGTATCGCAACAACGA
>DFGU01000033.1 GCA_002371785.1 Bacteroidales bacterium UBA3742
GAATAGGTGTGTGTGCCCGGCGTGGCGAGGTAGATAGTCGTGTCGTTGTTCGGACGCCATGCATAAGGAACTTTGGTGTCGCCGATGCGTACGGTGTCACGCTGGTAGAGCGACTCACCCACATGCATAAATATCTTGACGATACTGTCGCAACCGCCTACGGTGCGCAGGTTCTCAATGACGGCCTGACTCTGGAAGTAGTCGCGTCCGTTGTAGCGGATGCCGGCCTCCTGCGAGCAGCTGTATATATGGCGAACGATCGTGTCGCTGTACGATTGCAGCACGGTCAGACGCAGTACAAAGATCGAATCTATCTGCTCGCGTCCCTCCGTCCAGACGGTGTCCACGTACGTGCCGCCGGTCATGTAGTCCTTGCCGCGCCAGGTATATACATCGCCATCACATATCGAGAACTGAATGGTATAGAGGTTGGTCTGCGGCGTAGCGGCTATCAGCCCGACTCCGATCTCGTAGATACTGTCGCAACCAAACTGCGTGGTGTAAGCATCGCGGTACAGACCGTCGGTGCTGATCTGCAGGCCGTGCCAGTGGAGTATCTCGCCCTGTACGATAGTAGCCGTGTCGTGCTTGTAGAAGCTGCTGGCCTTGTCCAGGTTGATGCGTACGATCGAGTCGCAACCCGTAGCGGAAACCAGCGTGTCATATACTACGGCCGACTGCGTGTAGGTGTGGCCCTTCCAGGTCGTCTCGCCGCAGAACGTCACGGTGCTGACCGTACGTTTTGCCGGCAGTACGGTCAGTATCAACTCGTAGATACTGTCGTTGCCCGTTCGCGTCTGGTATGCATCGAAGTAATGCAGGTTGTTGCCGATCTGGCGACTCAGGTTGGTCAGTCCGTGCCATGTGAAATCGTCGCCCTCACAGATCGTCAGCGTCTCTACGAAATGATACGAACTCTCGTCTTTGGTCAGCACCAGGCGCCAGAGGTCGCTACAGCCGGTCTCGCTGTTCGGACTCTCATACTCATAGGTGCCCGGCTGGTTGAAGACCTGGGTCTTCTCCGTACCGTTGTCCATATAGGTCCAGGTGAATCCGTGCTCGCCGCCCAGCGTTCCGTGGGTCTCATAGACTTGCAGCGGGTTCTTCTTGACGTGGATGCGAACCAGGGTGTCGCAACCCAGCATGTCATAGTAGTAGCCGGCCTCGGTATAGGTCTTGCCGTTATATACCACGTTCTCGTTGCCACAGACGGTGAAGTCCACATCTATCTGCTGCAATTCACGAACGGTCAGGTGCAAACGGTAGTAGATAAAGTCGCCCGTGGGCTGTTGCTCCGGATTGGTGAATACGCCGTTCTGGCTGGCTCGTATGCCGTGCCACTCCAGCGTCTCGCCCGGACAGATGGTAGCCACCGAGTCGATGGTATCCACGTGGTTGACCGTCAGGATCAACATCTCCGTCGAGTCGCAACCGAAGCGGTTTTGCGTTGTATAGTAGTCAACGCCGGTCTCGTGATAAACCTTGTTGTGCCAGGTATAGCTCTCGCCCTCGTTGATGTGGCGGATATACTTGACGGTGTCGGCATTCAGCACGTTGAGCGAGAGAACCACCACCGAGTCGCAGCCCGTGTCGTGGAACGTATGGGTATAGATGCCGCTCTCGGTCAGGGTCTGGTCGGCAAAGGTATAGCTGGTGCCTCGGCAGATGGTGCGTGTGATACGCGTCTCCGGGATATATTTTACGGTCAGGTTCAGGATGTGCTCTACGCTATCTACGCCGTTGGCATCCGTCTCGGTCTCTACGTAACGGTGCGACTCTTGGTACACATGGCCGCGCCATAGGTAGGTCTCGCCCGGACAGATCGTCACGGTCAGCTCGTCGCGAATCACCTCGCGATCCACCATCAACGTGATGATGCTGTCGCAACCGAGCGAGGAAGTATAATGAATCGGGTAGATGCCCGGGCCTTGGATCAGGGTGTTGCGATAGTTCACAGGGAAATCGCGGAACGTCACGCGCTCGGTCAGGTCGTAACGCGGATTGACGGTCAGCACCAGCACGAAGAGCGAATCTACCTCGGTCTTGGTGTTGTCGGTGTAGAGCGTATCCACGTAGCGGTTAGGCTCGCGATACGTCTTGCCGCGCCATACGTACTCGTCACCGTAGCAGATCGATACGTAATTGGTACGCATATCCATCTGCGGCACTGCCTCCTTCATGCCTACGCCCAGGGTATAGACGCTGTCGCAACCCATCGACGTGACGTGCTTGTCTTCGTACAGTCCGGAATTGTTGATCGTCTGTCCGTGCCAGGTCATCGTTTCGCCCGGCACGATGGTAGCTGTGTCATGACGATGGAACGGGATGCCTCGTGCCAGGATCGTGGTGATGATGCTGTCGCAACCCAGTACGGATGTCAGCGTGTCGATCACCAGGCCCGACTCGGTATAGGTCCGGCCGTTCCAATCGATGCTCTCGCAGAACGTCAGCGTCTGGGTCCTACGCGGTACGGGATTTACGGTCAAGGCCAGGTGGTAAATGCTGTCCTTGCCCGCTTGGGATACAAAGCGGTCGAAGTAGTCGGTCGTCGTGCCGATGCCCTGACGATTCAGGTTGCTCAGACCGTGCCACGAGAACTCCTCGTTCTCGCATATGGTGATGGCCTCCTCAAAGTGGTAACTCGTCTCGTCGCGCGTCACGATCAGTCGATGGGTGTCGTTACAGCCCGTCTCCGGATTCTGGGTGGTGTATTCATATACGCCCGGCTCCGTCAGCGTGTCGGTATGCAGCTCTCCGTTCAGCATGTACTGCCAGTAGTAAGGATGCGTTGCATCGATTACCGCCGTCTGCTGATACAGCTGACTCGGATGCTTCACGATGGTGATCTTGTACACCGTGTCGGCATTCATGTCGCTGTAGTAGGTGCCCGACGCCGAATAGGTCTGCCCGTTGAATTCTACACTCTCGCCGTCGCATATCGTGAACGTCACCGGCTTCTCGGGCTTGCCTGCACGCTCGGTGACAACCAGTTGGTACGTACTGTCACAGTCGTGTATCGTCTTATATACACGGTCGTAAGTACCGGCATGGTCGATCAGCAGGTCGCGCCACATGAACGAGGTGCCCGTCTCTATGATACGGCTCTCCGTCTTGAAGAACACGGGATAGACGTTCACAACATACACGTAGATACTGTCCATGCTCGGATCGGTCACACGGATGGTGTCATACACAATTGTGTCCGAACCGATACGCGTCTGATGAGCATCCGGCATGATCGTGTCTCCGGCACAAATACTGTAATACTTGGTTTCGATAATGCCGTTGGCAGCATGGGCGCTTACCACTGCGCCGAGTAATAAAATGCCAACGAATAAAATATGTAGAATCTTTTTCATATGCAATTTTTTATCGGAGTGCCCGAAGGCACCTTTCACCTTTCACCTTTAATGCCCATAACACATACATCCGGTATGCAGTCCGGCACGTGCCGTACGGCTACCTCCAATCATGTAGGTCAACTTAGCTCCGGCAAAGAACGGAACGATACGGGTGTCTTGCAGGGTGTTGATATACGGATACACCGTGGCCTTGGTGGCATTCGACGGGTCTGGTATGATCATCTCCGGCTTGGTGTCCCACTTGCCGGCAAAGTTGTTCAGTCCGTACTCAAAGTAGAAACTGAGCTTCAGCACGTGACACAGTCTGCTGCTGGATTGTACCGACTTGAGCAAGTCGTAACCGATCTCGCCGACGATTGATACGCCGATATTCAGGCGGTTGTTGTACTTACCGTCAAACTGGTAGTCGGTATAGCCGCGATCGGGCATGTTCTCAAACGTGACATTATAGTCCTTGTTGGTTGCACTCAGGTTGTAGGTACCGCTCAGGTGCGACTTCGGATTCAGCGCATAGCTCAACTTCGGACCGGCTCCGATATGGAAACCGTACACATAGTATCCGAACAGGATAGGCACATCGATGAAATTCCACTCCTGCACATCCACCTGATCTACCCGATAGTGGAACGTCGTGGCCTTGCCTTGCGTGTCATGGCCGTCGTAGTTGCGTGTATAGGTATCCACCAACAGCGACGAACGGTGAAAACTCATCTGCGCACCGACGCTGGTCCAGAAACCGTTGTTGCGGAATTCATAACCCAGCCCGACGCTACCACCTACATCGCCCTTGGATACGGCCCCCGCCGCATTCATCTGAAGCATCGAGTAGCCTACACTACCACTCAGGTATCCGAAATGATAATTGTCACCAGTCAACCCGCCGCGTCTGCCCCATGTTTGGGCATTCATTGTGCTCGCGCAGCCGACCAACAATAACATACATAAGAATAGTCTATGTGTCACGTGTTTCATATAAAAAAATACTAAAAGCGTGCAAAAGTATGAAAAATAATTCATATCCACAAATTTTTATTAACATTTTATGGAGTTTTTAACATTTTTGTTGTGAATTTCTGCATTTTTCTAACTAAATGCCCTATTTTCTTTCACTTTTTTCCTATTTCTATCGACTATATATCGGAGTGCCCGGAGGCACCTTTCACCTCGTTTCTTTTCTCCGGAAAAATGTTAAAAATGGGGTAGTTTTGCACTTTTTTTTGCGTATATCGAAAAAAAGTTGTACCTTTGCAGGCTGAATTGACTGAAATGAATGAATTTTTGGAAATAGAGGAGGAAGTGCTTCGGATGCTCAAAACCGTCTTCGATCCCGAGATACCCGTTAATGTGTATGACTTGGGATTGATCTACGGTGTGGACATCGACGGACCGAAATGCCACATCACGATGACCCTCACCGCCCCCAGTTGTCCGGCTGGTGACTTTATTGTGGAGGACATCCGCCAGAAGGTCTTGAGCGTGGACGGCATCGACGATGTCCAGGTGGATATCGTCTACGAGCCCGAATGGACCAAGGACATGATGTCCGAAGAAGCCAAACTCGAACTTGGCTTCCTCTAACGACTAACGACTAACGACCAACGACTAACGACTAACGACTAACGACCAACGACCAACGACCAACGACTAACGACTAACAATATGATATACTTCCTAAGTGATGCACATCTGGGCTCCAAAGCTATTGGCCGAGGATGGGCGCAGCAGAAAAGACTGATCCAAATGCTGGAAATGATGGCCGAAGACGCCGTCAGCATCTATATGATGGGCGATATGTTCGACTTCTGGTTCGAGTACTACTCGCGCGACAAGTCCAAGAAGGAGTTCGCGCCCTTGTTCCGCACCATCCGTCGTATCGTCAAGAGCGGTATTCATGTCCATTACTTCACCGGCAATCACGATATGTGGACCTTCGGCGGTCTGGCATCGCTTACCGGTATGGAGGTGCACTACGACCCCTGTACGATCAAGCGGTACGGCAAGACCCTCTATTTGGCACACGGTGACGGGTTGACTCCGTTCGATCTGGAGTCGTTCTACCCGCGTGAGGTGCAGCGCAAGATTAAGCATTTTCAGACCCTGCGCAAGATCTTCCACAACGAGTTCCTCCAGTTCTGCTTCCGTTGCCTGCCTCCGAAAGTGGGTAATAAGATCGGTTATGGATGGGCAGCCAGGAGCCGCCGGAAAGAGCTCGACAATCCGTGTCCCTTCAAGGGCGAAAACAATGAGGAACTGGTGCTCTTTGCCAAGGAGGAGGAGAAACTCGGAAACCACCGCGATTTCTATATCTTTGGACATCGTCACATCGAGCTCGATCTGCAACTGGAGAAAGGTGCCCGCGTGATCATCCTGGGTGACTGTTTCCGCCAGTGGACCTATGCCAAGCTGGATCATCACGGCAACCTCAGTCTCCATAATTTCGAACCCGAAGAGACCCACCAAGATGCATAGCCGAGAAGAGAAACTGCAGGCATTCGGTCGGCTGCTCGACATCATGGACGACCTGCGCGAGAAATGCCCGTGGGACCACAAGCAGACCTTCGATTCCCTGCGCGAGAACACCATCGAGGAGGCCTACGAACTGGCCACCGCCATCTCGCGTCACGATATGACCGAAATCAGCAAAGAACTGGGTGATGTCCTCCTGCACGTCGTCTTCTATGCCAAGATGGGGTCCGAAACGGGTGAGTTCGATATCGCAGATGTCTGCAATCGCATCAGCGACAAGCTCATCTTCCGTCATCCCCACGTATATGGCGATGAGGCTGCCCGGAATGCCGAGGAGGTCAGCAAACTGTGGGAACAGGTCAAGCTGCGTGAGAAAGGCGGCAACAAGACCGTGCTGGGTGGCATACCCGATAGTCTGCCCGCGCTCGTCAAGGCTTACCGCATCCAGGACAAGGTGGCGAACGTCGGTTTCGACTGGAAGCAACGCGAAGACGTATGGGACAAAGTGCATGAGGAGCTCCGCGAACTGGAGGCCGAACTGCGCAAAACCGATGGTGGAGAGAAAGAAGCCGAATTTGGCGACCTGCTATTTGCCATGATCAATGCTGCGCGGCTCTACAAGATACGTCCCGACAATGCCCTTGAGCATACCAACCTCAAGTTCATACGCCGCTTCAACTATGTAGAGCAAAAGGCGCACAAGCAGGGCAAGGCGCTCAAGGATATGACACTCGAGGAGATGGAAAACCTCTGGCAAGAAGCCAAGCAGAGCGAAACCGCTACTTCACCGGCTGCTCAAACCAGGCATTGATAGGCGAATACTTCTGTCCGGCGGTGGAGGACAAAGTCATCGAGATCCGATGCGTACCCGGTTTCTTTACCACATATTGTAGTGCCGTCGGAAAGATATAAACCTCCGCCGTAAAACGCAGCAGACCGCTCTTCGGATCGGACTCCGCCAGCAAAAACGGACGATAGACAGAATCAACTACCAGTTCCAGTTGCATGGCCGAAGTGTCGCAACTTGCCCGAAATTCGGTCAGATTGTTATAAACGCCGTAGAGCAGCAGGTTGCCGCGCAGGGTGTCACCCACCGATACCGTGTCACCATAATGTATGGAATCGCGCACACCCGCGGGCGTACTACGATAGAGATACGAGGCTTGAATACGAGGGGTGGAGGACTGCTCGCCTTCCAAACAGGATGTCAGCAACATACTGCCGACCAGCAACGTGGTGAAGAAATAACAGAAATGTTTCATAGTTGTGCGGCATAAAAGACTCGAACTTTCACTCCTCTCGGAACCAGATCCTAAGTCTGGCGCGTCTACCAATTCCGCCAATGCCGCGGGTAATCGAAAATCATTCTCGATGTCGAAGGAGTTTCCGACCTTTATCGGACTGCCCGGAGGCACCTTTTGACTTTCGACTGAAAAGCGGGTGCAAAGGTACGAAGAAATTTTGATATATGCAAGAAAATAAACAAACTTTTTATCATATTTTGCCAAATGGGCTCAAAATTGTGCATCGACTCACCGATTCGCCGGTGGCTTTTGTCGGTGTGATGGTCGGTGCCGGTACGCGTGACGAACAGCCGGAAGAGAACGGCATGGCCCATTATATCGAGCATTGCGTCTTCAAGGGCACGACCCATCACTCTGCGCGCGCCATCATCCATGCTATCGAGGGTATCGGTGGTGAGATCAATGCCTATACCACCAAGGAGGAGACCACTTTCTATGCCGCCACCCTCTGCGAACACGTACAGCGTACCCTGCATCTTATCGCCGAGATGCTCCTGGAGCCTACCTTCAAAAAGGAGGAGACCGATAAGGAACGCATGGTCATCCTCGATGAGATTGAGAGCTACAACGATCAGCCCTCCGAACTTATCTACGACGACTTCGAGAACCTCGTCTTCTCCGGCAGTAGTCTGGCGCTGCCCATCCTTGGTACCAAAAAGACGCTTCGTCATATCTCTTCCAAGCCCGAATTTGCTCGGAACTGGATGCGTGCCCACTATACGCCCGACCGCATGGTCGTTTTTTGTCAAGGCAACCTCCGCCCCGACCGCATCTTCCGTCTGGCCGAGCGCGAATTCGGAAGTCTCCAAGTGCCCTCCGTCTCTCCCCTCGCCTTTCCCTCACCCTCACCCTCACCCTCACCAAAAGTCGCACTTGAGTCCCCCTCTAACCGACGGTCAACCGACGGTCAACCGACAGTCAACCCAGACGTCAGTACAATCTCAGAACGTGAGCGCACCTTCCGCCGCCGTACCCACCAGACCCATGTTATGATCGGGCAACGCGCCTATCCGCTCGGTCACGAAAGACAACTGCCCCTCTATCTGCTCAACAATATCCTGGGTGGCGGAAGCTTGAATAGCCGACTCAACCTCAGCATGCGCGAGACGCACGGACTGGTCTATCAGGTCGAGTCCACCTACACACCGCTGAGCGATACCGGCTACTGGGCCACCTATTTCGCTTGCGAACCTGAGCATGCCGAGCAGTGTATGACCGTCTTCCGCCACGAACTGGAGCGCCTCCAGGACCATCCGCTCAGCGAGACCAACCTCCGCAACGCCCTGCGCCAATTGCGAGGCCAGATGGCTATCGCGGCCCAAAACCAGGAGAATAGTGCCTTGGCGATGGCCAAGTCGATGCTCTACTTCTCTGGTGCACCTACCTGGCAGGAAACCTACCAAAAGATCGCACAAACCACTTCCGATCAACTGCTCCAAATCAGCCGCGAAATCCTCTCGGTTGACAACCTGCTAACCCTGCGCTACGAATAACGAACATTTTGTCGTTTTTTTGGGGTTTTTCGTTACATTTTCACAAATTGTCACTCAAAAATGGGCAAATTGCGTCAAAAACTGCATTTTTTTGCGCAAAAATTTGCTCATGTCATTTTTTTTTCGTAATTTTGCGGCGATTTTGCATAGTAATACGATAAAATCAATATAATTAATTAATGTTATGAAGAAATTATTTACGCTCTTATTGCTTGTGACAGCAACTTTGGCAGTGTATGCGCAGAAGGAGGTTAGCGGTGTCGTTGAAGACGAACAAGGCCAGCCTGTCATCGGCGCCAGCGTGATTGCCAAGGGCACCACGATCGGTACTGCTACTGACATCGATGGTAAGTTCAAGATGGACGTTCCCGCTACGGTGAAGACCCTGATCGTTACCTTCATGGGAATGGAGAAGAAGGAAGTTGCTGCGGGCAAGAATCTGAAGATTGTGCTTCGTGAGGACGCTAAGCTGCTCGAAGAGGTGGTTGTTACCGGTTATGGTAACGTCAGCAAGGGCGGCTTTACCGGTTCGGTAGAAGCCGTTAAGGCAGAGGACATTGAGAAGAAGAACCCCTCCGATGTTACCAAGGCTATGGCCGGTGAGGTAGCTGGTGTTCAGGTGGTTAACTCCACTGGTCAGCCTGGTTCGGTAGCCTCGATCAACATTCGTGGTATCGGATCTATTACGGCCAATAGTGCTCCGCTGTACGTAGTGGATGGTATCGCACTCGATGCCGGTTCGATCAGCTCGATCGACCCGAGTGACATCGCTTCGCTCACCGTCCTCAAGGATGCAACGGCTACCTCGCTGTATGGTAGCCGTGGTGCTAACGGTGTCGTTGTGATCACTACCAAGAAGGGTAGTTCCCACGGCGATGATGGCAAGATCGAGATCGACGTCAAGGGTGGTGCTAACATGCGTCTGCTCCCGCTCTACGACGTGATCGACAGCCCGGAAGACTATGTGACCTTGGCTTGGCAGAGTCTGTACAACGAGAACCGTCTCATCAATGGAAAATCGGAGAACCAGTCTATCACAAACGCCAACAAGAATCTGTTCGGTGCGAACGGTATTCCTAAGATCTACAACCTGTGGGATCAGCCGGGCAACCTGCTCATCGATGCAACGGATGCTGCCGGTAATGTCAACCCGACATTCTCCCGTTCGGCCAGCCGTTTGGCGCAGTTCCAGAATATGGACTCGTGGTACAACTCCCTCTTCCGCAATGGACTCAAGCTGGAGGCAACCGCTAAGATTAGCGGTGGTAGCGAGAAGCTGAATTACTACACCAGTTTCGGTTACCTCAAGGACGAGGGTTACTATACCGCTTCCAATTTCCAGCGTTTCAATACGCGTGCTAACATCAACTACCAGGCTAAGAAATGGCTCAAGGGTGGTCTGAATATCCAGTATTCGTACGCGAGCATCAACAATCCTGTGCAGGATGACAATGCCGCTAACAACGGTTTCCTCTTTGTGAATGAGATTCCGCCTATCTATCCGGTTTACGTGCGCGACGCGAATGGTAATATTGCTATTGACCCGAAGACGGGCGGCAAGATGTACGACTACGGAGACAACGGCGTTGAGAATATCGGGCAGGAGGGCGGACGTCCCTACTCGTTCGGTATCAACCCTGCCGGTGCACTGCAGTGGGATAAGCAACGCACGGTACGCCACCAGACGGTCGCCAATGCCTTTCTGGAGTTCAAGCTCTACGAAGGTCTGAAATTCACCATCAACGCGGGTGTACAATACATGAACAACCGCATCAACAGCCTGACCAACAAGTACTACGGCGATGCTGCCGGCGTGGGCCGTATCGGTAATGCGCAATACAATTATCTGGCCTTTACCAGCAACCAGTTGCTCGAGTACAACAAGTCGTTTCAACGAGCATACCATTCGCTTGATGGCCGGTCACGAGACCACATATTACACTAAAAACTATCAGTATGGTTACAAGAAGAATATCGTGCTCGATGACTATCCCGAGCTGAGTAACGCCATCAGTATGGACGGCGTAGAGGGTTACACCCGTACCAGCACCCTGGAGTCGGCACTGGCTACCGCTACCTACGAGTACGACAACCGTTACCACATTACCGGTAACTACCGTGCCGACGGTTCGTCCAAGTTCGCTAAGGGTCACCGCTGGGGTCACTTCGGATCGGTAGGTGCAGCATGGAGCTTCACCAACGAGCATTTCTTCGAGGGTACTACCGCTGCCGACTGGCTCAAGAACGGTAAGCTCCGTCTGAGCTGGGGTGTGCTGGGTAACCAGGACATCGGCGACATGCTCTATACCGACCAGTATAATATTGAGAACGTAAACGACATCCAGGGTTATCCGTGGGCATACAAGGGCAACCCCAACCTGACTTGGGAGCGCACCAGCACCTTCGACCTCGGCCTCGAGTTCTCGATTGCTAAGTATTTGGACGTTGAGTTCGACTACTTCTATAAGAAGACCGACAACATGCTCTTCCCGCGCTACGTGGCTCCTTCGCTCGGTTACGGTGGCTATTATGTAAACGATGCAGCTATGGAGAACCAGGGTATCGAGTTCGACTTGAAGGCTCACCTGATCGACCTGCGTAACGTGAAGTTGAACTTCCGCCTCAACGGTGGCTACTATCGCAACAAGATGCTGCTCATGCCTCTCGACGGTTATGATGAGAATGGTAATCCCGAGCGTATGGTTATGTCGGGCGGTATGTCTGTTGGCCACTCTACGGCCGATTGGTATATGGTTCATTATGAGGGCGTGAACGATCAGGGTCAGGCTATGTACACCGCATACTACGATGCAACCAACGGTGGTGGCTTCGGTCACACCTCGGCTGACCTCGACAACACGGGTGACAACTACATCTCGTCTGTTTACGAGTACCAACTCAAGCACCCGGATGCTGATATCCGCACCGTATCCGTTACCAACGAGGAGTACACCTACGCAGGTAGCAACTATGTTGGCAAGAGTTATATGCCTGACCTGGACGGTGGTTTCGGCCTCGACCTGGAAGCATACGGTGTAACGCTCAGCATTAGCTGCTCGTATCGTATCGGTGGTTATGGCTACGACAACATGTACGCCAGCCTCATGCATAGCGACAAAATCGGTTCGATGAACTGGCATAAGGATATTAAGAACGCGTGGACGGAGACCAACACCAATACTAATATCCCGCGTCTGAGCAACGGCGCTGATGACTATGCTAACGCAGCCAGCGACCGCTTCCTGACCAGCAACTCCTACCTGAGCTTGAACAATATCAACTTGGGTTACAAGTTCCCGAAGAAGTTGATCGAGAAAATCAAACTGACCAACCTCCATATCTGGGTAGCAGCCGACAACCTGGCTATCGCAACCGCACGTAAGGGTTACAACCCGATGATGTCGTTCAGCGGTACCAACGGTTACGACGATTATAGCCCGCTGTCCACCATCATGGGAGGTATTAAAGTTCAATTCTAAAACATAGGAGGTTACGACAATGAAAAAACTAACATTTGCATTTATTACCCTCGCGTTGGGGCTGGGTCTCACCTCTTGTGGTGACAGTTTCTTGAACCAATATCCTGAGGGAGGCGTGCTGCTGGAGGAGCAATACCAGCAGTTGCCCGACAAACTGCGTGGTTCGATCTTTGGTATCTACTCCAAGCTCTATGAGTATGGCGGCCATGACACCTTTGGTAAGCGTTCGCTCGATATGTACAGCGATATCCAATCGGGTGATATGGCTATGAGGAAGAGCAGCTACGGATGGTTCGAGAACTACGAGCGTGGCTACTACTACGCTTACAACCGTAGTTATGCTTGGTCGTTCTTCTACGAGATTATCAACCTGACCAACCTCTGCGACAAGGCTATGATCCTGGACGTAGACGACAAGGGCGTCTCGATGGACAAGCAAATCATGAACGTCATGGCAGCCGGTGATACGCCGACCGATGAGATCGCGCTGAGCGGTTACTACTACGGCCAGGTGCTGGCTATCCGCGGTTGGGCATATGCCAACCTGCTGGATATCTACACCGATCCCCGTGATAAGGACAATGCCGACCTGGATGCCAAGGCACTGCCTATCTACGTAGGTAAGGACATTATCAACGACACCCTGGGTGCTCCGCTCTCTACCGTCGGTGAGGTATACGACCGCGTTTACGAGGACCTCTCCGAGGCTATCGACCTCATTGAGTATTATAGCCAGTACAACCAGCGTCTTTCCAAGCTGGAGATCGATGCCGACGTGGCTCGTCTGATGCTGGCTTACGCTATGCTCAACCATGGTGACAAGAGCGTGACGATCGCCGGTGGTAAGAACTGCTACCAGATCGCGCTCGATATGGCTAAGGCTGTCATCGATGGTGGTAAGTATACCATGCTGTCGAATACCGACCTGCTCACCACGGGCTTCTGCGACGTCAATGCCGCTAACTGGATGTGGGGTCAGGATGTGACCGTTGAGACCACAACTGCACTCGGTTCTTTCTTCGGCCAGGTGGATATCCACTCCTATAGCTACGCAGCTGCTGGTGATACCAAGGGTATCGATAGCAAGCTCTACGACGAGATCGTAGCCAAGGGTTGGGACAACCGTGTCAACTGGTTCCGCTCGGGTACCCAGCAATTTGCTTACTGCCCGGATGGCAAGTTCTATAGCCCGAAGTACAAACACGTCACTGCACTCGACAAGGTGGACCGTGATTGGCTCTGCGACAACGTATTCATGCGTCTGGAGGTGGCTTACCTGATTGCTGCCGAGGCTGCTTGGAGCAACGATGACTACGTTACGGCTGTTTACTACCTTACGCAGCTCTGCAACGAGCGCGTCATCAGCGGCCAGGAGACAGCTTACGCTGCTTGGCTCCTCACGCTCACGTCGGCCGATGCTGTCAAGGAGGCTATCGTCTATAACTGGCGTGTTGAGATGTGGGGCGAGGGCTACTCCATGCAGATGCTCCGCCGTCTGCAGAAGCAGCGTGACCTGGGTTCCAACCACCTCAGCCGTGCCGACAAGAAGCTCGACATCACCAGCGCCGAGGGCGAGCAGTTCCAGTGTGAGATTCCTACCTCTGAGACCCGTTACAACCCGAGCCTGAAAGATAAGACTACGCTCACCCACCAATAAGAAAAAACGTTAAGTTTTACTAATAGATTTATTCACTAAAAACAAATCAAATTATGAAAAAGTATTTAGTTGTATTTGCAGCCCTGGCATTGGTTTTTGCCGGCTGTAAGGATCCGAACAACAATCCGACTTCGGAGTACACCAAGATTGCTTTCAAGGACGCTAGCGTATCGATTAGCCCGGAGGAGCAGCTGAAGCTGACGCTCGTTTGGGAGCCGACCAGCCTGGAAGCTCCTGTTTGCGAGTGGAGCACGAGCGACACTAGTGTCGTTACCGTTAAGAACGGCGTGATTACCGGTGTGGCTGCAGGTGAGGCTAAGATCACCGCTAAGCTGGGTGACCTGACCGCAGTCTGCAACGTAAATGTTATGACCTTCGAGGAAAGTTGGGCACCCAGTTCCAATGTTTATTATTTCCCGTCCACTAAGTCAGCAACACCTGTAAGCGACACTACGCTTGTCTATGAGACCTCAAAGGCTACTTATACCTGCAAATTGTACTCTGTACAGTTGTGTATTCCGAGCGATGTAGCTATCCCCGGTGACGAAGATGGTGCTGGCGATTACATTTTTGTGACCGCTTCCATTCCGTTCATTGAATCTTCTACTTCCGGTCAATATATCGGTGAGCCTTGGGATTTGGCTTTCCAGATTGCAGAAGACTACAACAATACTCCATACGGAGTTGAAGCTGGTTCATTAGATCCGGCAATCATTGGTAACGTATGGCAAGCTTATTTCGAAGCAGTAGACGCTGGTAGCTCACCTTCGTTTGATAAAGATCTTTACGCTACAGGCGCAAAGGGTGCGCATCTCCGTGCAGCCATCATCCAAGACGGTAGTATCGCTTCCTATCCTTGGTTTGATGCTATCATCACCGGAGGTGTATTCTATACCGATTACAATGAAGAGCAAGAAACTGTTGCTGTATATCAACTGAAAGTAGATTGGTGTGCAGGCGCATTAGGAACCGGTTTAGCATTGAATGAAGAAGCTCAATCTTATTCTGAAGTTCTTGCAAAACCGTACGCATTGGATCTGGAAACCTACATTTATGAGGACGGAGAGAAGGGCAAACCGTATGGTGCTCCGAAGAAACAAGTTCGTGCAAAGAAAGATACGAAAGCTATGATTAACCTCGGTAAAGTAGAGCCACTTAGATTGGTAAAGGGTATTGAGGGTAAGTAATTTTTCTTGAAAATCTAAAAAAATCCTGCATACATTTGCGTATGTGGGATTTTTTTTGTACCTTTGCCGCGTAATTTGGAAAATTCTACGCATATGAAAAAGATATTTGGTATTCTTTGCGCTTGTTTGATGAGCGTAGCGGCATGGGCTGTCATGGCCACGCCGGAGTTGATCACCAAGACCCAGGCCGACGGCACGACCGTCCAGCTCCGCCTCGTAGGTGATGAGTTCCATAGTTACTACACGCGCCCGGATGGTACCCCCGTGCGGCTCAATAGCCGCGGTATGTGGGTGGACGATGCTTCGGTAGCTAAGCCCTCCGCAACGGCCCTGCGCGCACGTCGCGTAGCCCAACAGAAGCAGTTTGCGGCTACTTTCCCGCTCTCGGGCTCGCCTCATAGCGTAGTGATCCTGGTCAATTTCTCTGACCAGAAATTCCGCTACACCCAAGCCGACTTTGAGAAGATGCTTAACGAGTCGGGCTATAGCACCAACGGTGGTGTAGGCTCTGCTCGCGACTATTTCATCGCATGCTCGGATAGCATCTTCTCGCCTATCTTCGACTGCTACGGACCTGTCACGCTGAGCAATAGCTCGGCTTACTACGACAAGAATACCGGCAGGATGGTTGTCGAGGCTTGCAACAAGGTCTCTTCCGAACTGGGCATCAACATGGCGCAGTATGATACCAACAACGATGGCCGTCTGGACAACGTCTTCATCTACTATGCCGGCCACAACGAGGCCGAGGGTGGTCCGTCCACTTCCATCTGGCCCCACCGCAGTATAGTACAGAGCGGTGACCGCGTAGATGGCAAACTGATCTACGACTATGCTTGTACGTCCGAGTTGCGCGGTTCGGCCGGTACGTCGATGTGCGGCATCGGTACGTTCTGCCACGAGTTTGGCCACGTGCTCGGTCTTCCCGACTACTATGATACCGAAGATCAGTACAACCAGCAGTATACCGTCGGCTCGTGGGATATTATGTGCTCCGGTAGCTACAACGGTAACGGCAAGACGCCGCCCAGCTACACCGCCGGTGAGCGCTTCCAGCTCGGATGGGTTACTCCGGTCCAGATCACCGAACCGGGTGTCTATACCCTGGCGCCGATAGAGGACGGATCGAAGCAGATCTTCCTCATCGCCAACGGCACCCACAACCTCAGTTGGGAGTCGGCCAGCCCCAACGAGTACTGGCTCCTGGAGAACCGCCAACGTATCGGTTGGGATCGCCATTCTACCAGTCTGCCCGGTACGGGTATGCTCATCTGGCATGTCGACTATAGCGCCTCCGCGTGGGGCAACAATTCGCCCAACAACGGCCAACCGCTCCGCTATGATATCGAGGAGGCGGGTGGCGTACGCGGCTATGCCGATGCTGCCGATCCCTATCCCGGCACCAAGAATGTGACCACCTTCACGCCTACGCTTCACAACGGTACGATCGTTGAGCAACCGCTCTACGACATCGTAGAGAGTGCGCAGCATATCACGTTTACCTTCAAGTCCAGCGACTTCATGATCCTGCCTACCGACCTGCCCGTCATCGAGAGTACCTACAATTCCGACACTAAGGATAGCTATTCGCCGGGTAGCCGCCTCAAGATCGTAGGCGAAGAGATGTCGACCGAGCAGGATGTGCAGATCAGCATCAGTGGCAAGGGCTTCCAGATCTCGAAGGATAGTATCAACTGGACCACCGCCTTCAACGTACGTCCTACCTCGGCTAACCTCGAGCAGGATATCTTCGTGCGTTACCGTCCCGGCAAGATGGTCTGCACCACCGAGCGTGGTACCATCACCGTCCGCCAGGACGCTAAGATTGGTTCCTATCCCGTACACGCTACCTGTCCGCGTCCGACGCTCATCGAAGCGCCCTACGTGGATAAGATAGAGGAGGTCACCCCCACCTCGTTCAAGGTGCGCTGGACGCCTCAGGCGGATGCCGAGTACTACTACGTCACCCTCTATCATATGGAGGATGGCCAGGAGACGACCATGGAGAGCTTCGAGGGCTTCGACGACGAGATGACCGTTCAGGAGTCCGGCTGGTACACCAGTTTCTACCGCACTACCTCCAAGGCCAAGGAGGATGGCGCCGTATCTATGTGGTTCAAGGAGAACAACGAGACCATGATCACCCCGATCTACTCGCTGCCCGTCACTCAACTCAGTATGTGGCTCAGCGCTCCCGCTACCACCGATGCCGAAGTCGGCTTCCTCACCCTCATCGGCTATAGCGATGCCGGCATTGATACACTGGAGAATATATCCATCACCAAGAGCACCAAGAAATATACCTACACCCGCACCTTCGAAGAGTCGAAGGGTTATCGCCGCTTCCAGATGGTCTATACCTCTATCGGCGGTGAGGGTGTCTGCATGGATGCATTCAGCACTACGTTCAACCAGAAGGTCGTCTATACCTATAAGGGCCGCGAGAAGGAAATCACGGCTATCGAGGGCGAACTGGCTGAGGACTATACCGTCTTCTATGCCTACGACCTCACGCCGGGTACTACCTACTACGTCCGTCTGCAGTGCTCCGAGAACAAGGGCTGTACCGAACATCTCAGTCCGCTCGGCATGGAGGTTTCGGTCTTCACCAAGGAGGGCGAGGCCAGCGATTCGCGCCATCTGACCGTGGCTTACGACTCGATCACCTACAACCCCGCTACCCACGTGGTATATCTGCCGCAGTCGCTCCAGAAGGGTAGCCTCTGCATCTACGATGCCGATGGCAACCTCACCAAGCGCATCCCCGTCAGCCCGACCAACAATATCGTGGTG
>DFGU01000060.1 GCA_002371785.1 Bacteroidales bacterium UBA3742
TTCACCAACTTCGCGATACAGAACCTATTCAACAAGAAGTCGTACCGCATCGTGCCGCAGGGTGAGGGTCAGACCTTCTCCATCAACGCACGTACCAACGGTGTGTATTATACCTACGCCAGCCTCTCGTTCCTGGAGCCTTGGCTGGGCGGTAAGCGTCCGAACAGCCTGAGCGCCAGCATCTATTTTGCTTCGCAGACCGGCTATTCCAACCGTTACTATCAGGCCTATCAAAACTTGTATAACACCTACTCGGACTACTATTACTATTCCGGTAACTCCAACTACTACCAGCAGTTGGCCGAGTCGGAGTCTGACCCGGATAAGTACCTGCGCACCTTCGGTGTGTCGGTGGGCTATGGTAAGCGTCTGCGTTGGCCGGACGACTACTTCACGTTCTACGGCGAGCTGAGTTACCAGCTCTACATGATGAAGGACTGGCCCTATCTGCTCGTGTCGGACGGAACGAGCCATAACTTCTCCATCAACCTCCAGCTCTCGCGTTCGTCTATCGACAACCCGATCTATACACGTCGCGGTAGTCAGTTTACGCTGGGTCTGAAGATCACTCCGCCGTATTCGGCATTCTCCAAGACCGACTACAGCCAGATGACCAACAACGAGAAGTACCACCTCATCGAGTATCATAAGTGGAAATTCACCGGCAAGGTGTTCACGCCCCTCACGCCGGATAGCAAACTGGTGCTGATGACGCGTGCCGAGTTCGGCTACCTGGGTCATTACAACCAGAACCTGAAATCGCCGTTTGAGTCGTTCTACATGGGTGGTGACGGTATGTCGAGTTACACGTCGTATTCGACAGAGTACGTGGCTATGCGTGGCTACTCGTCGGGTTCGTTGACGCCCTACGATGCCGCTACGGGACGTAACATGGGATATGTGTATAACAAGTTCACCATGGAGCTCCGTTACCCGATCTCGCTCCAGCAGTCGGCTACCATCTGGGCCCTCGCCTTCCTGGAGGCCGGTAACTGCTTCTCCGACATCAAGAACTACAACCCCTTCGACCTGAAGCGTTCGGCCGGTGTGGGTGTACGTATCTACCTGCCGATGTTCGGTCTGCTGGGTGTTGACTGGGGCTATGGATTTGATAAGATCAACGGTAGCAGCCAGTACGGCGGAAGTCAGTTCCACTTCGTACTGGGACAAGAGTTGTAATATAGACCGCTGCGCTAAAAGAATAAAGACATAATTATGAAAAAGATACTATTTTGTACGTTGTTCCTTGTCGCGTTGTCGCTTGGAACAACATGGGCTAAGGATCAGTCGGTAGCGTATATCGACCTGCAGTATATCCTGAAGAACCTGCCGCAGTATGAGACGGCTAATGACCAGCTTGCCATGATCTCCAAGCGTTGGCAGAAAGAGATTGAGGCGGTGGAGCAGGAGGCTCGAATCCTGACGCAGAACTACCAGACCGAGCAGATCTTCCTCACCGACGATATGCGTCGCCGACGCGAGGAGGAGATCGTCAAGAAGGAGCAGGAAGCCATGGAACTGAAGCGTAAGTACTTCGGTCAGGACGGCGAGTACTTCAAGAAGCGTGAGGCACTCATCAAGCCTATCCAGGACGAGATATACACGGCTATCCAGGGGCTGGCCGAAGAGAAACGTATCGACGTGGTCAAGGACCGCTCGGCCGATCCAGCCCTGATATACATGTCCTCTAAGTTGGACATCTCGGACCAAGTGCTGCAGAAAATGGGTGCTAAGTAAGGTTTGGCACTGAAATTGCATACTTATGGCTGAGCGCTGTTCGCTCGGCGAAACAGATAACGCGAAAAATAAACATTAAAATTATACAACACAAGATGAAAAAACTATTTTTAGTATTGGCGCTCGCATTGCCGATGATGGCTGCTGCGCAGAAGATTGGACACGTTAACTCCTCGGAGATCATTGCCGCTATGCCGGAATTGGCAGAGGCTCAGAAGTCGCTCGAAGCTAAAGAGGCTGAGTACAAGACCGAGGTAGAACAAATGCAACAGGAATTCCAGACCCGCTACCAGGCTTTCCAGGAGAAGGCTAACATGCTGGGTGAGGCTGCTCGCAACAAAGAAATGATGGAACTGCAGGACCTGGACAGCCGCGTTCAGAAATTCGTTGAGTTCTCGCGTCAAGCCCTCCAGGAGGAGCAGCAGAAACTCATGCAGCCCATCCAGGAGAAAGTGATGAAAGCTATCGAAACCGAGGCAAAGGCAAAGGGCCTGAACTACGTACTCGACCAGCAGGCTATGCTCTATATCGGCAAGGACGCTGTAGATCTGACGCCGGCCGTTAAGAAAGCCCTCGGCCTGAAATGATCTGAATACTGACGGCTGAAAGCTGAAGGCTCATTATGGCTGATGGTTTCCTGGAGACCCATTACGCGGAGTACGAACGACGCCGCGAAGCGTGGCTCAAACGTCGCAAGTTTAACCCCAAGCCTCGTCCTCAAAAACCTGAGGATGAGGCCCTATAATTCCTAAATAACTGTTATGGTACAGAAAATGCAACAAACCCTCCGCGACAGTGCGGTAGCACGTTGGGCGGTGCTGGTACTCGTGGCGTCGATGATGTTCTTCGCCTATATGTTTGTCGATATCCTGTCGCCCCTCGCTTCGTTGCTGGATAAGACGCTCAGCTGGGACCAAGGTGACTTCGGTACCTATGCTGCCGGTGAGTATCTGCTGAATGTGTTCGGCTTCCTCATCCTGGCCGGTATTATCCTGGACAAGATGGGCGTCCGCTTCACGGGTCTGCTATCGGCAAGCCTCATGGTGATCGGTGCCGGTATCAAGTACTGGGGAATCTCCTGGGCGGATGCCAACACCGTAACGTGGCTCAACAGCTGGTGGCCTTCCATGCCGGGTAGCGCCAAGATAGCTATGTTCGGCTTTATGATCTTCGGCTGCGGCTGTGAGATGGCCGGTACGACGGTGAGCAAGATCCTAGCTAAGTGGTTCAAGGGCAAGGAAATGGCCCTCGCGATGGGTCTCGAGATGGCAATTGCTCGTCTGGGCGTGTTTGCTGCTATGTGGCTCTCGCCGATCTTCAGCGAGCGCTTTGCTGTGGATGGTGTCAACTCCGTGACGGCTCCGCTGCTGTTTGCCACGCTGCTTCTCATCATCGGTCTATTGAATTTCTTCGTCTTCACCATCATGGATACCCGCTTCGACAACCAGCTGGTAGCTATCGGTGAGGCTACGGCCGAGAAGGATCCGGAGGATGAGTTCCATATCTCCGACCTGGCTCAGATCTTCCGCTCGAAGATGTTCTGGATCATCGCCCTCTTGTGCGTACTCTATTATTCGGCGATCTTTCCCTTCCAGCGCTTTGCTACCAATTTCCTGGAGGAGACCCTCGCTATCTCGAATGCAGAGGCAGCCGGTCTGTTTAAGTGGTTCCCCATCCTGGCAATGGTGCTGACCCCCTTCCTGGGTGCGTTCATCGACTATCGCGGCAAGGGCGCTTCGATGATGCTGATCGGTGCGGTCATCATGATCGCTTGCCACTCGGTATTTGCCTTTGTGCTGCCCGCTTATCCGAGCAAAACGCTTGCACTTGTGACTATTTTGGTACTCGGCGTCAGCTTCTCGCTCGTGCCCGCATCTATGTGGCCCAGCGTACCGAAGATCATCGACGAGAAAGTGCTGGGTTCGGCCTACTGCCTGATCTTCTGGGTACAGAATATCGGTCTGTGTCTCGTGCCGCTACTGATTGGTAAGTTGCGCGTAGCCACCCAGGGTTACCTCGTACCGATGATCGTATTCGCTTCGTTTGGCGTGCTGGCATTCCTGCTCAGCCTCGCCCTGAAAGTAGAGGATAAGAAGAAGAACTATGGACTGGAGCTTCCTAACAAGAAATAAATCGGAGCTTTGCGTCACCACGGACAGCCGCCGGGTCACTCCCGGCTGCGTCTTTGTGGGACTCAAGGGTGAGCGCTTCGACGGCAACCTCTTTGTGCCGCAGGCTCTGGAGATGGGGGCAGCATATGCTATCACGGATGCCGACCAGCCGATGACCTGCTCCCAGCGTCAGGACTATGCCGACCGTATTATCCGCGTGGATAACTCGCTCGTGGCCCTGCAAGACCTGGCCCGCGCATGGCGTCGTGAACTGGGGTTGCCTATCCTGGGCATTACCGGTACGAACGGAAAGACGACCACCAAGGAACTATGTGCGGCTGTGCTCTCGCGTAAGTACCGATTGCACTATACCCAGGGCAACCTTAACAACCAGATCGGCGTACCCCTCACCTTATTACAAATAACGCGCGCGCACGAGATGGCGATCGTCGAGATGGGTGCCTCCCATCCGGGCGATATACGCGAACTGGTGGAGATTGCCGAACCCAACTACGGCCTCATCACCAACGTGGGGCGTGCCCATTTGCAGGGATTCGGTTCGTTCGAGGGCGTTCAGCGCACAAAGGCCGAACTCTATGAGTGGATCATCGCTCACAAGGGTATCGTCTTCCGCAATGCGGACAACCCGTATTTGGAGCAGATGTATCTTTCAGCGAAGCGGTCTTTTAGCGAAGCGGTCTTTCAGCAGAGCGATCTTTCAGGCGAAGCCGGTCTGCTCTATCACACGGGTGTGATGCCCGAGGGTACGCACCTCGTAGGTGGCTACAATGCCGAGAATGTGTCGGCTGCGATCTGCGTGGGACAGTATTTCGGCGTGAGCGAGACGGAGGCTTTGGACGCTATCCGTGCCTACGTGCCGAGCAACAACCGTTCGCAACTGATGGAGACCGAACGCAATACGGTGGTGGTAGATGCCTATAATGCCAACCCCACGTCCATGCAGGCAGCGATAGAGGCATTTTGTCTTTCAGCGAAGCGGTCTTTTAGTGAAACGGTCTCACAGCGAAGCGGTCTTTCAGGCGAAGCCGGTCATGAAACAGCGTGCTGTTTCATTTTGGGCGCCATGCGCGAGTTGGGCGAGTACAGCCATACGGAGCATCAGAATATTGTCAACATGCTGCTGGAGCGCAAGGCCGACAAGGTGCTGCTCGTGGGCGAGGAGTACCGCGAGACGA
>DFGU01000023.1:0-4102 GCA_002371785.1 Bacteroidales bacterium UBA3742
GTGCAGCACGAGCGTGCGTATGCTCCGCTTAAGCTCCGCTCGGCGCTGGTGCCGGTGGTCAATTTCTCCAATCGGTGGACGATGTGGGTCATCCTGGCCGGTTTCTTCTTTATCGAAACTTTCCCGCAACTGTTGTGGGTAGGTATCGGCCTGTATGCGATGACCACGTTGTTCGCTTTTGTCACGCTGCCCGTTGAGGTAGATGCCAGCCGCCGTGCCGTAGATTGGCTCCAGGAAGCCGGCATCACCGACAACCATACCACCCAGATGGCCAGCGAAGCGCTCCATAGCGCTGCTTATACCTATGTCGTAGCTGCCCTGGCATCGCTCGCCACCCTGGTATATTACATCCTCATCGCCCTTGGCGGTAGCAGGAGATAAAACGACATACACCTACGCGTTCGGCTGGAGCCGAACGCTCGGCTCCGTAGCTTAGTTGAATAGAGCGTCAGATTCCGGTTCTGAAGGTCCTGGGTTTGAGTCCCAGCGGGGTCACAAGAGCTTGCGCCTTGCTTGCCAAGGCGGAAGGTAAACCGCGAGTTAGCGGGGTCACAAGAGCACTAATTTATTTTGTGAAGAGGCTGCTAGACACAGGTCTGGCAGCTTTTTTTATGCGTTTACCTACTTTTAGGTATTGTGTATATCAGAAAAAAGCAGTACCTTTGCACCCGAATTCAGATACAGAGCATGAGCGAACGGCATAAAATAGCGGTCATTGGCCTCTCCGGTAGCGGAAAGAGTGCGCTGAGCGGGGCGTTGCAGCAGTTGGCTGACAGCCGTCAGCAGACGGCCGGTGGCCATGCTATCGAGTTGGTGGAAGTGCACCATCCCGACCAGCTGCATGGGCATGCCTACGACGTCGTGCTGCAGGTGGTGGATGCCACGCGCCTGGAGGACTCGCTGATGCTCACGCCCCATATCATCGACGAGCAGGAGAAGATCGTGCTGGCCATCGGGCGTTACGACTTGCTGCTCCAGACCGAGCATTCGCTGGATATCCGTAAGCTCCAGCAGTTGATAGGTGTTCCTACCTGCCGCGTATCTGTGCGTCAGAACTACGGCCTCGACGAGTGTCTCGACCTCATCGAGCAGACCATTCACAAGCCTGCCTCTACGGCGCACCCGATCTACCATATGCGCGACTTGGGCGACGAGGAGGCCTACCGGGCGTATGTACACGGTGTGCTCAACCAGACCCTGCATCATGCGCCGAATGACCAGCACCGCACTACGCTGGAGCGTATCGACCGGGTGCTCACGAATCGTTGGTTGGGTTTTCCCATCATGCTGCTCATCCTCTACATGGTGTTTGAGTGCACGTTCCGGTTGGGCGCCTATCCGCAGGAATGGATTGCATCGGGTATCGATTGGCTGTGCGGCCTGGCGCATGACGGACTGCCGGACGTATGGTGGTCGTCGTTGCTCATCGACGGCGTGATCCAGGGCGTAGGTGCCGTACTGGCTTTCCTGCCTAATATCATCATCCTCTTCTTCTTCATCAGCCTCATGGAGGACTCGGGCTATATGTCGCGTGAGGCCTACCTGATGGACGCCATCATGCATGGCGTGGGACTCCACGGCCGCAGCTTCGTACCGATGTTGATGGGATTTGGTTGCAACGTACCGGCTATCATGGCCGCACGTGATATTAAGGATCCGAAGGATCGGACGCTGACCATGCTCATGGTGCCCTTTATGTCCTGCTCGGCGCGTCTGCCGGTATATATGCTCTTTGTGGATGCCTTCTTCCCAACGCACAAGGCGCTGGTCATGCTCTCGCTCTATGCCATCGGCATACTGATGGGCATCATCTTTGCGCTCATCATGAAGCGTACCCGCTGGTTCCGCAAACCCAACGACGACTCGGTCAACGAGTTGCCCGACTTCCGTCTGCCGTCCTGGCGTTCGCTGGGTGCGCATATATGGGAACGCGTAGCCGACTATCTCCAGAAGATAGCTACCGTCATCCTCTGGGCCAGCATCATCATATGGGCCTTGGAGTATTTCCCGATGCATACGGTGGGTGACGTAGAGCATTCCTACTTGGCGATGATTGGTAGGGCTATAGCCCCTGTACTCGCCCCGCTCGGATTCGATTGGCAGCAGGCAGTATGCTTGCTCACGGGGCTGCCGGCCAAGGAAGCCATCGTCTCGACGCTGGCTATCCTCTACGGCGGTGATATATCCGGCGCATTCACGCCCCTCACGGCCTATTCGTTTATGGTCTTTGTGCTGCTCTACTTCCCGTGCGTGGCCACCGTCATGACCCTGCGCCGCGAAGCGGGTCGCGGTTGGGCAGGGTACATGGTGGTGCAGTCACTTCTATTGGCTTGGCTCATGTCGTTTGCCGTGTACCAGATCGGTACACTGTGCGGACTTTAGAGAGTCCACTCAAAGCCGTCTTTCTGATCTTTGATATGGAATCCCAGCGCCGTCAGCTGGTTGCGGATACGATCACTCGTGGTCCAGTCTTTGGCTTGCTTGGCTTCCAGTCGCATTTGTAGCAACAGGTCCACAGCGCCCTTGTAGGCAGCTGTCTTCTCCTCGTTGCCGTCGCCTTCGCCTTCCAGGCGCAGACCCAGGATATCGATCGCAAAGGTCTTCCAGGTCTCGCGTAGTGCTTGTAGGTCGGCTTCGGAGATCTTGGCTTTGCCGTCCCAGATGGTATTGATCATGCGGGCCGACTCAAACAGTTCGCTGATCACCAGCTGGCTGCTTAGGTCGTCGTCCATCGCCTCCTGGCAACGCGTACGCAGGTCGGCGATAGCTTGGGGCTGATCGCTGACGGCCGACGGTTGCAGTTTCTGCAGTCGTGCATACGCTTCTTGCATACGTTGCAGTCCTTTCTCCGCAGCCTCCAGGGCTTCGGACGAGAAGTCCACCGTCGAGCGGTAGTGGGCTTGCAGGATGAAGAAGCGGATCACCATCGGGCCGAACGGCTTGCTCAGCAACTCATGTTCGCCACGGAAGAACTGCTCCAGGGTGATGAAGTTGTTGTAGCTCTTGCCCATCTTCTTGCCGTTGATGGTGATCATGTTGTTGTGCATCCAGTAGTGGACGGTGTCGTGTCCCAGCGCGGCGCAGGATTGTGCAATCTCTGCCTCGTGGTGGGGGAACATCAGGTCCATACCGCCGCCGTGGATGTCAAAGCGTTCGCCCAGGTACTTCGTACCCATCGCCGAGCACTCCATGTGCCATCCCGGGAATCCTTCGCTCCAGGGGCTGGGCCAATGCATGATATGCTCGGGGGCCGCTTTCTTCCAGAGGGCGAAGTCGTAGCTATGCTTTTTCTCGTCCTGGCCGTCCAGTTCGCGGGTCTCGGTGACGATGTCCTGCAGGTTGCGGCCCGAGAGCTTGCCGTAGGGATAGTCCTTGGCAAACTTCTCCACGTCCATATAGACGCTGCCGTTCGAGACGTAGGCATAGCCGTGGTCCAGGATCTGCTGTACGAAGGCAATCTGCTCGATGATGTGTCCGCTGGCGTGGGGCTCGATCGACGGGGGCAGCACGTTGAGTGCCTCCATGTCATGATGGTAGCGGTTGGTATAGTACTGCACCACCTCCATCGGCTCCAGTTGCTCCAGACGGGCTTTCTTAGCGATCTTGTCCTCGCCCTCATCCGCATCGTGCTCCAGGTGACCTACGTCCGTGATGTTGCGTACGTAGCGCACCTTATAGCCCAGATAGGTCAGGTAGCGGTAGAGCAGGTCGAACGTGATAGCCGGGCGCGCATGACCCAGGTGGGCATCGCCGTATACGGTGGGTCCGCAGACGTACATGCCTACGTGCCCCTCCTGCAGCGGCCGAAACACCTCCTTGGTCCTGCTTAGCGTGTTATAAATCTGCAACATAATTAGAGCAACGAATCCGGATTCAGGTTATTACGCTCGATGTCTTTGAAGTAGTTGAACGTAGCTACTTTCAGCTCGTCGCAAGCAGCCTCGTCGCATACGATGATGCCGTGCTGATGCATCTGGAGTGCACTGACGGTCCACATATGGCTGATAGGCTCCTCAATAGCGTGCTGCAGGGCACGTGCCTTGCCGTGACCATTCACCATGATCAGCACCTCCTGAGCGTCCATTACGGTACCTACACCTAC
>DFGU01000023.1:4222-11244 GCA_002371785.1 Bacteroidales bacterium UBA3742
GCGATGATCGTGTCGGTGGTCAGCTCTTTCTTGCGCGTACGGCTGGTGAGCGACGAACCCGGCTCGTTGAAGGCAATATGGCCGTCCGGACCGATGCCACCCAGGAACAGGTGGATACCACCGTAGTTCTTGATCTTAGCCTCGTAGCGTGCGCACTCAGCCTGCAGGTCAGCGGCGTTGCCATTCAGGATGTTGACATTCTCCTTGCGGATGTCAATATGGCTGAAGAAGTTGTTCCACATGAAGCTGTGGTAGCTCTCCGGGTGCTCCTCCGGCAGGTTGACATACTCGTCCATGTTGAACGTTACCACGTTGCGGAACGATACCTTGCCGGCTTGGTTCAGCTTGATCAACTCGCGGTACATGCCAAGCGGCGACGAACCGGTCGGTAGACCCAGTACAAACGGAGTGCTCTCCTTTGGAGCAAACTCATTAATCTTCTTTGCTACATAATTCGCAGCCCACTTGCTAAGCAGGTCATACGAAGGTTCAATAATTACTCGCATATTCTAATATCAAATTTGAATTCTTAAATCTTAATTCTTAAATTCCGAAACAACGTTTCGAATCGCTTCCTCCTCCCCATAACTGCGGTGGACGATCTTGCCCTCGCGGTCGATGAGGATGGTGGTCGGTATCCCATCTACGCCATAGGCCTCGTAGGCATCGTTCTGCTTGCTCTCGCCGGTGGTGATGTGCCGCCAACTGAGTTGCTCGGCCTCTATCTTCTCGCGCCAAGCGTCTTTGTTGTCGTCGCAGTTGACGCCCAGCACCTCCAGCCGTCCCTCCGGCAGACTGTCGTACAGTCGCTTCAGGTTGGGCAGCAGTCGGCAGCAGGGTCCGCACCACGTAGCCCAGAAATCGAGCAACACGTAGTCGGTCTTGCCGACCAGTTCGCTCAGTTTCAGTTCGGTGCCATCGGGTTGCACGCCCATGATGTCCACATAGTCATGCCCCGGCGAGGTGGCTTTCTCGGTCTCATACTTGCTGATCAGGGCTTGCATGATCTCGCCCTGCAGCATGGCCGGTGGTAGTAGGCTCAGAATGCTGTCTTTCTGCTCCGGCGTGAACTGACGGAAGGTCATCAGCAGCAACGAGTCTTCCCACTCGTCCTCCGGGTTTTGGGTCACCAGCTCAAACAGCTGCGCATAGTACAGCGCCTCGATCGAGTCCATCCGGGCCTGATCTTCTGCTTTAGCAGCTTCCTGGAACTGCTCCGTCAGCGCAGAGTCCATCTCGTGGAACTGCTCCTTGAGACTCTTCTGCTCCCGTCCGCAACTCCACACAATGAGTGCCGCCACGAGGATATAGATAAATCTAAAATTTTTCATTGTCTAACGACTAATGACTAATGACCAACGACCAATCAATCCACCTTCTCCAGCACCATCGCACAGCGAGCCGGCAGGTACAGACGCAGCCATCCCTTGCCGTCCTGTGCGTACAGGCCATCGTGCTCCGTCAGGTGCTCTACCGAGTCGTCGTTCAGTCCGAAGCCTGCATACTTGGTGTCGTCGGTGTTGAGCACTACTTTGTACTTGCCTTCCGGCACGAGCATACCATAGCCTTCGTACGACTTGCTGCCGTTCCAGTTGAACACAAACAGCAGTTTATCACGCATATAGGCTACCACCTGGTCACCCTCGTTGTCCCAGAGCTTCATCACCCAGGGCAGGTGCTTGCCGTATTTATCTTTCTGCATCCAGAGCTTCTGGGTGAGTAGATGCACCATGTCCTTGTCGAAGCGGTTGAGGTCAGAGAAGAAGTAGTTGGGGTTGTCCACCAGGCTCCACTGACGACGTGCGTACTTGCAGCTCCAGCCGTTACCCTCGCGCGGGAAGTCGATCCACTCCGGATGGCCGAACTCATTACCCATGAAGTTCAGGTATCCGCCATTTATGGTGGATGCCGTCACCAGTCGGATCATCTTATGCAGCGCGATACCGCGATCTACCATATAGGTGGAGTGGCCGTGCTCGAAGTGCCAGTACATGTCGGAGTCAACCAGTCGGAAGATGATCGTCTTATCGCCTACGAGTGCCTGATCGTGTGACTCGCAGTAGCTGATCGTCTTCTCGTCCTCGCGACGGTTGGTCATCTCGTAGAGGATATGACCGGCTTTCCAGTCCTCGTCGCGTACTTCCTTGATATATTTAATCCAGAAATCCGGAATACCCATCGCCAGGCGGTAGTCAAATCCCATACCGCCGTCCTGAATCGGCTGTGCCAAGCCCGGCATACCCGACATATCTTCGGCTATGGTGATGGCGCGCGGCTTCACTTCGTGAATCAGCTTGTTGGCCAGCGTCAGGTACATGATGGCGTCACCATCCTCGTTGCCGTTGTAGTAGGATCCGTAGCCGTTGAAGTCCTCGCCCAGACCGTGGCTGAGGTACATCATCGAGGTCACGCCGTCGAAGCGGAAACCGTCGAAGTCATACTCCTCGAGCCAGAAGCGGCAGTTACTCAGCAGGAAGTGCAGCACCTCGTTCTTGCCGTAGTTGAAGCAGAGCGAGTCCCATGCCGGATGCTCGCGGCGTCCGCCGTCGTGGAAGTACTGATAGCCCGTTCCATCGAAGTTTCCGAGGCCCTCCAGTTCGTTCTTTACGGCGTGGCTGTGCACCAGGTCCATGATCACCGACAGCCCCATTCCGTGGGCATCGTCGATCAGGGCTTTCAGCTCTTCCGGCGTACCGAAACGGCTGCTGGCGGCGAAGAAATTGGATACGTGGTATCCGAACGAGCCGTAGTACGGGTGCTCCTGGATAGCCATGATCTGTATGCAGTTGTAGCCCAGGTCGGCGATACGCGGCAGTACCTGTGTGCGGAACTCCTCGTAGGTGCTTACTTTCTCCTGCTCCGACGACATACCGATGTGGCACTCATAGATAAACAGGCCCGACTTACGGCTATTCACGTTCTTGCTGCGGTGACGCCAACGGTATTTCTGGTCCCATACCTGGGCCGAGAACAGCTTGGTCTGGTCGTCCTGCACCACGCGCGTAGCGTAACTCGGGATACGTTCGCCCCATCCGCCTTGCCACTCTACGAGCAGCTTATACAACTGACCGTGCTTCATGGCGCGCTTCGGCAACTTGATCTCCCAGTTGCCGTTGCCCACGGGTTTCATGCGGTAGGCTTCGTTCTTCTCCCATCCGTTCATGTCGCCCTTGATGTAGATAGCCGTTGCATTCGGTGCCCACTCGCGCAGCACCCAGCCGTCCTTGGTGGCATGCAGACCAAAATACAGGTGACCGATGGCCCATTCTTTCAGTTCCAGACCGTTGGTCAACTCAAATTCCTTACTCTTAGCATAGTCATAACGTCCGCGGATAGCGTCCTCAAACGGCGCCAGGTACGGATCGTTCTTGACGAGTTTCAGTTGTTTGTGTGCTACACTTGTCATGGTTTTTATTGATTTACACGCGATTTAACAATCAGTTTTCGGTACACCTTGCCCGGTGCGATACCCGGCTGGTGGGCGTCCGAGGGGAAGAAGACGGCAAAGTGACCTTTCGGCACGACGAACTTGGTCACGGCCTTGTCGCCGTAGAACTCTACGTCCTTACCCTCGTCGTATTCCTGGGTCACGTTCTCGCAGTCTACCTGCGCTTTCCAACCCATCTGCTCGTCGTCGCCCAGCGGGATCTGGATATCCAGATAGTCTTTGTGGGCCTCCATGCGGCAGTTGGCTTCCTCTTTGCCCTTGAAGTCCTGAATGTTGACGTACAGATCCTGTCCGTCCAGATAAATCTTGCATGCCGGCAACTCCTCCAGGTCGTTGTCGTTGAAGAATTGCATGAATCGTTCGAATCCCGGTACACTTTCGTAGTACAGATCCGCATTTTCCAATTTGTCGATTATCATATTGTCGTATGTTTATTTTTTCCTTATTTATCTGAATTCTGAATGCTGAAAGCCGAATTCTCCAAAAAATTGCACAAAGATACGACAAAATATCGAAATATGCAAGTTTTTTTCTAAAAAAATGACGTTATGCTTGTATAAAAGTGATTTTTTAGGGAAAAAGTTGCTATTTGCACGTTAGTGCGAATGTATTTTCGAGGTGGGACGGCTTTGCCGTGTCGGTGTCCTCGAAGTACGATTTTTCGATTTTTATTTGCATATATGCAAGTTTTTTTCTAAAAAAATGACGTTATGCTTGTATAAAAGTGATTTTTTAGGGAAAATGTTGCTATTTGCGCGTTAGTGCGAACGTATTTTCGATTTTTATTTGCATATATGCAACTTTTTTTGTAATTTTGCACCCAGAAACAATAAAAAACACCAAAAAATATGAAAAAACATTATTTTTCACTTTTCACTTTTCACTTTTCACTTCTCATTATGGCTTCTATTCTATCTGCTTGTTCTTCCCAGCGATCCATGGGAATCCGTACCGCTAATCTCGACCCGTCCGTAACGCCCCAAGAGGATTTTTATCAGTATGCTTGCGGCGGATGGATGAACCAAAACCCGCTAACAGCTGAGTACAGCCGCTTCGGCTCGTTCGACCAGTTGGCGCTCAACAACCTCAAGCAGGTCAACGGACTCATCCAGTCGCTGGCCGAGCATCAATATCCCGAGGGATCGGTAGAGCAGAAGATAGGCGACCTATACAACCTGGCGATGGACACCACGCGCCGCAACATGGAGGCCGACTCTCCATTGCGTCATACGCTCGATGAAATCGCGAATATCACGTCGCGTGACCAACTCACGGAGCGTCTCGGCGAGGCCATGGAGTTTGGCCTCTGGGCAATGTATGTGGATGCCGACGCGATGAACTCGAGCATGAATATCCTCAACGAGGCGCAGGCCGGTTTCGCGCTCGGCGAGAAAGAGTACTACCTGGATCAGGATGAGCATACCCGGATGATCCGTGCGGAGTACCTCAAGTACATCACCCGACTCTTCAATTACTTCGGTTTCACCGCAGCAGAACAGCGTGCTCGCACCGTCCTGCGTATGGAGACCCGCCTGGCCGAAGCTGCGTTCAACAACGTAGAGCTGCGCGACCCGCAGGCCAACTACAACAAGATGTCGATCCCTGAACTCCAACAACTGGTGCCCCAGATCAACTGGACCGTCTATTTCCGGAAGATGGGTATCTCGCCCTCTTGCATCTCCGTAGGTCAGATTCGTCATCTGCAGGAGGCCGGTCGTATGCTGGCCGACGAACCGCTCGAGGACCTGAAGACGCTCTTTGCGTTCCAGGTCATGGATGGCGCCGCAGCCTATCTGAGTCAGGAGGTATATATGATCAGTTTCGATTTCTACGGACGCATTCTGAGCGGTAAGGAAGAACCTGCACCGCTGTGGAAACGTGCCGTGAATATCGTCAACGGAACGCTCGGCGAGGCCGTAGGCCAGATGTATGTCAAGGAGTACTTCCCCGAGGAGAACAAAGCCCGTATGCTGGCCCTCGTGAAGAACCTGCAGCGTGCGCTGGGCGAACGTATCAGCGCAGTGACCTGGATGTCCGATGAAACCAAGCAAAAAGCGCTGGAGAAGCTCTCGGCCTTCACCATCAAGATCGGCTATCCCGACAAGTGGCGCGACTATACCGACCTGCGTATCTCCAAGGCCGACACCTATTATGCTAATCTCATGCGCGCCGCGCGCTTTGAGCAGGAATATAGCCTCAGTTTCCTGGATAAGCCCGTGGATAAGCAGAAGTGGTACATGACGCCGCAGACCGTCAATGCCTATTATAACCCCTCCAGCAACGAGATTTGCTTCCCGGCCGGTATTCTGCAGTACCCGTTCTTCGACATGTCGGCCGACGATGCCTTCAACTATGGTGCTATCGGCGTCGTGATTGGTCATGAGATGACTCATGGTTTCGACGACCAGGGATGCCAGTTTGATAAGGACGGAAATATGATCAACTGGTGGACCGAGGATGATAAGAAGCGCTTTGACGAGCGTACCAAGGTGATGGCCGATTTCTTCGATGGAATCGAGGTTGCTCCGGGTGTACATGCCAATGGTCAGTTCACGCTGGGCGAGAATATTGCCGACCACGGCGGACTGCAAGTCAGCTACCAGGCTTTCTGCAACAACGAGGCGGCCAAGCCCAAGAATCAGCGTCTGGGCAAGAAGGCTGGCTTCACACCCGCACAACGTTTCTTCTTGGCCTATGCGAACGTATGGGCAGGTAATATCCGTCCGGAGGAGATCCTGCAGCGCACCAAGTCGGATCCTCACTCGCTGGGTCGTTGGCGCGTAAACGGAGCCCTGCCGCATATTGGTGCCTGGTACGATGCGTTTGGCATCACGCCTTCCTCGCCCCTCTACCTCGCCCCGGAGAAACGCGTCAGCATCTGGTAAAAAAACAGAAGACTAGTTAAACTAGAACAACTAGAAAAACTAGTTCACTAGTAAACTAATAAACCCATCAACCCATCAACTCATAAACTAATCATGATTAAGCATGTTGTATTTTTCCGCCTCTTGGATGAGGCCGAAGGTCATACTAAGTTGGAGAACGCCTGGACCATCAAGGCCGGTCTCCTGAGTCTGTTGGATAAGATACCCTGCCTCCGCTCTGAGGAGGTGGGTATCAATATCCCCAACGCAGCGAATACCGACTTCGATATCTGCTTGGAGTGTACGTTCGATACCTGGGACGATTTGCGCATCTATGCCAATCATCCCGAGCACTTGAAAGTAGCCGGTTTCATCGGCCGTTGCAAGTCCGCCCGTTCTGCCGTGGACTACGAGATATAGTTCGTTGAGAAAAATATCTGAATACATGAAAAAAAGGAAAGAATTGGTTAAGGCATAACAATATGCTATAAGCGGCCAGGAGTTATTCATTTCATCAAAGCGGTAATCCAATATTCGGACTACCGCTTTTTTGCGCGTAGTAGTTCACATTGCTGCTCACGTTGGTTTGCGGATAGGTGTGAGGATTCTAAAACCCCCGAATTCGGGGGAATTAGAATGGAGGCTGGGAGTAACCGCTTCTATATGTCTGTGAAGTTGGTTTAGCGTTGGGATGAATAAGGATGAAGGAA
>DFGU01000048.1 GCA_002371785.1 Bacteroidales bacterium UBA3742
GTCTGTACAAAAAAAATCGACATTTCCTTGCGGGTGTCGATTTTTTTTGAATTTGGAATCGTATCTTCGGCACGCCCCTTATAATTTTATACCATCCTAGGCGGAGGCCGCTCCTTCCGAAAGCGGAAGGACGCTCCGCCCTCCGAATTTACGTTCGCGTCTTCGCGCGAATAGCAACGATTTCCCACTAAAAACTCAAATACATTTGATTTTTACCGTCAAATCCTTGCATATTCCAAATATTTGTAGTACCTTTGCAGCCGAATTTTAAGAACAACGATACTATGATTCTGATTGCAGACAGTGGGTCGACCAAGGTGCACTGGTGCCTCATGGCCGCCAACGGACAGAGTACAGACGTGATGACAGACGGTATCAACCCGTTTTTTCAGACCAGCGACGCGATGCGTAACTCCATCAACAACCAGCTGCTTCCGCAGATTGGTCACCTGCTCTGGGCGGGCAAGGTGACCCACGTATTCTTCTACGGAGCGGGTTGTACGCCGGAGAAAATACCTTTTGTTCAGAAAGCTATCCAGGGCGTGTTCCGCTCGGCCGAGGTAGTGGTCAGCAGCGACATGCTCGGTGCCGCACGCGGCCTGCTGGGTCAGCAGAAAGGCGTAGCCTGCATCCTGGGTACGGGTAGTGGTAGTTGCCTGTACGAGGCCGGCCAGATCAAGTGGGCCGTGCCCTCGCTGGGCTATATACTGGGCGACGAGGGATCGGCGGCCGTGATGGGCAAGCGACTGGTGGGCGACCTGCTGAAGAACCAGTTGGGCGAAGACCTGAAGCAGGAGTTTCTGGAACTCAACCACCTGACCGTGGCCGACATTATCGAGCACGTCTATCGTCAGCCGTTCCCCAACCGATGGCTGGCCAGCCTGGCGCGCTTCTGCTCCGACCATATTGAGGACCAACGCATCCACGACCTGGTATACGACCACCTGCAGCAGTTTGTGCGCCGCAACGTACAGCAGTACTACGAGGTGGACGGCATGGAGAATCCCGAGACCAGCCAAATGCCCGTGGGCTTCGTAGGCTCCGTAGCCTACTACTACCGTCCGGTGCTCCAGGAGGTGATGGACGACTACGGCTTCACGCTGGGCAAGATCATGCAAGACCCCATCGAGGGCCTGAAACTGTATCACCGGAAAGACGTCGTGCCGACGACGTAAGCGGTTACGGGTTACGGGTTACCGGTTACCGGTTACGGGTTATGGGTTACGGGTTACGGGTTACGGGTTACGGGCCTTAGACTTTACGACGCAATTGGACGGGCGACATACCCGTATGCTTCTTGACGTACTGACAGAAGAAACTGCTATTGGGGAAGTTGAGCCGGTAGGCGATCTCCTTGATCGACATATTGGTGGTGGTGATCATATGAGTGATCTCGTTCACCGTCACCTCCGCAATCCACTCGGATGCCGACTTACCGCTGCGCTGCTTGCATACCTCCGAGAGGTACTTAGGCGTCAGGCCTATCTTCTCGGCAAAGAACTGCACCTCGCGCTCCTGCTTATACTCCTGGAGCAACTGTAAGAACTGGCGGAACACAAAGTCACCCTGGCTGACCGGATCATCGCGCACCTCGACCTGCGGACCCAGCACCTCCTCGATATAGTTGAGCACCTCCAGCACGGCCGCACGGGCGATGGCCTGCAAGATATGACGGCGATAGATGCTCATCGAGCTGATCAGGTTGACGCTCAGGAACTGGTAGTACGACTCCACCAACTGCTGCTGGTACTTACCCAGGTGCATGACGGGATTGCTGTGCACGTAGTTCTGCTTCTCCCACCAACGCGGCTCCATACGGAAACACTCCAGGAAGATGTCGTCGAAGATCTGACTCTTCACGCGCAGCATGTAGAACTTAAGATCGGCCGACGCACGCAACGAACGTATCAACGTACGCGGCATGCATATCATCAGGTCGCTCGCCTCGAGCTTGACCGTGCGCTGCTCCAGCTCGATTGTCAGACTGCCATGCTTGCAGTAAATCAGACTGGTCGTGTCGCCCAGACGATAGTTGTCCTTGACCGGGAGATCCTCAATAAGATTTGTCAGAAAGACATTATCCGTTTTTTGTGCCATGATGAGTGTGTGTGTTTCCGTTAAGCGATTGCAAAAATACAACATTTTTTTTAGTTATGCAAATATAAGTGTTCGATTTTTACGCAAAGTTGAGGAATTTTAATGTTTTTTACGTTCTGAACTCTTTTTTGTAAAAATGGAACATACAATATTCCGACAGTTGGCACAAAAATTGTAGCCTGTAATTGGTCGTTGGTCGTTGGTCGTTAGACGTTGGCAGTCGGTCGTTGGACCTTGGCTGATGGCGAAAAATGTGAAAATAAGAAAATACAAAAATACAAAAATGAAAAAATCGATTTATCTTTTGATGGGTGCTTGCATCATTCTGCTCTCCGCTTGCAAAGACACCGCCGAGGTGCGTCAAGCCGAGGGAGGCTACACTTACAAGACCAGCGGCGTAGTACGCGTACAACATGGTGACACGATCGACAACGTCCACCTCACGCCCGAGACCGGCGCGATGGTGCTCTCGTCTGACAAAAATGGCGAACGTGCCACGCTCAACTTCAACCACAGTGGCGGTGACGGCTACGACATGCACGTCGTGATCCGCCGCGACAGCCTCTTCCTCGACCCGATGGAGCGTACGATAGACGTAGAAGTGGCGCAAGATACGCTGGCCCTGGGGACGATAACCCACCGACGCGAGGCCTTCCGGATCAAGGTGAACGGCGACGGCAAACTCCTAAGCAACGGCGACGTATGCCTCACGCTCAGCTATACCGGCCACTCCATCAACGACAACTACACCCTCTCGGGTACTGACATCCACGTACACTGCAAGCGCAATGCCCACTAATCTGCCAAGATGACATGAAAAAGCGAATTCTCATACCTTGTTTGCTGCTCATGGGGTTGCCGCTGTGGAGCAGGACGCTGACGCTCCAGGAGTGTCACGACCTGGCTCGACAGGCCGTAGGCTCGCAGAGCGCCGAGGAACTCAAGGCCGCTGCCGAAGCCAACCGCAAGGCATCGCTGGCCGCTATGTTCCCACGCGTCTCGGCCAACGCCGCCTACACCTACAGCACCATGGATATGACCCTGCTGCCCTCCGAGATGAACCTCGGCTTCGGTACGGCCTACGTATCGGCCGACGGATCCAGCCAGTTCTTCTGGGACGAGGGATCGGCCGTGGGACAGATGGTGCAGAACACCCGCGACATGGCCTACGTAGGCGAAGCGGTGCAGCAACTATCGTCGGCCTCCGGACAGATGGTGGCCGATGCGTACAAACAACTGTACGACCAACTCAACCTGGACGCACACCATGTGTTTGTGGCCCAGGTGGGCGTGACGCAACCCATATACGTGGGCGGGCGCCTGCGCGAACTCTATAAAATATCCCAGCTGGCCGAGCAGACCGTCTCGCTCGAAGCCGACAAGCGCGAGGCCGACCTGATCGTGTCGGTGGACGAAGCCTACTGGCGCGTCATCTCCGTAGCGCACAAGAAAGAATTGGCCGAGCAGTACTACAACCTGCTCGTGAAGCTGGAGGGCGACGTGGAGACGCTCGTGGGCTCCGGTCTGGCTACCCAGAGCGACCTGCTGAAGGTGCGTCAGAAGCGCGGCGAGGCTGAACTCAAGCGCCTGCAAGCCACTAACGGACTGCAGCTAAGCAAGATGGCCCTCTGCCAACTATGCGGACTCAGCCTGGACGAGCAGATCCAGCTGGACGAGAGCGGACTGGAAGAAGCTGTGCTGCACGACACCGTCAGCGACTATCGTGCTACGGTCAGCAACCGTGCCGAACTGCGTATGCTGGAGAATGCGACCCAGATCGCCGAGTCGAACGCCAGGATCGTAGCCGCCGGCCTGCAACCCAACGTGGTAGCGACCGCCAACTACGTCTATTCCAACCTGAGTGCCGACAATGGTCTCTCCAGCGACTGGCGCGGCAAGGGCTTCTTCACGGCCGGCGTGGTGGTTAATATCCCCATCGCCCATGCCGATGATATCTACCGCCTCAAAGCCGCCAAGCATACCGCTCGTGCTGCCCGCATGAAAGTCGATGAGACGCGCGAACTGCTGGAGCTGCAAGTGACGCAAGCCAACCAGCGCGTACTGGAAGCCCAGCAGAAAGTGGCGATGTGCCGACTGGCCGTCAAGAATGCCGACGAGGTGGTACGCATGGCCCAGGAGTCGTTCCAGGCCGGCATGATACCCGTAGGCGACCTGATGCAGGCCCAGACGGCTTGGCTCGCCGCCTCGACCGACCTAGTAGATGCCGAGATAGAAGAAAAAGTAACAGAGAGCTATTTCGTGCGATACACGAAATAATGGTCGTTGGTCGTTGGTCGTTAGTCGTTAGTCGTTAGTCGTTGGATGTTAGTCGTTAGTCGTTGGATGTTAGTCGTTGGATGTTAGAAATAATTGAAAATTGATAATATGAAGAAGGAGAAGAAAGGCAGTTTGCTGCTCGGACTGGCAGCAATGCTGATTGTGGTTGTTATTGTGGCCCTGGTGGGCGTGTTTGCCCTGCAGGACGAACCGGAACTGATCACCGGTGAGGCAGAGGCCACGGAGTATCGCGTGTCGGGTAAGGTGCCCGGACGCATCGAGGAGTTTCGCTTTGAGGAAGGCGACCAGGTTAAGAAAGGTGATACCGTGGTCGTCATCTACAGTCCGGAAGTGGAGGCCAAGATGGCTCAGGCTTCGGCGGCTCGCCGTGCGGCTAATGCCATCAACAAGAAAGCCCAACACGGTGCCCGTTCCCAGCAGATAGAGGGCGCGTACGAACTATGGCAGAAAGCCCAAGTGGCCGAAGAGATCTATCGCAAGAGTTACGAACGCGTAAAAGGCCTCTACGAGAAAGGCGTCGTAGCCGAGCAGAAACACGACGAGGTGCTGGCGCAGTACCAGGCCGCTGCGGCGACCACCAAGGCCGCCAAGAGCCAGTATGACATGGCTGTGGAGGGTGCGCGTGCCGAAGATAAAGAGGCCGCTGCGGCCCAGGTAGCCCGCGTGGACGGTATCATCGAGGAGATCAACCTGGCCCGCGACGAGCGTTACCTGCTCTCGCCTGTGGATGGCGAGGTGGCAGAGCGTTTCCCGAAGACCGGCGAACTGGTGGGGCAGGGTAGCCCGATCATGTCGATCGTGGACATGAAGGATATGTGGTTCACCTTCGCCGTACGTGAAGACATGCTTCGTGACATCCAGGTAGGCAATGAGTTCCAGGTACGTATCCCCGCCCTGGGTGACGAGCTGTACCCCGTGAAGGTCACGTATATCCGTGCCATGGGTACCTACGCCACCTGGCGCAGCACCAAGCAGAACGGCGGCTACGACGTACGCACCTTCGACGTGAAGTGCAAACCCCTGCAACCCATCAAGAACCTGCGTCCGGGAATGACGGCCATTTTAGTCGAAAGTAATTAGTCGTTAGTCGTTAGTCGTTAGTCGTTGGTCGTTAGTCGTTAGTCGTTAGTCGTTAGTCGTTAGTCGTTAGTCGTTAGTCGTTAGTCCATTGTGAAAAGTAATTTCTTTTCCACATTGTTCAGGGTCATTAAGCGGGAACTGCGTCGGATGATGATGCGTCCGCTCTACCTCTTTGCGTCCGTTGGCGTGATGGTGCTGTGCACGGTGTTCTTCCTGAGCATCATGCGGGGCGGATCGCCGGAACGGATGCCCGTGGCCGTGGTGGATCATGACCATACCTCTATCTCGCGTCGTCTATGCCACGAGATGCAGGCTACGCCCTCGGTGGATATCGTACTCATCACGAGCGAGTACCCCGAAGCCCGTCGTGCCATGCAGCGCGGTGAGGTATATGGTATCCTGGAGATACCCGACGGCTTCTACAGCGACCTGGTGGCCTTTAAGCGACCGGAGATGCATTTCTACGTCAACAACGCCTACACCGTAGGTGCCAACGTGGCCTACAAGCAGTTTCTGACGATGTGCAACCTGACGTCCGGAGCGTTCCAACGCGAGGTGCTGCGCAAGAAGGGACTGCCCGACCACCTGATCATGAAGCGCATCCAGCCCGTGGCTATCTCGGCCCATATGATCGCCAATCCGTGGAGCAACTACGCCATCTATCTGGTATCGACCATCCTGCCCGGTATACTGGGACTGGTGGTGCTGATGCTGACGATTTTTGCGATCGGTTTCGAGTTGAAGAGCCGCAGTTCGCGGCGTTGGCTGGAGGTGGCCGGCGGCAACTACACCATCGCCATGATCGGCAAACTGATACCCTATACGGTGCTCTACCTGGTGATGGGTATCGGCTGCGGCGTGATCCTGTTCCGCTTCATGCATTTTCCCGTATACGGTTCTACATGGCGCCTGATCCTGGGCATCGTGCTGCTCGTCTTCGCCATGGAGAGCATGGCCATCACCATCATCGGCCTGCTGCCTACGCTGCGTGACGCCATATCTATCGGTGCGCTCTACGGTATGCTGGGCTTCTCGTTGTCCGGTTTTACGTACCCCGTGATGAATATGCTGCCGGCGATCCAGGCATGGGCCAATCTCGAACCCCTGCGCCACTACTACCTCATCTATGTCAACGAGGCGCTGATGGCCGCACCGGCTATCAACTCGCTGCCCCATGCGCTGGCGCTATGCGCGTTCTTTATCCCGGCGCTGCTCGTCTCCCGACGACTGCATAACGCCCTTGTGAACCAGAATTATCCCCTGAAGTGATGCGATTAGAACGAATACTATATACCTGGTGGCTCAAACTGAAAGAGAGTACGTGGGTGTTCTCGAACGAACTCCGACGCGTCTTTCGCGACCCGGGCGTGATGGTCATCTTCGTGGTGGCGACGATCGCCTATCCGATCCTCTACAACTGCATCTACTGGAAAGACAATGTGGAGAATATACCGGTAGCCGTCGTGGACCTGTCGTGCTCGCCGGAGAGTAGGGATTTCCTGCATCGCTGGAATGCTTGCCCCGAGGTGACGCTGACGCATAGCTGCGCTTCGATGGCCGAGGCCGAACGGCTGCTGCGTGACCAGAAGGTGCATGGCATCATCTATTTTCCGACCGACTTCGCCAAAGCGCTGAACTCAGGTCTGGAGACTGCCCATATATCGCTCTACTGCGATATGTCGAGTTTTCTGTATATGAAGGGTATCTATCTGAGTTGCAACAAGGTGATGCTCGAATCGATGAACGGCATCCAGATAGATCGCTATGAGGCGATGGGTATGAACGAGGAGTTCGCCTGGTCGCTCGTTCAGGAGGCACCCTATACCGAGACGGCCCTGTTCTGCCCCAGCGGAGGCTATGCCGCCTTCCTCATCCCTGCCGTGCTGATGCTGATTCTCCATCAGACGCTCTTCTTCGGAATATGTATGCTGGGCGGTACGGCACGTGAGGAGAATGAGGAACTGTTCCGCCTGCCCGGTGCACGTCGTGCCAGCGTACTGCGCATTGTGATCGGAAGGGCCGCTGCCTACTTTGTGATCTATGCGGCGCTGAGTGCGTTTGCCTTGCTGCTCGTACCCCGTTTGTTCGGTCTGCCGCATATCGGCAACCCGCTGGATATCATGCGATTTACGGTGCCATACCTGCTGTCGGTGATCTTCTTCTCGATGCTTGTCAGCACCTTTATCCGAAATCGAGAGAGCGGTATTGTGCTACTGATCTCCACCTCGCTGATCTTTCTCTTCATCGCAGGCGTCAGTTGGCCGCAAGAGATGCTACCCAAACCCTGGCTCTGGCTCAGCTATACTTTCCCCTATACCTGGGGCGTACACGGCTTCCTGCATATCAATTCGATGGGCGCTACCCTGGCCGGAACGGCTAAGGAATATACCGCCCTATGGATCATGGCGGCCGTCTATTTTGTACTGACCTGCGGCATGATGACCTTACTGGGCTGGTGGTCGGAACGCGAGGGCAATAACTGGCGAGC
>DFGU01000065.1 GCA_002371785.1 Bacteroidales bacterium UBA3742
CGTTGATCACAAAGAACCATAGGAACAAGAAGAGCAGCGCCGCAAACAGCAGCGTCAGCACGGAAGCTATAATATGTGATTTATTCTTCTGTTTCCGCATTTTCTGCAGGCTGGTTCTCTACACGATGGGTAGCTACCACCAGCTTCATATGATTCTCATTCGCTATATCCAGTACGCGCACCACTTCCTTGTAGGCTATATCCTGATCGGCATGCAGTGCAATAGTGAGTGTGGAGTCGGCACGTTGCATCTCCTGCAGTTTCTGCTCCAACGCCTCGGGCGCGATCTCCACGGGTTGTTCTTCGCCTACGGCCAGGAAATACTGACCCAGGTTGTTGATCGACACCTTAGCCATCTGGGGCTTGGTGGTGTCGGTAGAACGTGCCTGTGGCAGGTTGATCTTGATGTCGTTGGGCGACGACATCGTGCTGGCCATGATGAAAAAGAGCAGCAGCAGGAAGATCAAGTCGGTCATCGACGCCATCGCAAACGTTGCCTCGACTTTATTTCTACGTTTTAATGCCATGAGACAATTTTCAATTTTTCAATTTTCAATTTTCAATTCGTCACACCGGCTCATTCAGCAGGTCCATAAACTCCAGCGTACGGCCTTCCAGGCGGCGTACCACCTTGTCGATACGCGATACCAGCAGGTTGTATGCAAACATAGCGATGATACCTACTATCAGACCACCGATCGTGGTAACCATAGCCTGGTACATACCCGTAGAGAGCATCTCCATATCGATCGCACCACCGGCCTTGTTGGCCATCTCGAAGAAGGTCTGTACCATACCCAGCACCGTTCCCAGGAAGCCCAGCATCGGGGCGCCTGCAGCGATGGTAGCCATCAGCACGAGGCCTTTCTCCAGGTTGCTGACCTCCAAGTTGCCTACGTTCTCAATAGCCACCTGTACATCCTGCATCGGACGTCCGATACGCGTGATACCCTTCTCGATCATACGTGCCGAGGGGGTGTCGGTCTGGTTGCAGAGCTTCTGCGCTGACTCGATCTTACCCTCGTGGATATAGTCGCGAATCTTGTTCATGAAGGTCTTATCCTCCTTCATGGCAGCCTTGAGCACCACGAGACGCTCGATAAAGATATATACTGCGCCCAGCAGCAATAGGGCCAGGATCACCATGATCCATCCACCCAGTTGGGCCATTTCCCACAAACTGATCGTCTTAGTCGTTACGGTTTCTGTCACCGTCTGAATTTGAAATAACATATAATTTACGATTTTACGATTTACGACTCCGGAGGCACTCCGGTCAATTTTCAATTTTCAATTTTCAATTTACGAGCAATGCTCGGTACTGCTTGATCGTCTCTTCAATACCCAGGTACAGCGCATCGGATATCAATGCATGCCCGATGCTCACCTCGGCGGTCCAGGGGAAGGCACGGACGAAGTCACCCAGGTTGTCGCGGTTCAGGTCATGACCCGCATTCATCCCCAGCCCCAGTTCATGCGCTTTCTCCGCCGCCGCACAATACATATCGATCGCGCGCTTGGGGTCGCGCTCGTGCATATCGGCATACGGACCTGTATAGAGCTCAACGCGGTCGGCACCCGTCTTCTTGGCATACTCGATGGTCTCAGCATCCGGATCTACGAAGATGCTCACGCGGATGCGCATCGAATGCAACTGGTTGACGATGCCCTTCAGCTCGTTCAGATGACGCTTCACGTTCCAGCCGTGGTTGCTGGTCAACTGATTCGGGTCATCGGGCACCAGGGTCACTTGCGTAGGACGCACATCGGCTACCAGCGCCAGGAACTCCTCCGTGGGATTTCCCTCTATATTGAATTCCGTACGTACCAGGCGCTTCAGTTCATACACGTCCTCCTTACGAATATGCCGCTCGTCCGGACGCGGATGTACCGTAATACCCTGTGCACCAAACTTTTCGCAGTTCTGTGCAAACAATTCTACGTCGGGCAATTTACCTCCGCGCGAGTTGCGCAAAGTAGCCACCTTGTTGATGTTTACGCTAAGCTTCGTCATAGCAAGATTGATTTTACGCTGCAAAATTACAAAAATATTTTGATATGTGCAAATTTTTTTGTACTTTTGCACCCGAATTTAATTTAGCGTAATATGGCCTTATGACAATTGCACTATTCGGAAATACGATGAAGAGCGAGACGATGACCGAAGTCTCGCACATCCTGGAGTTCATGAAACGCCACGATGTCAAGGTCTTACTGTCGCAAGAACTGCGCCAGGAACTCAACATACGCGACCTGCCGGCTTTCCCGGATGCAGCTGAAAATACGGAGGAGGACGAGATCGTCGATTTTGCCGTTTCCGTGGGTGGCGACGGTACGTTCCTGACCACCGCCTCCATCATCGGCGACCGCAACATACCCATTTTGGGTATCAACTGCGGTCATCTGGGTTTCCTGGCCGACGTGCAGACCCGTGACGTGGACTTCATCATGCGCCAACTCATCGAGGGACAATATACTATCGAGCAACGCTCGCTGCTGAGCGTCAGTTGCAGCAAGGACAACCTCATCATGGCGCCCTTTGCCCTGAACGAGGTGTCAATCCTCAAGCAGGGTTTCAGCAGCATGATCGCTATCGAGGCAAAGGTCAACGGTCAACTATTGCACAACTATCACGCCGACGGCCTCGTCATCTCGACGCCTACTGGCAGTACGGCCTACAACCTCTCGATCGGTGGTCCGCTCATCGTGCCGCAATCGAAGGTCATGGTACTATCGCCTATCGCGACCCACAGCCTCACCGTTCGTCCGTTGGTCATCCCCGAGGACTGGAAGATTGACCTCAAGGTCCAGGGCCGTTACGGCAACTACATGATCTCCGTGGATGGCCGCAGCCAGATTCTCAGCGACGAGGTGCAACTCCATATCGAGCGCGCACCCTATACGGTCAAACTGGTGCAGATCGGCGAGAACAGCTTCTTAAGCTCACTGCGCACAAAACTTAATTGGGGCAAGTAAATCATAAATCATAAATCACAAATCATAAATGTTATCTGCGATAACTTGGGATGTGGACCCCATATTGTTCCACCTCGGTAGCCTCCAGATACGCTGGTACGGACTGCTCTGGGCCATCGGCCTCTACCTCTGTTGGCTCGTCAACGAGCGTATGTACCGCCGCGAGAACTGTCCCGCAGAATGGGCTGACAAGATGTTTTTGTACATGGCGTTGGGCGTCATCATCGGTGCGCGTCTGGGTCACTGCTGGTTCTACGAGTGGCACCTCACCAACGACCCCATCCAACTCTTCGGATGGACCATCAACTACCGCAACCCCTATATCGAGCATCCGCTCCGGTTGATACAGATTTGGGAGGGCGGCCTCAGTAGTCACGGCGGCGCCATCGGTCTGATCACGGCTGCTTTTCTACTCAACTGGCGGGTGTTTAGCAAGTATCCGCAGTTCCAGACCTCGTGGCTCTGGATATTGGATCGCCTCTGCCTGGGCGTATGCATCACGGCGACGCTTATCCGTCTGGGCAACCTGATGAATAGCGAGATATACGGTGGTCCTACCGACCTACCGTGGGGCTTTATCTTCGTACGCGGCGATGTGAATACCAACGTTCCTTGCCACCCCACCCAGATATACGAGATGATCTACTGCCTCGTGGCGATGGCTGTCACCTGGCCGATGTATTACCTCACCGACGCCCGTCGTCGTGAAGGTCTGCTGCTCGGCGTATTCCTGGAGATCGTCTTCGTGACGCGCTTCTGCTTGGAGTTTATCAAGAACGACCAAGAGGCCTTCGAGGCCGGCCACGTGCTGAATATGGGTCAGCTGCTGAGCATACCGTTCATCGTGCTGGCTACATACCTTATTATACGCGCGTATAGGCGCCCCCTCTCGCCCGTTGTCGATAAGCAGCCGGAAAGCCTCGATCCTAAATATCGGAGTACTCAGAACACTCCGAAAAAGGACAATAAGAAAATGCGAAAATGAGTAAATGAGGAAATAAGAAAATGACAAAATCTGATATACGCATAGTTTATCTCGGTACGCCCGAGTTTGCCGTAGCCGGTCTTAGGGCCTTGGTAGAAGGTGGCTACAACGTCGTAGCCGTCGTGACCATGCCGGACAAACCTGCCGGTCGAGGCCACCAAATGCAGTATTCGGACGTCAAGAAATACGCCATGGAGGTAGGACTTCCCGTGCTGCAACCCGAGAAACTGAAGGACGAGGCATTCGTAGAAGAACTTCGCTCCTACCGTGCCGATCTGCAGATCGTGACCGCCTTCCGCATGTTGCCGGAGGTAGTATGGGCCATGCCGCGTCTGGGAACGTTCAACGTCCACGGATCGCTATTGCCGCAGTACCGCGGTGCCGCACCGATCAACTGGGCCGTGATGAACGGCGAGAAGGAGACCGGTCTCACCACCTTTATGCTCAAGCACGAGATCGATACCGGCAACATGTTGCTGCAGGAGCGCATTCAGATTGGTGAAGACGAGAACGTAGGATCCGTCCATGACCGACTGATGGAACTGAGCAAAGAGATGGTACTGCGTACCGTCGATCTCATCATCGACTGCGAGAATCAGGGCATACCCGTACCTACTACCCCGCAGCCGGAGAATGTGGAGCTGAAGCCGGCTCCCAAGATCTTCAAGGAGAACTGCGAGATACGTTTCCGGGAGATGACCGCCCACGAGGTGAAGAACTTTGTTCGCGGACTGAGTCCCTACCCCGCTGCGTGGGCAAACTTGACGATCAACGACCAACAGTTTGAAAATGTCAAAATATTTGCCGTTGAACCCGTAACCCATAACCCGTCACCCGTAACCTCTCGCGACATCATCGTGCCGTGCAAAGAAGGCGCAGTACGAATCTTGGAACTGCAAGTACCCGGAAAAAAACGCATGGACACAAAGGCCTTCCTGAATGGACTACATTAAGCTGATCGATAAATATTATGCCGACTCGCCGGAGTTGCGAGAGGTGCTGCTGACGCATAGTCGCCAGGTGGCGGACCGTGCGTTGCGCATCGTGGATGCCCATCCGGAGTGGGTGCGCGACGGACTGGTGGACAGGCAGTTTATCGAAGAGGCGGCCATGCTGCACGACATCGGAATTATTTTCTGCGATGCCCCTAAGATTCACTGCGTAGGTCCGCATAAGTACATCGAGCATGGCTATCTTGGCGCAGAACTGCTGCGCCGCGAGGGACTGGAGAAGCACGCCCTGGTAGCCGAGCGGCATACCGGTACGGGTATCACCATCGAGCAGGTGGAGCGCGAAGAACTGCCTATTCCGGAACGTGACTATTGTCCGCAGTCGCTCGAGGAGAAGATCATATGCTATGCGGATAAGTTCTATTCAAAAAGCCACCTCGGTGAAGAGGTGGCCTTAAGCAAAGTGAAAGCCAACATTTGGCGGTATGGTCATGACGCCGTACTGCGTTGGCAACAACTCGTCGAATTGTGCGGGGAAAAGCTCGCATGAGCTTTCTCCTTTCAATTTTCACCTTTCACCTTTTAAAAGTGTACTCCCACGCCGGCTTTGATCAAGGCATCGTAGCCTAAGTTGGTCTCTACATAGCCATATACCGGCCATGAACCGAAGGCGACACCCAGCGGCGTGATATTAAAGGCAAACAGGGGAACTATATTATCTTCCGCCGGTTTACTCTTATCGTCATAGCGCGTATGCATGATGTGCATGCCCGCACCTACGTCAGCACCCGAATAGAGTTGCACTTTCTCGCGGTTGA
>DFGU01000072.1:0-5586 GCA_002371785.1 Bacteroidales bacterium UBA3742
ACTGCCGCCAAGCAGAATTGAATAAACTTTTCATACTTTTGATAAATTATTTGGTTAATAACTACTTTTACTTGTTTATATGTATATTGGTTCAGATCTTTCCTCTATGGGATTATTACTTGTGGAACGTTTACCTTATTACGTACACTAATATCATATTGATATGTAGCAATTTATATGCATATTTTGATCTTTCTATTTAATTTGAAAATGTTATTTATGTTTATCGCATCAGTAGTAAAAGGTTATTACCCTTGTAACCTCACGTAAGTAAGAATAAAACATGTTGCTACTTCTATTAGCATTTGCATGTTATGAACGCGTATTTCTTTTTTAACACTAACTAGCACATAAATAATTACTAATAAAAATAACAAGCAGGCTAATAACCATTCCGGATTTATCTGATACCAGACGAACAGCCACATTATTGCACAATACGCCAACAGAAAGATATTAAAAATCAAATTATAATAGAAATCATCTTGGCGCGTATTCATATTGATTGCCCATATAATTAGTTCAATAATAAGCAATATAGATATCGGGACAAGATAACTGATTTTTAATATAAAAGTTGGGCAAAATAAATTAACCAACAACTGCACACCTAAGAAAGAGTGCATAATTTTCTCTGATAATTTCACATCACGGTTCATACTATCCTATAACTTAATTACATATACGTCTTTACATTTTGTAGGTTCTACTTTGTACGAACCCTTTGGAATAATAATCTCTGATTTTTGAATCCTTGATTTGTGATAAAGCGTAGATTCTATTTCAAGATTATCTATATACTTGGAAAAACCATACTGAGTAGGATTAGTATAGAGATACAAAGCAATTAATCTATTCTTATCGTATGCCGGGTAAAGCAGATAATCATAGTTAGAATGCTTGGTTATTATTTCTATTACACTATCACGACCCTCTACATACTTCATTGCTTTATCTTTTAATGACCATACGAAGCATTCTTGAGCTATTGTAGGAGTTGTAGCCATTGTATTCCATAGGCATTTACTATAATATGCCACACTCAGTAGCACCAAATCTTCGTCTTTATTCTCTTTAACCTCTTCTATTTGGTAGTTTATATATTGTAACACCTCTTCAATTGGTGCTGTCCTCAACATTCTTAAATAAGATGGATGATATTTCAAGAGAGTATCCTTTTCGCAGGACCATCCTTGAGCCATATGCATCATAACACAAGGATAAATCTTAGGAATTTGGCCTATTACACTATTGGCATCTATATCTAAATTTTCAAAAGAGCGCTTGTATGTCTCAAAAAATATTTCTTCATTATTTTTTTCCTGAATATCGGAATATTTGTTATCCATATTTAACACCATAGTATTGTGAAATTCTCCAATATACCGATACCTTTTTTCACATATATTATATACATCTTCTTTCAGTAAGGAATATGGGACAAATGGTATATAAGGATTAATAGCATCGGGATAATACACTATTTCCTCATCTTCTATTTCATCTTTTTGTCTTTCATATTCACAATAAGAAGCATAAGCTCCAACACCCACAGCAGACGCCATCATAACATATATATTACCACTATATTTTGCCAATTTTGCACCCAAAGCAGCGCCTCCTCCATCAGCAATAGCTACCATTGCCCAATCTATTTCCTTTTTCTCTTTTTCAGAAACTTTTTTAATAGGTTGCTCTTTATGCTCGTCAATAGAAAGGGAAGAAACCGCATTATCTTGACATGCAAATAAACAACATATGAAGATAGAAATAACGACCATCTTATAGACATTACATTTAGTTAAGTTACGTGCGTTCATAATTTCATAAAATTTTAAATTTATTGTACTACAAATTGTCCGGTGAGTTCGCCATTGGCGGTTGCGATGCGGAGGACATACACGCCTGCGTTGGTAATCGGGCGGGAAAGAGAGTTGGTGAACTGCTCGTTAACCACAACACTTCCAGTTGCAGCATTAACTACTACCGCCTGTGCTGACTGGATAGCCTCTTCTTGTTTGAGGATAGTCAGCGAATTGCCATTGATCGTTGCACGGAAACTAGTCGGACGAGTGGGTGTATCTCCTTCTTTATCCGGATTGTCTAGAGGATTGTCTCCTTCGATAACCTCCATTCCGACTACTTCCATCAAAGGAATTTCCATTTCTTCTGCACAAAGAAATACAGGCATTGCGAAGAGAATGCTCAGTACCAAAGTGATAATTTTTACTTTCATGTTAATTAGAGATTTTGTTAAACAATAAAATACCGCCAAACGGTTTTCGTTTGACGGCACAAAATTACTGCTTTTTTGGCACCTCTGCAAGAAAAGGATGTAGTTTTCTGCTTTACTGCAAATTACTGATATTCAAATATTTAGCACTTCACGAATGTAGTTTTTTACTTTCAGGCTATTTTTGTTTAGCCTATTTTGCAGCCTTTTCTATTAAAAACGAACGCAGATTTGCACTTGTGGTACCTAACTTGTTGGCGAGAGTTCTCTTCGTGCTTCGGATACTATTATAAGAATAATATAGAATATTTGCCATCTGTTTATCTGTAAAAGATCCTATCAAAACAAGTACGCAAAGACGTATTTCTTTTTCATTTAGACGATCTGTAGCTTTAAGTTTGTCTGCCAGTAAGAAGAAATGAATATTTATACATTCGCAAAACTTATCATAGTTTTTCCATTGGAGAGAATCCATTATGCTGTCCGAATTAGCCAATATATCGCAATTTTCTTGTATTCGAAGAAGGCGATCATTGTATCGCTTGATTTGCTGGTCTTTTGCCTCTTCGTTTTGAATGGTTAAATCTTCTACTTGCTGCGAAAGCAATGCGCGCTGTTTATGTTTTCTGAATATATACAACCATAAGCACAAACCAACAACAAGCAGTGTTGCTACTACTCCCCAGAACCACCGCCAATCCGGCTTGCGGTTCAAATCTTGTTGCAGAAGTTGTACCGCCAACCCCCATTTGCTATGCAGGGGTATCAATATATCTGTCTCTATGTCAGAACGTTGTGCGGAGAGAGCAAGTACATCTTCGTTACTTAATGTTGAATCTGCATTTGCAATAATATAAAGCATATTATATTTGTTCTGTTCTGAGGCAGTAGGCATACTGAGCACTTGATTCGCATAATACAATGCGGAATCAACTTGCCCCATATGCCAAAAGGCACGCGCCTTTAATCCGCAACTGGTTGGAACGCAATCTCTTCTCAACTGAAAAACATTTGTCGTATAGATGACTGAATCATATAATTGTAATTGAAAATATAGTTTAGCTTTAGTCTCCAATGTCTTCAGAAAGACATTCCTATCATTGCAATTATGCGCTATTGAATCAAGTAAAATGAATGTTTCATCCTTCTTCCCTTGTTCCGCTAACTCAAATGCCATATTGTTCAAGTCATAGTAATATAATAAGGAGTCGTCATTTCGCAGATACATTTCTCCTGATCGCTCATACATATCATACGCCAGTGGGAACTCACTCGCCAGATGGCAAAGGTCACTCATATTGCTATAGATGCGTCCGAGGATATGGTGATCATCCGTGCCGGAATGCGTTCCCGAGATGAAGACCTGCATCGCAGCGACGGGATCATCCGCCCGGCGCAGCAGACGACCGTAATGGTAGCAGGCATGGGCGTAAGGAGAGCCTAACCCCAGCCCTTCCCTGAAAGGAAGGGGGATCGCTTCTAATGTCTTATACGCTTGCGCGAGAGTGGCGCTGTCGCCTTCGTCTATACCGTATTGTAGCCCGGCCTGCCATAGGCTATCCGCCTCGGCTACGACGCAACATGCCTCATCCACGCCCCGCGGCGCACATGCCGCCAGCAGCAGCGCCATAAGAAACACTATGCCTATCCTGCGAAACATCTAATGGGTCTGATTTCGGAGGCAAAGGTACGGAAAAATTCCGACTTGAGCAAATTTTTGTAGATTTTTCTTGCATATTCCAAATTTTTGTAGTACCTTTGCACCCGATTGGGGGCATAACTGAAACGTACATCAAATTCAGTTATTTCCATTTTGGAAAGTACTCGAAATCCAACCTGTGCAAAAATTGCACAAGTTCGAGCCCTTGCAAAAATTGCAACAGTTGAAGTAACAATATGACGAACGAAATAGTATTATATCAGCCGGATGAGAGCGTTCAGATAGAGGTGCGCTTGGAGGATGATACTGTGTGGTTAACGCAGCAACAGATGGCGGAATTGTTCCAAAAGGATATTTCCGTTATATCGAGGCATATAAAAAATGCCTTTGCGGAAGGAGAGTTGGATGAAAAAAGCAATTTGCATTTTTTGCAAGTTCCTAATTCTGATAGACCCGCTCGGCTGTATGACTTAGATGTTATTATTTCTGTTGGATACCGTGTTAAATCCAAACGTGGCATCCAATTCCGTAGATGGGCAACTTCCGTGTTAAAAGAGTATATGTTGCGTGGCTATGCAGTCAATCAACGTTTGCTGAATATTGAGAACCAATTGGCATCGCAACAAAAGCAGTTAGCAAAGCATCAAGAGCAAATAGATTTCTTTGTTCGCACGGAACTACCACCTGCAGAACAGATTTTCTACAATGGTCAGTTCTTTGCTGCGCGTGCATTGCTTGAGAAGATCATTAAGTCCGCAAAAACTCGTGTGATTGTGATTGACGCGTATGTGGATGCAGCTACGTTCGACATGTTGGATGTTCGTGCAAAAGGTGTGAAAGCCGATATCTATTCTGGCAAGAACTTGAGTAATATGCAGAAATTGCATAATACTTCCTCTGGTCTGGAACCCATTGATACGCATATTTGGAAAAAATGCATCTCACGATCGATGGCTGATTGTTGATGATACGGTTTATCATTGCGGTCATTCGCTCAAAGATATGGGACAAAAGTTGTCTGCTATCGCGCAGTTAGGTGTAGATGCAGATGACATATTGAAGAAGATAAGATAAATCACAATAAGAAATACTATTATGGCAGAAGACAAAAAAATGCCTTCAGCAGACAAACTGAAAGCACTCAAACTGGCGATGGAGAAGATCGACAAGGACTTCGGAAAAGGCGCCATCATGAAACTGGGAGACGACAAAATAGAGGATGTACCCGTGATCTCGACAGGTAGCGTAACGCTCAACCTGGCGCTGGGCGTAGGCGGTTATCCCCGCGGACGCGTGGTGGAGATCTACGGTCCGGAGTCGTCCGGTAAGACCACGCTGGCGATCCATGCGATGGCCGAGACCCAGAAGCAGGGCGGCATCGCCGCTATCATCGACGCCGAGCATGCCTTCGACCGCTTCTATGCCGAGAAGCTGGGCGTGGATACCGACAACCTGCTGATCGCGCAGCCCGACTCGGGTGAGCAGGCCCTGGCTATCGCCGACGAACTGATTCGCAGTTCGGCTGTGGACCTCGTAGTCATCGACTCCGTAGCGGCCCTGACGCCAAAAGCCGAGATAGAGGGCGAGATGGGTGACAACAAGGTGGGACTGCAAGCCCGACTGATGTCACAAGCCCTACGCAAACTCACCGCCACCATCAACAAGACCCAGACCACCTGCATCTTCATCAACC
>DFGU01000072.1:5641-12373 GCA_002371785.1 Bacteroidales bacterium UBA3742
ATCAACCAGCTGCGCGAGAAGATAGGCGTCATGTTCGGCAATCCCGAGACGACTACCGGCGGTAACGCCCTCAAGTTCTACGCAAGCGTACGCCTCGATATCCGTCGCGTCGGTCAGATCAAGAACGGCGAAGAGGTGATCGGCAACCAGGTACGCGTCAAGGTAGTGAAGAACAAAGTGGCACCGCCGTTCAAGAAAGCCGAATTTGACCTGATGTTCAACGAGGGTATCTCCAAGGTAGGCGAACTGGTGGACCTGGGTGTAGAGAAGGGCATCCTCAAGAAGTCGGGCAGCTTCTACAGCTACAAGGACAGCAAGCTCGCTCAAGGTCGCGACGCCGTCAAGAACGTGCTGCGTGACAACCCCGACCTGCAGCAGGAGATTGAAGAGCAGATCATGGCTTCGCTCAAACCCGAGCAGAAAGAAGCGTGAACCAGACGCAAGTCATAGTATCCCCGGAACGGGCGCATGAGCTCGAGCAGCAAGTGCGCATCGTAAAACGATCGGTAGATGCACGTCAGCGCGAGCTGAAGGTGCATCTAACTATATTAACCGACGATGAGGGACAGTATATCGCCCGCGATAACGCGATACCCCTCTACCCTGCCCCACAATGGCAGGACGTGCACCAGGCAAAGCAGGAGGTCATTATCATCGGCGCAGGACCGGCGGGACTGTTCGCAGCCCTGACGTGCATCGAGCACGGCGTACGCCCCATCATCTACGAACGCGGCCAAGAGGTCAGCGAACGCAAAAAAGCTATTGCCCGTCTCAACCGTAACGAGGGCCTCAACCCCGAGTCGAACTACTGCTTCGGCGAAGGCGGTGCCGGTACGTTCTCCGACGGCAAACTGTTCTCACGAAGCAAGAAACGCGGCAACATGCAGCGCGTGATGGAACTGTTCCATTACTTCGGCGCCGACGACCGCGTGCTCTACGAAGCCCACGCCCATATCGGCAGCGACCGCTTGCCGGGCATCATCAAGCGCATGCGGGAATGCATCATCGAGCATGGAGGCGAGATACACTTCGACACCCGCATCGATAGCCTCTCCCAAATCAAAAATCAAAAATCACAAATCAAAAATTTGCCAATTATATTGGCCATCGGACATTCGGCGCATGATACCTACCGCATGCTGCAACGCGAGGGTGTGACGCTGGAGACCAAAGGCTTCGCGATGGGTGTACGGGCGGAACATCCGCAAGAGGTCATCAACAGGTTGATGTACCACCGGAGTGCCTCCGGAGTCGGAAAAGCGGATGGCCACCTCATAGAACTTGTAGGCAACGCCTCCTACTCACTCGTCACGCAAGTGGAGGGACGGGGTGTCTATTCGTTCTGCATGTGTCCCGGCGGACACATCGTGCCGGCGGGTAGTGAACCGGGCGGTTGCGTGGTAAACGGTATGTCGGCCAGTCATCGCAACTCACCCTATGCCAACAGTGGCATGGTGGTGGAGATCCGGCCGGAAGATATACCGGGTGATGATCCGCTGCGCGGCCTGACATTCCAGGAAGAACTGGAACGCATGGCGTTTGAGCATGGCGGTCCGCAAGCCGCCGCCCCGGCGCAGCGGATGCGGGATTTTGTAGAGGGACGGGCGAGCCGGGACCTGCCGCCGTGCAGCTACCTGCCGGGCATCGTGCCGAGCCGTCTGGATCAATGGCTACCGCCGCATATAGGACGTCGTCTGCAGCAGGGTTTCCGCGATTTCGACCGCAAGTACCCGGGCTTCCTCACGAACGATGCCGTCATCGTAGGTGTCGAGAGCCGCAGCTCAAGTGCGGTACGTATCCCGCGCGACCGAGAGACAATGCAGTCGGTCAGTACCCCATGGTTGTACCCATGTGGCGAAGGTGCCGGATATGCGGGAGGTATTACCTCTTCGGCACTGGATGGGATCAACGCAGCGATAGCTGCTATAGGTCGTTGGTCGTTAGTCGTTGGTCGTTAGAAGTTGGTCGTTAGAAGTTGGTCGTTAGTCGTTGGTCGTTAGTAATTAGGATATGGTATTTGAGCGGACAATACAATTGATTGGAGAGGCGGGGCTGGAACGGCTGCGCGAGGCACGCGTCATACTGTTTGGCGTGGGCGGCGTAGGCGGCTGGTGCGCCGAGGCGCTGGTGCGTACGGGTGTGCAGCACCTGACGCTGGTGGACTTCGACACAGTGAGCGAGAGCAACCTGAACCGCCAGGTGGTAGCAACGGCCGCCAATATCGGTGCGCCTAAAGTGGAGGAGATGCGTAAGCGCCTGCTCGCTATCATGCCCGATGCGGACATCACGGCTATCAACCGTAAATACGACGACACGACGGCCGAACAGTTCCACCTCAGCCAATACGACTATATCATCGATGCCATCGATACCGTGGACTGCAAGATGCGACTGCTGTATGAGGCAACAAAGACGGATGCGGTGCTCTTCAGCTCTATGGGCGCCGGCCGCAAACTGGATCCGCAGCAGATACGGGTAGCCGAGTTCTGGAAAGTGGAGGGTTGTCCTTTAGCGCGTGCGCTGCGCACGCGGATGAAGAAGAGCGGCCTCAAACCGCAAAAAAAATTCCGGTGCGTCTATTCACCGGAGTTGAGTGGCGAGCGGGGCACCTTGGCACCCGTGGTCGGCACATTCGGTATGACCTTGGCATCGCTGGTCATCCGTGATATCTTGCAATAGCGTTTCCTACCCTATTTAGAAGAAGCAGAAAAGCACAATGATGGCTACCGTCAGCACGGCGGCAGCTATGAGCCAGTATTTCTCGCCCCGGATCGGTTGATCGGTAGCGGAGGTATCGTCGTGGGTCTCATAATGTCCCGTGCGTGTATGTACGGGCACGAGAGGTTCGTCCTGCTCCGTAGGTTTATGTACGGGCTTTTCTGCCGGTTTATCTGCGGGATGCTCCGGCTCCCCGGGTTGTTCGGGCGTTGCGGCACCGCTCACAACCTGTGCGATGATGGTAGCCTGCGCCTTAGGCAGATGGCGATAGCATGCAGCCGGATTGCCGGCATAGGTATGCATCGTGTCGGTAAGCGAAGTTTCGTCCATCTGCTCGTAGCGATCCGTGGTGCTCAAGAGCAGCACGTCGCCGTCGTACATCGGGAAGTCGGCCGGACGATCTTCGGCTGTGAAGGGACGCAGCCCCAGCACGGGATTGTAGCATACCACGGGCAGGCTACCCAGCACGTAGTAGTGGCCATTGAGGATCCATACGATGGTGGTTCTGGCCCCCAGATTACGGGCTTCGGGTTGCGCCTTGCGGTACTGGCGAAACGCATCAGCGATACATTTGGCGGTACGGGTGAGGTGCTGGAGCGGACGCTGAAGCATCTTATCGGTGAGTACCTCGGGCAGGAAACACTGCTCGACGGTAGCGATTGCCAGGCGGTGGGCCACGCCGTTCTGCAGTCGTCCGTCGCCCTCAGAGAGAACGAGCACCAGACCGCGGTCGTGACCTAGCTGCAAGGTCTTGCCGGCGGCGTTCTCCACGCCGCCGGCAGCCTCACTGCGATATAATAGCTTCAGATTAGCCACTTCTGCTTACTCCTCAAAACGGTTGAGTGCATTCTCCGCAGCCTCGCGTGCTGCCTGGATAGCAGCATACTCCTCTGCGTTATGAACGGATACGCGACTGAACTCACGGAAACCGGTTCCGGCAGGAATCAAGTTACCGCAGATCACGTTCTCCTTCATACCCTCCAAGTGGTCTACACGACCCTGGATAGCCGCCTCGTTGAGCACCTTGGTGGTCTCCTGGAACGAAGCAGCCGACATGAACGACTTGGTACCGAGTGCAGCGCGGGTGATACCCTGGAGCACCTGGCTAGCCGTTGCGCAGGTAGCGTCACGAGCCGTAACGAGTTTCTTATCGCGACGACGCAACGAGGAGTTCTCGTCATGCAGACGACGTGCGGTAGTGATCTGGCCCGCATGGAGCGACTCGCTATCGCCGGCGTCAACGACCACCTTCTTGCCCCAGATATGGTCGTTCTCCTCCATGAAGTCGAGTTTATCAACGATCTGGTGCTCCAGGAAGCGCGTATCGCCTGCGTCAAGGATCTCTACCTTACGCATCATCTGGCGTACGATAACTTCAAAGTGCTTGTCGTTGATCTCCACACCCTGGAGACGATAGACAGACTGTGCCTCGTTGACGATGTAGTCCTGAACGGCCGTCGGACCCTGGATAGCAAGGATGTCGTCCGGCGTGATAGCACCGTCAGACAGCGCTACACCGGCGCGAACATAGTCACCCTCCTGCACCAGGATCTGCTTCGACAGCGGAACGAGATAGGTCTTCTTATCGCCAAACTTAGGCGTGATGAAGAGCTCGCGATTACCACGCTTGATCTTGCCGAACGATACCTCGCCATCCACCTCGGCCACGAGAGCCGGATTGGACGGGTTGCGGGCCTCGAAGAGCTCGGTTACACGCGGCAGACCACCCGTGATATCACCGGCCGAACCAAAGGCACGAGCCACGGTGAACAGTTGGCTACCGATCTTCACCTCTGCGCCGTCCTGGTTAACCAGACTCGCCTTAACAGGCAAGTTGTAGGTGCGCAGGATATTACCGTCCTTGTCCTCGATATGTGCCGAAGGCATCTTGGTCTTGTCCTTGGTATCGATGATGGTCACCTCTTTCTTACCGGTCTGGTCATCGACCTCGGTCTGACAGGTCACACCCTCGATCACGTCCTCATAGCGCAGGATACCGTCCTGCTCGATGACGAGCGAAGCCTTGTACGGATCCCACTCGCAGATCACCGTTCCCTTGTCGTATTTCTCGCCCGGGGTGATGAAGAGCTTGGAAGCGTACGGGATATTGAAGCTGGTGAGAACCACGCCTGTCTTCTCGTCCTTGAGTTGGAGTTCGTTCAGACGGCTTACTACGATCACGTCGCCCTCGGCGGTGGTGATAGTACGCAGGTCCTCGATATCAACGATACCGGCACGCGGGATAGCATAGGTATTCTCCGTAGCAGCGTTACCGGCCAAACCACCGGAGTGGAAAGTACGCAGCGTCAGCTGGGTACCCGGTTCACCGATAGCCTGTGCGGCGATGACGCCGACAGCCTCACCCTTCTGCACCATCTTACGCGATGCCAAGTTGCGACCGTAGCACTTAGCGCAGACGCCGTGCTTCGACTCGCAGGTGAGGACAGAACGGATCTCCACCTCCTCGATACCGGCAGCCTCGATAGCCTCGCATGCATCCTCGCGGATCTCCTCGCCGGCAGCGACGATGAGTTCGTCGGTAGCGGGGTTGATGATATCGTGAACAGATACACGACCCAGGATACGCTGGGTAAGCGTAGCTACGACAACGTCGTTCTGCTTGATAGCCTTGGCGGTCAGACCACGCAGCGTACCGCAATCCTCCTCGTTGATGATCACGTCGTGGGATACATCGACAAGACGACGGGTCAGGTATCCGGCGTCGGCCGTCTTCAGAGCGGTATCGGCCAGACCCTTACGTGCACCGTGGGTAGAGATAAAGTACTCGAGCACCGACATACCCTCCTTGAAGTTGGCGAGCACAGGGTTCTCGATGGTGGTACGCGTGTCGGTAGAACCAGCCTTCTGCGGCTTGGCCATCATACCACGCACACCAGCCAACTGCTTGATCTGCTGCTTGTTACCACGAGCACCGGAATCCATCATCATATATACGGAGTTGAAACCTTGGTCGGCCTCGGTCATGTGCTTCATCAGCACGTCGGTCACCTCTTGGTCCACCTTGTTCCATGCGTCGATAACGGACTTGTAACGCTCGTCGTCCGACATCTCACCGAAGTTGTAACGCTCGGTAATGCTCTCTACCTCCTGATTACCCTTGGCAATGATGGCGTTCTTCTCCTCAGGGATGAGGATATCGTTCAGGTTGAAGCTTAGACCACCACGGAAGGCCATGTAGTAACCCAGGTTCTTGATGTCGTCCAGGAACTTAGCCGTACGAGCCACACCGCAGGTCTTGATCACCTGGGAGATGATGCCCTTCACGGCGCCCTTCTTGAGCGTCACGTTCTGGTAGCCTACCTCCTCCGGCACGAAGCGGTTGACCATCACGCGACCGGGAGTGGTCTCGATGATCTCGCCGTTGATACGTACCTTGACGAGTGCGTGGATATCCACCTTACCCTCGTTGAGCGCAATCTCGCTCTCCTCCATGGAGTAGAACGTGAGGCCTTCGCCCTTGACGCCCTTACGCGGCTTGGTGATATAGTACAGACCCAGAATCATATCCTGCGAAGGCACGGTGATAGGATTACCGTTAGCCGGGTCAAGGATATTATGCGATCCGAGCATGAGCAGCTGCGCCTCCAGGATAGCCTCGTTAGAGAGCGGGAGGTGCACAGCCATCTGGTCACCGTCGAAGTCGGCGTTGAATCCGGCACATGCCAGCGGGTGCAGCTGGATAGCCTTACCCTCGATCATGCGCGGCTGGAAAGCCAGGATACCATGACGGTGCAGCGTCGGTGCACGGTTGAGCAGTACGGGGTGTCCTTCCATCACGTGCTCCAGGATCTCGTAGATCACCGGATCACGGCGGTCGATGATTTTCTTAGCCGACTTAACGGTCTTTACCACACCGCGCTCGATGAGCTTGCGGATGATAAACGGCTTGTACAGCTCGGCAGCCATCTCCTTAGGCAGACCGCACTCGTGCATATTCAGCTCCGGACCTACAACGATCACAGAACGAGCCGAGTAGTCAACACGCTTACCGAG
>DFGU01000072.1:12443-12648 GCA_002371785.1 Bacteroidales bacterium UBA3742
TCTGACGGAAACGTCCCTGCTTACCCTTCAGCGAGTCGCTCAGGGACTTGAGCGGACGGTTTGCCTCGCTCTTGATAGCCGTCGTCTTACGGCTGTTGTCGAAGAGGCTGTCCACTGCCTCCTGGAGCATACGCTTCTCGTTGCGCAGGATGACATCCGGCGCCTTGATCTCGATGAGTCGTTTCAGACGGTTGTTACGGATGAT
>DFGU01000072.1:12707-13746 GCA_002371785.1 Bacteroidales bacterium UBA3742
CGACGATAGAGGTCGTTCAGGTCAGACGTTGCAAAACGTCCACCATCCAGCGGTACCAACGGACGCAGTTCCGGCGGGGTAACAGGTATTACCTGCAGGATCATCCACTCGGGACGGTTGGTGTTCTTCGATGCACGGAACGCCTCGACTACCTGCAGACGCTTCAGGGCGTCGTTACGACGCTGAGCGGAGGTGGTCTTTACCTTGTCGGCCAGGTCGCGCAACTCGTAGCTGAGCTTGTCCAGATCGAGCTTGCAGAGCATCTCATAGAGGGCCTCTGCACCCATCTTGGCGATGAACTTCTGAGGATCATCATCCTCCAGCAACTGGTTGTCCTCCGGCAGACGGCTGAGGAGCTCTGCATACTCGTCTTCGTCGAGCAGCATATTGTTCTGTACGATATCGTCGCCCAGTTCCTGACCGGCCAATACACCGGCATTGATGACAACGTATTTCTCGTAGTAAACGACAGCATCCAGTTTCTTGGTGGGGATACCGAGCAGCGCCGACATCTTAGACGGCAGCGAACGCAGGTACCAGATATGGGCTACGGGCACAACGAGTTTGATGTGACCCATGCGCTCACGGCGTACCTTCTTCTCCGTTACCTCCACACCGCAACGCTCGCACACAATACCTTTGTAACGGATACGTTTGTACTTACCGCAGTGGCACTCATAGTCCTTGGTCGGACCGAAGATGCGCTCGCAGAACAGACCGTCACGTTCGGGCTTGTAGGTACGATAGTTGATGGTTTCCGGTTTCAGCACCTCACCACTCGACAACTGCATGATTTCGTCAGGTGAAGCAAGACCGATAGAGATCTTGGTGAAACCCGTTTTCTTATTCTCTTGTTTAAAAGCCATAATGTTTGAGTGTTGAGATGATTGTTATTCCATATTAATACGTAGAGCCAGACCTTGGAGCTCGTGCAGCAGCACGTTGAGCGACTCGGGCAGACCCGGAGTCGGGAACGGCTCTCCCTTAACGATTGCCTCGTAGGTACGAGCACGACCGGTGACGTCGTCGGACTTGACGG
>DFGU01000072.1:13872-16166 GCA_002371785.1 Bacteroidales bacterium UBA3742
CCGAAACGCTGTCCACCGAACTGTGCCTTACCGCCGAGCGGCTGCTGGGTGATGAGGCTGTACGGACCGATCGAACGGGCGTGCATCTTATCATCCACCATGTGACCAAGCTTCATGAAGTAGGTCACACCTACGGTAGCCATCTGGTCGAACGGTTCGCCCGACTCGCCATCATAGAGCTGAGTCTTACCGGCACGCGGCAGACCGGCCTTGTCGGTCCATTCGTCGAGTTGCTCCAGCGAGCAGCCGTCGAAGATCGGGGTAGCAAACTTGACACCCAGTTCCTGACCGGCCCAACCGAGCACAGCCTCGAAGATCTGACCGATGTTCATACGCGAAGGCACACCCATCGGGTTCAGTACGATATCCACCGGCGTTCCGTCGGCCAAGAACGGCATATCCTCTACGCGCACGATCTTGCTGACGATACCCTTGTTACCGTGACGACCGGCCATCTTATCGCCCACGCGGATCTTACGACGCTTGCCGATATAGACCTTGGCCATCTTGACAATACCGTTAGGCAGCTCATCACCGATGGTGAGGTTGAATTTCTCACGTTTGAGCTTGGCATCCATCTCTTTGTGCTTCTCCAGGAAGTTCATCACGCAGCGACGAACCAGGTCATTCTTGTGCTCATCAGCCGTCCAGCCATCGAGCATAACGGTCTGGAAGTCGATATTATGCAGACGCTCCTTGCTGAAGTGCTGACCCTTCTCGATGAGTACGGTACCTACAATGTCCACCACTTTCTGTGCCTGACGGCCGTTGAGCAGGGTATAGAGCTTGTCGATGAGCAGCTCGCGCAACTCGTCGATCTTCTTTTGATAAGCGGCATCCATCTCCTGCATCTTCAGCTTGTCCTCCATCTTCTGCTTGCGGTCCTTCGACGTACGCTGATACAGACGCTTGTCGATGATCACGCCGTCCAACGACGGGCTGGCCTTGAGCGAAGCATCCTTCACGTCGCCTGCCTTGTCGCCGAAGATGGCCTTCAGCAGCTTCTCCTCCGGGCTGGGATCAGTCTCGCCCTTCGGCGTGGTCTTACCGATCATGATGTCACCCGGCAGGATGTGGGCACCGATACGGATGATACCGTTCTCGTCCAGATCCTTGGTAGCCTCTTCCGAGACATTCGGGATATCGGCCGTGAACTCCTCCATACCGCGCTTGGTCTCACGTACCTCGAGCAGTTGCTCTACGACGTGAACCGAGGTAAACATATCCTCACGAACGATGCGCTCGCTGAGCACGATAGCATCCTCGTAGTTGTAACCCTTCCAAGGAATATAGGCCACCTTCAGGTTCTTACCGAGTGCCAACTCACCACCCTGGGTAGCATAACCCTCGGTGAGCAGCTGACCTTTCACTACGCGGTCGCCCTTGCGAACGATCGGATGGAGGTCAATGGTCGTATTCTGGTTGGTCTTCTCAAATTTCGGCATCTTATACTCTTTCTCAGCCGGCTCGAAGGAGATGAACTCCTCTTCCTCCGAACGCTCGTAGCAGATGCGGATGATGTCAGCGTCCACGTAGGTCACTACACCATCGCCCTCGGCCTCGATCTGAGTACGGCTGTCCTTGACAAGTTGCTCCTCGATACCGGTACCTACGATAGGTGCCTCGGAGGTCAGCAGAGGTACTGCCTGGCGCATCATGTTCGATCCCATCAACGCACGGTGAGCATCATCGTGCTCCAGGAACGGAATCAGTGCAGCAGCCACGGAAGCGATCTGGCACGGAGCCACGTCCATGAGGTTAACCTCACTCGGCGCTACCACGGGGAAGTCGGCGCCGTAACGCGATTTCACCTTGGTACGAATGAACGAACCGTCCTCGCGGAGCGGTGCGTTACCCTGTGCTACCACCATGTTCTCCTCGTCCTCAGCGGTGAGGAATACGATATGGTCGTTGTCCAGATCCACCTTGCCGTCCTTAGCCTGACGATACGGGGTCTCGATAAAGCCGAGGTCGTTGATCTTAGCATAGATACAGAGCGACGAGATCAGACCGATGTTCGGACCTTCCGGCGTCTCGATAGGACAGAGACGGCCGTAGTGGGTATAGTGTACGTCACGTACCTCGAATCCGGCACGATCACGACTCAGACCGCCAGGACCAAGAGCCGATACACGGCGCTTGTGGGTGATCTCGGCGAGCGGGTTTTGCTGGTCCATGAACTGGCTCAGCGCGTTCGTTCCGAAGTAGGAGTTGATGATCGCCGAAACGGACTTGGCGTTGATCAGGTCGGTCGGGGTAAATACCTCGTTGTCACGCACGTTCATGCGCTCACG
>DFGU01000072.1:16275-19903 GCA_002371785.1 Bacteroidales bacterium UBA3742
CGCCCACGGTGCGGACACGACGGTTCGACAAGTGGTCGATATCATCCACATCAGCGTTGGAGTTGATGAGCTCCACGAGATACTTGATGATCTCGATCATGTCCTGCTGGGTCAGTACGTGTACATCGTCCGGAATCGACATGTTGAGCTTGCGGTTGATACGATAGCGGCCTACCTCGCCCAGGTCGTAACGCTTCTGGCTAAAGAACAGGTTCTGGATCATCTCGCGTGCTGTTGCATCATCAGCCGGCTCTGCGTTACGCAGCTGGCGATAGATATAGAGCACAGCCTCCTTCTCCGAGTGAGAGGGGTCCTTCTGCAGGGTGTTGAAGATGATCGAGAAGTCGCTCTCGCGAGCCTCCTCCTTGTGGAGCAGAATGGTCTTGGTGCCCGACTCCAGGATACGCTCAATAGCCTCGGGCGTCAGTTCCTGCTCGCGCTCCAGGATGACCTCGTTACGCTCGATGGTAACTACCTCACCGGTGTCCTCATCTACGAAGTCCTCCGACCATGCTTTCAGTACGTTACCGGCCAGACGGCGACCTACATACTGCTCCAGTTCAGCCTTGGTACAGCGTACCTCTTCGGCCAGGTCGAAGCAGTCCAGGATATCCTTATCCGACTCAAAACCGATAGCACGCAACAGGGTGGTCACAGGCAATTTCTTCTTACGATCGATGTAAGCGTACATCACCTTGTTGATATCCGTTGCGAACTCAATCCACGAGCCACGGAAAGGAATGATACGGGCCGAGTAGAGCTTCGTTCCGTTACTGTGTACCGACGTGCCGAAGAACACACCCGGCGAACGGTGCAACTGACTAACGACCACGCGCTCAGCGCCGTTGATCACAAACGTACCCTTCGGCGTCATGTAGGGGATGGTACCCAAGAAGACGTCCTGGATAACGGTATCAAAATCCTCATGATCCGGATCCGAGCACGACAACTTGAGTTTAGCCTTCAGGGGCACACAATAGGTCAGACCACGCTTGATGCACTCCTCGATGGAGTAACGCGGATGATCTACATAATAGTCCAGAAATTCCAGGTTGAAGCTGTTGCGGGTGTCGGTGATGGGGAAGTTCTCCATAAACACCTTGTACAAGCCCTCGCCACGACGCTGTTCCGGCGTACTGTCCAGCTGGAAGAAATCGTGGAACGACTTCAACTGAATCTCCAAAAAGTCACGATAAGGCATCTGCTTCTGAATAGAAGAGAAGTTGACTCTTTGTGATTGATTGTTTGTTGCCATAAATTTGTAGTATGGTTTTTTAAAATAACAGTGATATTCTGTTGGTAATGAATAATTTAGAGCTAAATCGATGGTTTTGTAATTTAATCTTTATTAACTAAAACCGCTTGTTTATTACCAAATTTTCAGTTATCTTTACTATTACCCTTATTTCAGCGAAAAAGGTTTAGACCCCCGGAATGGGGATCTAAACCTATTACCACCATGTGGTAGGTTATTACTTGAGCTCTACCTCAGCACCTGCATCTTCGAGGGCCTTCTTCAGGGCCTCAGCAGTAGCCTTGTCAACGCCTTCCTTCACGTTCGAAGGAGCTGCGTCTACGATATCCTTAGCCTCTTTCAGGCCCAGACCGGTCTGCTCTTTCACAGCCTTAACGACCTGGAGCTTGTTAGCACCGGCGCTCTTCAGTACAACGTCGAACGAGGTCTTCTCCTCAGCTGCAGCCTCAGCGGCACCAGCAGCAGGAGCAGCAACTGCAACAGCTGCAGCAGCGGGCTCAATACCGTACTCCTCTTTCAGAACGGTTGCGAGTTCATTAACTTCCTTAACAGTAAGGTTAACCAGGGTTTCAGCAATAGCTTTAATATCTGCCATGACTTTATAAATTTAAATTGTTTATTATTTTTCAGTAATTAAAAAAGTTTTATCCACGCTTCTCGAGGGTCTCGAGTACACCGTGAATTGTGTTTTGGCCGCTTTGCAATGCGGATACCACATTCTTAGCAGGCGATTGCAGCAGAGCCACGATATCTGCGATAAGTTCGTTCTTCGACTTGATTGCGCAGAGGAAATCGAGGTTTTGCTTGCCAATGTAGATAGTCTCTTCTACGTAAGCAGCTTTCAGTTGGGGCTTAGCCTCGCCGGTCTTGTCGCCCTTGGTCAGCTCCTTGATGAGCTTAGCAGGAACGTTTCCGGTGTTGCAGAGCATGAGCGCCGTGTTGCCCTTCAGTGCGTCGAAGATCTCAGCATCGATGCCGCGATTCTCCAGCGCCTTCTTGAGCAGGGTGTTCTTAGCTACTACGAGTTTGATATCCTTCTTGAAGCATGCACGACGCAGGTCGCTCGTCTTCTGTGCATCCAGACCTTCGATATTGGTCAGGTAGAAGTGCGAGTACTCAGCGAGTTGTGCGCCAAGGGCCTCAATGACCAGGTTTTTATCTTCCTTCTTCATAATTGTGTCTGTTCGTTTAAATCATTAAATCGTTTTCGTATCAATCTTGATACCCTGACTCATTGTACTGGAAAGATAAACGCTCTTGATATACTCACCCTTCGATACAGCCGGTTTCAGGTGCTTGATGGTCTCGATGAAAGCATTTGCATTCTCAGCAATAGCCTCCGGAGTGAAGCTTACCTTACCGATCGAAGTGTGAACGATACCGAACTTGTCAACCTTGAAGTCGATCTTACCGCCCTTAACCTCTTTTACAGCCTTGGCAACGTCCATGGTTACAGTACCGCTCTTGGGGTTAGGCATCAAGCCACGCGGACCGAGTACACGACCCAGCGCACCGATCTTACCCATGATTTGGGGTTGGGTGATGATCACATCAATATCCGTCCAGCCGCCTTTGATCTTCTCGATATACTCGTCCAGACCTACATAGTCAGCACCTGCCTCTTTGGCAGCTGCCTCCTGGTCGGGAGTACAGAGGGCCAGAACGCGAACCACTTTACCTGTACCGTTCGGGAGTGCAACCACGCCACGAACCATCTGGTTGGCCTTACGAGGGTCAACACCCAGACGTACGTCAATATCTACACTTGCATCAAACTTGGTGGTAGTGATCTCCTTAACGAGAGCAGCTGCCTCAGCGATCGTGTAGAGCTTGCCAGCTTCAATCTTCTCAGCAGCAAGCTTCTGTTTTTTTGTCAGTTTTGCCATAATTGTTGATTTGATTGAAGTTAGTTTTACTTAACGATGATACCCATGCTACGAGCCGTACCCTTCACCATCTTCAGCGCCGACTCAACGGTAAAGCAGTTGAGGTCAGGCATCTTGTCCTGGGCGATCTGCTGAGCCTGCTCCTCGGTAATAGTAGCTACCTTCGAACGGTTAGGCTCTGCACTTCCCGACTTGGTCTTGGTAGCCTCAAGCAGCTGAACAGCTACAGGAGGAGTCTTAACGATGAAGTCGAACGATTTGTCAGCATAAACAGTGATTACAACAGGCAATACCTTACCTGCCTTGTCCTGAGTTCTGGCGTTAAATTGTTTACAAAACTCCATGATGTTCACACCCTTCGAACCCAGAGCCGGGCCTACCGGAGGTGCAGGATTGGCAGCGCCACCCTTGATTTGGAGCTTGATAAAACCAGCAATTTCTTTAGCCATAGTTTTACGTTTGTTAATAGTTTTTGACCTTCAAACGG
>DFGU01000072.1:20040-21386 GCA_002371785.1 Bacteroidales bacterium UBA3742
ACCCTTGGTCTGTTAATAAATTTTGAAACTACCGAGTAGTGACTAACGACCTGTAACGGGGTCTCCTACTCTTTCTCTACCTGGTTGTAGTTCAACTCCAGCGGCACTTGGCGATCAAAGATCGTTACATCCACACGGAGCTTGTGCTTGTCTTGCAGTACCTCTTGAACCATACCGCTGAATCCGTTGAAGGGGCCATCTACCACCTTCACGCGCTCACCTACCAGGTACATATCCTCTGCCTGCAGATCTACCTCAGCCGACTCTACCGAGCCCATGATCTTGTTGATCTCGGCTTGCGGTACAGGGGCCGCGATACGCGAATTCTTCATGTCGCTCAGAAAGCCGAGCACATTCGGAATATTGCGCAGCAGCGGATAGCACTCATCGGTCAGGTTGCACTCCACCAGCACGTAGCCCGGCAGCATGTTGCGCTCCTTGATGGTGCGCTTGCCATTCTTCAGCACTACCACTTTCTCGGTGGGGATCAGCACCTGCGACACATACTCACGAAACAGCGAACTCGTCACCAAGGCACTCTCGATATACTCCTTTACCTTGTGCTCCTTGCCGCTGATTGCGCGAAGTACATACCATTTGTAATTGTTCTCAGCCATTTTAATCTAAAATTTGAAATCTAAAATTTGAAATCACAAATTAAAACAGGCCGTAAACAAACTTCATGATCGACTCAAAGCAAGTGTCCATCAGCCATACGATCAGTGCCAGTATAATGGAAGCAATCAATACTATCACTGCCGACTGAGCCAACTCGTTGCGAGTAGGCCAACTTACTTTGTGTACCAATTCATTGTACGACTCCTTGACGTTTTCTACAAAACTCATATCAGTAGATTTATTATATTATTCTTTGTTTTTCGTTGGTCAGTTCGTAACTAACCTTTTTGCGCACCACAATTCGGCTCCAGCATGCGCTAAAGTCGAATTGGAAGCTATTTTACGTAACAGCGAACTTTCGTTCTTGTTTGCCGTTGTTTGATATTGTTTGATGCTTCGCGTTTGATGTTGTTAACTATTTCAAACTATCTCAAACCTTCAAACTATTTCAAACAATTCGATTGTTCTTTGGCACGGAAGGCAGGAATCGAACCCACATTGACGGTTTTGGAGACCGCTCTCCTACCATTGGAGGACTTCCGTTCGTCGGGACAAACTTGCGAGACCGAAACCCGCTATGCGCGTTTAACTCGCCGTTGTCCCTCCTCTCAAATCAACGAGCAGATGCGCTCGTTGATTTGGTAGAGGGTTTCCGCAGGGGCTCGACACCCCAAGCGGTTTTTGTACATCACGAGACTTTGTACATTGTACTTTGTCCCTTTGTACTT
>DFGU01000070.1 GCA_002371785.1 Bacteroidales bacterium UBA3742
TCCTGACCGATAGTCTCGACCTCTCCCGTGGCTTCCGCCTCTTGGGTACATCCGCCTCTTCTGTCTCCGAGGAGTGGGAGACCGTTTGGGGCGAAGAGCGCATCATCCGGGACAACCACAACCAGCTCCAGGTGCGCCTCTTTCACGAGTCCGGCCTGCATATGGATATCCTCTTCCGCGCCTTCGACGATGGCGTAGCTTTCTGCTACGATTTCCCCGAGCAGGAGCCGAGCAAAATTACTATCACCGATGAGTGTACTGCCTACCGTTTTATGGCAGACCATGCCGCATGGTCTATCCCCTGGCGCACCGAGTACTATGAGGGTATCTGGACCCGCTCCCCGCTCTCCCAAAAAGTTGACACCATGTGCTCGCCCATCACACTCGAAATGACCGACGGCTCCTATGCCTTCCTCCACGAGGCGGCCCTCACCGACTATCCGGCTCAGAACTTCTATATGTCCGATGGCATGCTCTGCACCTATCTTACGCCCTGGATGGACACGGCGGCGCATATTCTCCCCGACAAAGCATACCTGCCCCTGCCTTTCCGCTCCCCCTGGCGCTTCGTCATCCTGACCCGCGACCTGCCTTCGCTCACCGCTTCGCGTATCATGCTCAATCTCAACGAACCTTGCCGCCTCGAAGATACCTCATGGATCCGTCCAATGAAGTTTATCGGTATCTGGTGGGGTATGCATATGAAGTCCATGACCTGGGAGCAGGGATCTATTCATGGCGCTACTACCGCCAATATGTCCCGCTATCTCCAGTTTGCTCACGATCATAATATCCAGGCCGTCCTCGCCGAAGGATGGAACCTCGGATGGGAAGAATGGAAGCATTTTAGCTTCACCGAACCGTACCCCGACTGGGATATGGACCGCCTTGCCCACTTAGCCGATAGCCTCGGCGTGCAGATCGTAGGCCACAACGAGACCGGCGGCAACGCAGCCGACTATGAGGACCAACTCACCGATGCCTATGCTTACCATCAGGCGCATGGCATCCATGCCATTAAGACCGGCTATGTCTCGCCCATCATACGCACCCGCGATGGCCTCCAACTCAATAAGTCCCAGTCCGGAGTACGCCACTATCGTCACGTCATCGAGACGGCAGCACACTACCAGATCATGATCGACAACCACGAACCCGTCATGCCTACCGGCCTGCAGCGCACCTTCCCAAACCTCATGACCCAGGAGGGCGTCCGTGGCCAGGAGTGGAACGCTTGGAGTCAGGATGGCGGCAACCCCGCGTCGCATGTTACCGTTCTGCCCTTCACGCGTATCATGGCCGGTCCGGTGGACTTCACGCCCGGTGTCTTCTCTTTCGAGAACCCCGCTATGCCCGGTGCGCGCGTCCATAGCACGCTCATGAACCAGCTCGGCCTCATGGTGTGCCTCTATAGCCCGCTCCAGATGGCCTGCGACTTGCCCGAGAACTACATGAAGCATCCCGATGCTTTCCGCTTCATTGAGCAGGTGCCCTGCGACTGGGAGCAATCCCGTCTCGTCGATGGCCGTATCGGCGAGTTCTGTATCTTCGCCCGCCAGCAGCGTGGTGCCGATGATTGGTATGTCGGTGGTATCAATGCCGACGATTCTCGTGAGGCCGTCGTCCCGCTCTCTATGCTCCGGGCCGACTGTACCTATACCGCCACTATCTATCGCGATGGCCCTGAGGCCGACTGGCAGACTGCGCCCTACGACTATCTGATCGAGACCCGCACTCTCCGCTCCTCCGACACCCTCCGCATCCCTATGGCCTCCGGCGGCGGCTTCGCCATCCGCCTCACCCCAGATAAATAAATCAGTATAGATAATTAAGTTTGATGCATCTTTCGACTTGCAACTTTTGATGTTTGATTAAAATAATATATATTTTTTTTGCATATATGCAAAATTTTTCGTACCTTTGCAGGCTGAATATATCGTATAACGAAAAAATCTAAAAACTGCATATATGAAAGGTATTATTTTGGCAGGCGGAAGCGCCACGCGCCTCTATCCGCTGAGCAAGGCTATCAGTAAGCAAATCATGCCGGTGTACGACAAGCCGATGATCTACTATCCGCTTTCTACACTCATGCTGGCCGGTATTCGCGAAGTGCTTATCATCAGTACGCCGCGCGATCTGCCGATGTTCCGCGAACTGCTGGGCGATGGTAGTCGCCTGGGCATGCGCCTGGAGTACAAAGTACAGGAGGTACCTAATGGTCTGGCTCAGGCTTTTGTGCTGGGACGTGAGTTCCTCGGTGGCGAACCCGGTTGCCTCATCCTGGGCGATAATATGTTCTATGGTCAGCACTTCAAGACCATGCTCCGCGATGCTGTGCAGCAGGTGGAGAATGGCGGCGGTGCTTGCATCTTCGGCTACGAGGTGGCTGATCCGCGTGCCTACGGCGTGGTGGAGTTTGAGAAAGAGTCGGCCATCCTGTCGCCCGACGGCAAGGAGTCGAAGACCGTGCTGCGCGTCAAGAGCCTGGAGGAGAAACCCGAGCATCCGAAGAGCAATTACGCCGTGCCCGGCCTCTATTTCTACGACCGCACGGTATGCGAGAAAGCCGCCATACTGCAGCCCAGCAAACGTGGCGAGTATGAGATCACCGACCTCAACCGCATGTATCTGGAAGAGGGCACGCTGCGCGTCAAGCTCTTCAGCCGCGGCTTTGCATGGCTGGATACAGGTAACTGCGACAGCCTGCTGGATGCCGGCAACTTCATCGCTACCATCCAGAATCGTCAGGGCTTCTACGTCAGCTGCATCGAGGAGATCGCATGGCGTAACGGCTGGATCACCAGCGAACAACTGCTCGAAATGGGTCAGCAGATGAAGACTCGCTACGGACAATACATGGTGCAACTGGCTACCCACTAACCCATAACCCGTAACCCATAACCCCAAAACCACCGCCCATGAGACGTCTGCTTCTGCTTCTTGTGCTCCTGCTATCGCTTGGCCTCAGCGCCAACGAACAGTATGCGATCAGCCATTACTCGATAGAGGATGGCATGAGCCAGAATACCGTCACGGATATTCTCCAGGACCGTCAGGGCTATATGTGGTTCGGTACCTGGAACGGTCTGAACCGCTTCGACGGCTATGACTTCCGCGTCTATAAGGCCATGACCAACGGCCATGAGGCACGCGTCAACAACCGCGTAGAACTGATCTACGAGGACGAGCAGGAGCAACTATGGTGGATGACCTACGACGAGCACTACTACATGCTCGACCGCAGCCGCAGCCATATAGAGACCCGTACCAAGGACCAGTTGCCTACGGGCATGCAGCAGCGCATGTCCCAGAAGAACGAAGTCATGCGTGTGGACCGACACGGCATTTCCTGGCAGGTGGACGACCAGCCCGGCATCATGCGTTGCCGCAACGGCGAATGGCGCCGGTTGACCGCCAACGTGGATCACCGTTTTGCCGGCCAGCAACGCGAGTACTTCATGCTGCTGGAGGATAGTCTTGGTCGCACGTGGGTCAACCCCAACGGAGGCGGATGGTCGTACTACGACCCCGAACAAGACCGACTCGTCTCGCCCTTCACAGAACTGAGCAACGTCATCCATGCAGCCTATGTGGACCGCGAAGGCCAGATGTGGATTTCCACTTTTAATGGTGGCATAGACTGCATCAATATGGAGGTGCGCCCCTACAGCCTCTTCGAATCGCAAACTGATCCCAACACCAATACCACTACCGAGGTGCGCGCCTTTGTGCAACTCCGCAACGGCCAGATACAGACTATCGTCAAGGACAGCGAACGCATCTATTGCGCACTGGATACCCGCTACGGCTTGCTATACGGCTACAAGGGCCGCGGACTGCAAAACCATACCACGGGTGAGAAGATCCGTACCAGCCATCCCGACGTCTATGATATTGTTGAGGGCGAGGACGGTACACTATATGTTGCCACATACGGCGGTGGTGTGAATATCATCAAGCATGATCCGGCCACCGGCCAGTTTATGGCGCCGCGTATCCTGTGCAACAAGCTGAAAGTGCGCGACCTGCTACTGCACGACAATATCCTATGGTGCGCCACCACCACCGGCCTGGTGCGTATAGACCTGAACGACTACCGTATATGCAGCGTGGATGGCTACGACGTACGCGCCCTCTGCTATGCCCGTGACCACATATGGGTTGGTACGTTCGGTGGCGGACTGGAGGTGCTCGATCCCAAGGATTCTGAACTACGGCTGAAGCGCGTAGAGACCTACTGCGATATCGTACTCTCGCTTGTCAATGTAGGTGACGACCTCTGGTTTACCTCTGAGAACGATATCCGTCAGTACTCCATCTCCAACAAGGAACTGCGATATTACGATGCGCTCAGTTCGGCACGCGGATCGTATTTCACCGAGGCAGAGCCCCTGCTGACCGACGATGGTAAGATCTACTTCGGCTACTCGCGCGGCTACTGCGTACTGGATACCCGCCAGGTGAGCTTCAGTCAGTACACCCCGCCCATGCGTATCACCCGCTGTCTATCGGGTGGGGAAGAACTATACGGCGATACGATCTACTTGGATCATGGCGCCGACCTGACCATCGAATATGCGGCGCTCGACTACTCCGGCGCACAGAAGATACTATATGCCTACCGCATGGATGGCATCGACCGCGACTGGTTGCCGGCTACGCATCAGCGCCGTACCACCTATTCCAACCTTAAGCACGGCACCTACACCTTCCGCGTCTATTCCAACAACCACGAGGGCGTCGTATCGCAAAACGGCACCTCGCTCTGCATCATCGTGCGTCGTCCTGCATGGATGAGTTGGTGGGCCATACTGCTCTATGTTCTGGCCGGCATACTGGTGCTTGCCATCACGATATATGTCATATCCGAATATCAGCGACTGCGTCAGAAAGTGCTGGTGGAGCAGCAGGTGACCGACATCAAGCTGCGCTTCTTCACCAATATCAGCCACGAGCTCCGTACGCCGCTGACGCTCATCACCGGTCCTGTCGATAATATCCTCAACACCGAACGCATCACGCCCAGCGTACGCGGACAACTGGAAATCGTGCGCTCCAATAGCCAACGCATGCTACGCATGGTCAACCAGTTGCTCGACTTCCGCAAGATACAGAACCGCAAGATGCGTCTGAAGGTGCAGAAGACCATGCTGACCGACCTGGTAGCCGCTACCTGCAAAAACTTCCAGAAAGAGGCGGCCGACAAGCATATCAATCTGCTGCAGACCTACACGGCCAAAGATCCGACCGTTTGGGTCGATCGCGGACGTATCGACACGATTGTCTATAACCTGCTCAGCAATGCCTTTAAGTTTACGTCGGCCGGCAAGACCATCGAGGTGTCGGTTAGTGAAAAGCCCGGCTACCTGCTGCTCAGCGTACGCGACGAGGGTATCGGTATCCCGATGGACAAACGTAACTACCTGTTTGAGCGTTTCTCCTCCAACAATGAGTTGAACCCCGGCAATATGGGCGGTACGGGCATCGGCCTCAACCTGGTCAAGGAACTTGTGGACCTTCATCATGGTCATATCGAGGTGGAGAGTGAGGTGGGGCATGGCACCACGTTTACCGTCATGCTCCATACCGGCAACGAACACTTCGACAGCGACGTGGAGATCGTGGTCGACGACACCTCCATTGCGCATACCGCTGCGGAGAAGCCGGCCCATCCGCTGGAGATTACGTCCAATCAGCCTAATCAGCGTCGCATCCTCGTCGTAGACGACAACGAGGACATGCGTACCTTCCTCAGCGGAATCCTGAGTCGCGACTATGCCGTCAGCATGGCCGAGAATGGTATCCAGGCTTGGTCGATGATATGCCAGGAAGCGCCTGAT
>DFGU01000001.1 GCA_002371785.1 Bacteroidales bacterium UBA3742
AGCACTTCTCTGCGGAGGTGGAGAACACTCGGTCGCTGGAGACCAAGCGCGACATACTGAAGACCGCTGCCGAAGCCAGTCCAAAGGACGCAGAGCTATGGGAGACCTTGGCGACGGTATATGTACAGCTAGAGGACTGGACCAACACCCTGGACGCCCTGGATCATATCGAGGAGATACAAGGAGCCGATGCCCGTTGCGCCACGATGCGCTACCGCATCTATCGCTACCTGAAGAAAGACAAGCAGGCCCAGAAAGCGCTGGAGGACCACCTGGCCATCAATCCGGACGAAGACGTCGTACTGGGGATGCTCATTGACATCCTGAACGAGAAGAAGGCGCCGCTCAAGAAGCTCCGTCCGCTCTACGAGCGCTACCTGCTGCTCAACCCGATGAACGACCACATACTTAACAACTACGCCTGGGCCTTGGCCACGCAGAAAACCGACCTGGACTACGCCGAGACGCTGGTGCTGCGGGCCATGAAGCTGGACGACGAGAATGTCAACTACGTGGACACCTATGCCTGGATTCTCCACCTAAAAGGTGAGCACGAGATGGCACGCTACTATATCCGCAAAGCCATGCAGATGGTCAACCCGGCGTCGGACCTGAAAGACGAAATTATGAAACACTATAAAACGATCTACAAATGAGACGACATCAATATATCCTACTGGCCGTACTGATGGCCCTGAGTAGCTGCTCGACGACCAAGCAGTTGGCCCTCATGGAACAGCAGCAGACCCAGATGAGTCAGCGGCTGGACAGCATGAATCAGCAGCTTGGCACCATGCAGCAACAGCTGAACCAGCTCAGCAGCATGATGAGTCAGATCACCGGTGCACAAGTCGCCATGAGCGAACCGACCACCACGACGCCCACCGAGAAGCGCGACTGGACCACCTGCACGATGCGGGGCGCCAAGGCCAAGGTGACACTGGGCGGCAAGTCGTACACCTCGGCCTGCTCGACGCAAGCCGTATGGGACTCGCTGGTTGTAATCTCGATCACGCCCGTCTTCGGCATCGAGGTCTTCCGCATCGAGGCCACGCCGCACGACGTGACAGTGATCAATCGCAATGACAAGGAGTACTACCGCGCCACGTATGCCGAGATCAATGCCGTGGTGCGTCCGTTTGTGACCTATGCCGACCTGCGCAGCGTAGCCAGCGGCAAGACGCCCGCTACGGCCAAGAACGGCGTACTGACCTACACAGCCAAACAGGGCAGCGCCTCGCTGGAGATGACCTATACCACCCCCACGCTGAATAAGGCGCTCACGTTACAACGTGCCGACCTGAAGCGATATACGAAAAAAGACATACGCAACCTACTGAAATGATGAGAAGAACCATACTGATACTATTAGCCGCACTCCTGTCGGCCGGAAGCCTGCAGGCGGCCGACACCAAGAAGTCGCTGGAGAAAAAACGTGCCAACCTGCAGAAGGAGATCAGCAACACAAACAAGATGATCCAGCAGACCAAGAAGGACCAGAAGGCCACGATGAACAAGCTCACGCTCCTGAACCAAAACATCAAGACGCAGAAGCAACTCATCACGGTCATCGGTCAGGAGATCGATGCCCTGGACCAGCAGATAGCCACCAACACCAAGCAACGTGGTCAGCTGCAGAAAGAGCTGGAGCGCCTGAAGGCCGAATATGCCCAGTTGATACGCGAGAGCCACTATGCCCAGCTACAACAGCAGCCGCTGCTGTATATCCTGTCGTCGGAAAACTTCCAGCAGCTCATCAAGCGGGTGCAGTTCCTGGAGCGCTTTGCCGAGACCAAGTCGGAGCAGGCACGCCGCATCATGCAGACCTCGGCCAAGCTCAAGGAGAAGAACACCCAGCTGCGTACCAACCTGAACGACAAGCAGAGCAGCATGCGCGCGCAGCAGCATGAGCAGGACAACCTGGCCCGCGACGAACGTCGTCAGCAGGAGATGCTGAGCCAACTCAAGAAGAAGGAGAAAGACCTGGGAGCCGCCCTGCAGAAGAAGCAGAAAGAGGTAGCACGTCTGGACCAAAAGATAGCTGACATCATCCGCAAAGAGGCCGAGAAGCAGAAGCAGAAAGGTGGTATTACCAAGGAACAACAACTCGTTCAGGGTGACTTTGAGAAGAACAAAGGTCGTCTGCCGTGGCCGGTAGCGAAAGGGCACATCAGCGGTCAGTTCGGTAAGCACAAGCACCCCGTACACGAACGCGTCATCGTGGACAACAAGGGTATCTATATCCAGACCACGGCCGGCGAACAAGCTCGCGCCGTGTATAAAGGCGAGGTGACCAGTTGCTTCATGATGGGCAACACCTACGCCGTGATCATCCAGCACGGTAACTACCGTACCGTCTATGCCGGGCTGAGCCGACTGAGCGTCAAGGCCGGCAGCAAGGTGGAGACCAAGCAAAATCTCGGTACCATCTACACCGACCCCGAGCAGGACAACAAGACCGAACTCTACTTCCAGATCTACAAAGGACGCGACATACTGAACCCCAGCGCCTGGATCTCGCACTAACCCGTATATCACACTATGACAATGAAACGAATACTCTTATACCTCACTCTCTGCCTCGCCCTGACGGCATGCAAAGAGAACAACTGGATGGACTGGAAAGTGCAGAACGAACTCTGGCTGGAGCAAAACCTACAGAACGATCCCTCCGTCCGGGTCACCCCCAGCGGACTGCAGTACAAGATCATCGCCGACCCGACGCCCTCCGACGCGCGGCCTAACAAGACCAGCCACGTGACGTGCGACTACACGCTGCGTCTGATCAACGGCAACAAGGTAGAGGGCGGTCATGCCACCTTCAACCTCGCGCAGGTCATCACCGGTTTTGCCGAGGGTTGCTGCCTGATCCACAACAACGGCGACATCCGCATCTTCATCCCCTACGCCTTGGGCTACGACGAAAATAAGGTGAGCGAGAACGACACCTACAACGCCGTGGGCAACGAGGGTACGGAAGGTACCCAGGGCTACATTCCACCCTATTCCACCCTGATCTACGACATCCATATATGCGGCGTCACGGGCAACTAGACATACGGATCGCGGGGCGCATGCTGACAGCAGTCTTGCTGACGGTGCTCTTATGCGCATGCGAGGGAACGACGATACGTAGTGCGGTGCCCACCTACCCCGTGCGACTGACCATCAACACCCGGTTGGGGCAGTTTGTGCATTTCGTACCCGAAGCCACCTACGACTACATCACCGTGGATCGGCAGGGCTACCACTACCACGACTACACCCAGGCCCTGGCCGCCACCGACATGATAGGCTACGCCGGCGTGATCGTCTATATCGACGGCAGCTGTCGGTACAACGCCTTCGACATGTGCTGCCCGCATTGCCTCGACCCCAAACATCCCGTGGAGATGGACGGCTTCTTTGCCGTATGCCCCATCTGCGGCGAACAGTACGACATGAGTTGGGGACTGGCCGTGCCTACCCAGCACATCGCCACCGAGGCGCTCCGACGTTACCCCGTCATCCAATCCAACGGCAAACTGACTATCTCACAATAAGCAAACCGTACAGCATACCATGATCTCGCTCTACAAAGCATCAGCCGGCAGCGGAAAGACATACACACTCGCCTACGAGTACATCCGCCTGTTACTTAGCCAGGACCAGGCGGATCGCTATCGGCATATACTCGCCGTCACCTTCACCAAGAAGGCTACGGCCGAGATGAAAGAGCGAATCCTGAAGGAACTCCACCTGCTCAGCATCGATCCCGACCGGTCGCCCTATACCGACCGGCTGACGGCCGAGCTCCGTATTGATAGGCAACTGGTGCAAGGGCGTGCCCAACGCGGCCTGCATGCCGTGCTGCAGGACTATACCCGCTTTGCCGTACTGACCATCGACTCGTTCTTCCAGCAGGTGGTGCAGTCGTTTGCCCGCGAGGTGGGCCTCTCGGCTCAGTTCACCATCTCGCTCGAGCAGGAAGAAATCATACGCCAGGCTGTGGACGACATCTTCTTTGCGCTCAACCACCGCCAGACCACCGAAGAACTCAGCACCTGGATCCAGGATTTTGCCCTCGACAACATATCCCGCCAGGAGTCATGGAGTCCGCGCGACAAGATCCAGGAGTTCAGCAACGCGCTCTTCACCGAGCGGCTCCAACAGTTGCTCGACGCCATGCGGCCCCTCTTGACCGACAAGGATCTGCTGCGTCGTTACCGCCAGGCGCTGGAGGCCATCCCCGATGACCGGGACCATATGCGCGAACGCGCGACGGCCGATGCCATCCTTAAGAACCTCAACACCCTCGGTATGCTCAGCGACGTATGGGAACAGATCCAGCGCACCAACCGCGAGCAGAAACGCCTACCGATCGACCAGATCAAGAGTCTATTGTATCGCATCATCGACGATGCTGACTCGCCCTTTATCTACGAGAAGATCGGTACGCGCTACCACCACTATATGATCGATGAGTTTCAGGACACCTCGGCCATGCAGTGGCAGAACTTCCGTCCGCTGGTTGCCGAGTCGCACAGCAACGGATACCGGAACCTCATCGTGGGTGACGTGAAGCAGAGTATCTACCGCTTCCGCAACTCGGACTGGCACCTGTTGCAAAACCTGCCGCACGAGTTTCCCGACTGCGAGCAGCCCACGATGGACACCAACTACCGTAGTGCCCGCACCATCGTCGAGACTAACAACGACCTTTTCGCGCGCTACGTCACATGGGTAGCCGAGCAGTTTGAGCAAGACAAACTGATGCCCTCCGAACTGGGCGAAGCCGTTCGTCAAGCCTACGCCACACTCCATCAGCAGGCCAAGCGGCAGGACCTCACCGGTCGCGTCCGCTTGCAGTGGTTTGAGGCCGAGAACAAGGAGCACTTCCTCACGCAGGCCGACCAGGCCGTGCTGGATCTGCTACCTACGCTCCAGGCACGCCACTACCGCATGGGCCAAGTGACCATGCTCGTGCGCAACGGCCGGGAGGGTGGACGCATGGCCGAACTGCTGCTTCGCAACGGCTACGAGGTGGAGTCGCAGCAAGGTCTGCTCGTAGGTTCCCACCCTGCCGTACAGGTGCTGGTTCACCTGCTGCGACTCACCATCAATCCCGAGGACGACGTCACGCGTACCAGCCTGCGCCATGCATACGCGCAGCAGCGCTACAGCGACAGCCCCACCGCCCTCACCCGCTTCATGCTCAGCGACGAGCCCTATCTCACGGCCGAGCAAGAGGAGGCTGTCCGTGAGGCCCAACTGCTGCCGCTCTACGAACAGGTGCAGCAACTCATCCAGTCGCTCGAGCTACATACTTGGCCACGCGCTACGGCCTATCTCACGGCCTTCCAGGACCTCATCTACGCCTATAGCGAACAGCAGACCGCCGAGATAGGTACCTTCCTCGACTACTGGGACCAGAAAGCCGAATCGGCCTATATCAACTCCGCCCCCTCCGAGGATGCGATACGCATCATGACGATTCATAAGTCGAAGGGACTGGAGTTTGACATCGTCATCCTGCCCTATATGTGCTGGGACATCAGCACCGGTCGCGGCGACGCAGGCAAGATCCTATGGTGCCGCGCCACGCAGCCTCCCTTCGACATGCTGCCCTACGTGCCTATCGGCTTCCGTAAGACCTTCTCTGCCAAACGCGAACACCACCTCTTCATGCAGGAAAACTACGAGGAGCTGTGTAACTGCTACATAGACAACCTCAACCTCAGCTACGTAGCCTTCACGCGTCCCGTACGCGAGCTATACGGCTTTGGACGCGTGGTCAAGCAGACGCAGAAAGGCCCCTCGCCACAAGATATCGGTCAGCTGCTCCATCTGCTGCTGCAGGACGACCCGGACTACCATGACCTCGTTTTCGAGCGCGGCGAAGCCGCACCCTATAAGGCAGAAGCGCGCAAAGCCGACCGCTTTGCCATGCCCGCCACCACCCTGCCCGCAGCCTATCATGTCACGCCTATCGGCAGCCGACTGCAACTCTCTACGCGCGGCATCCAGGACGAACTGTCGCTCCAGGACTTCGGTACGCTTATGCACGACTGGCTGGCGCTCATCCGGACACCCGAGGATGCCGAACCGCGCCTCCGCGACATGCTGCGCGACGGACGCGTACGCGAGCAGGATCTGGAGCGTATGCGCACCGAGTGGGAGCGCTTCATGCAACTCATTGCCGACCGCGACTGGTTCTCGTCGGACTACCAAGTCCTTAGCGAACGCGCCATACTGACCGCCTCCGGACGAACCATCCGGCCCGACCGCGTCATGCTGCGCGATAAGAAGGCCGTCGTCATCGACTATAAGTTCGGTCAGCACCAGAGCCCTGCTCACCGCACCCAGGTGCAGGACTATATGTCCCAACTCTCGCAGATGGGGTATAGCGTCGAGGGCTACCTGGTCTATGTCACACTCTCTAAAATCGTTACCCTATGATACAAGCCCAAGACCTCATAGCTATCGGTACCATGCGCCGCCCGCACGGGCATCGCGGCGAGATACAATGCCAGATGCAGAACGACTATTGGGACCAGGCCGATCCTGAGTTCCTCTTCTTGCAACTCGACCGGCTCTACGTGCCCTTCCGCGTAATGGACTGGCGCGGCAAAGGTGCCGACACGCTGATCTTCACGCTCAGCGGCATCGAGTCCGAACCCGAGGCGGCACGACTGGTAGGGGCACCCGCCTTTATGCGCCGGGCCGACCTGACGGCTGAGGCCGAGGAGCAGATCGCCTGGAGCGACCTCGTGGGCTACCGCGTCATCGACCTGGAGAGCGGCCTCTTAGGCACCGTAGCCGAAGTGGATGAGCAGACCATCAACACCCTGCTCACACTCGACGACGGACGCATGATGCCTATCCACGAGGATTTTATCCTCAGCATCGACACCCGGGCCCACGAACTGCACGTCAACCTACCCTTTGAACTATCCAGCCTATGACGCACGAGAAACTGACCATACCCGAGATGCACCGCCTCACGCCAGAGGCCTTTCGCGATGCCGAGAAACTGCCCTTCACCGTCGTGCTCGACAACGTACGCAGCATGCACAACGTAGGGGCCGTGTTCCGCACCGCCGATGCTATGCGGCTGGAGCGCGTCGTGCTATGCGGCATATGCTGCTGTCCGCCTAACCAGGAACTGCATAAGACCGCCCTCGGGGCCGAAGAGACCGTTCCCTGGTCCTACTACAAGGACACGCTCGAGGCCGTACACGACCTGCACGAGGCAGGCTACACCGTCTATGCCGTAGAGCAAGCCCACAACTCCATCACCCTGGAAGAAGCCGTGGAGAGTCTAACAGGCGAAGCCGGTCCCGACCGCATCGCGGTCGTTTTAGGACACGAGGTCTTCGGCGTACAACAAGCAGTTATCAATCAATGTGATCAATGCATAGAGATACCACAATATGGCACCAAGCACTCGATGAACGTGTCCGTGACGGCCGGCATCGTGATGTACCGCTTAGCCTCCTCGCTCCGGCCCGAGACCGAGAGGTAGCCCGCGCGGCTATCCAGGCCGGTGCCGATGCCATCTATATCGGTCCTCCGGCCTTCGGAGCACGGCAGGCAGCCGGTAACTCGCTGGACGATCTGGCGGAGGTGGTTCGCTATGCCCACACCTACGGCGTTCAGGTGCTCGTCACGCTCAACACCCTGCTGCGTGAGGACGAGTATCCCGAGGCCGTCGCGCTCGCGCACGCGTTATATAAGATAGGTGTGGATGCCCTGATCGTCCAGGACCTCCACCTGTTGGATTTTCCGCTGCCACCGATCCGGCTCCATGCCTCCACGCAGTGCGACAACCGCACCCCGGAGCAGGTAGCCCGGTTGCGCGACATGGGTTTCCGGCGTGCCGTGCTGGCCCGCGAACTCTCCATCCAGGAGATACGCGCCATCCACGAGGCGGTGCCCGATATCGAACTGGAGGCTTTCGTCCACGGCGCCCTGTGCGTCTCCTACTCCGGACGATGCTATATATCCGAGGTGCTGGCCGGACGCAGCGCCAACCGCGGCGCCTGTGCTCAGTTCTGCCGCATGGCCTACGACGTGCTGGATGAATCTATGAACGAGGTACTCGACGCCGAGGGACGTCCTATCCACCAGCGCTACGTACTCTCGCTCCAGGACCTGGACCGCTCCGCCCACCTCCAGGAACTCATCGACGCCGGCGTCACCACCTTCAAGATCGAGGGACGACTCAAAGATGCCGACTACGTCACCAATGTCGTAGCCTACTATCGGGAGAAGTTGCAGGCTTTCAGCATTCAGCATTCAGCAATCAGCTATACCTTCACGCCGAATCCGGAGAAGACTTTCCATCGCGGCGCCACCGACTATTTCCTGCACGGCCGCACCCGTCCGATGGCTAACTGGGATACACCCAAATCGACGGGTGAATATATCGGCGAGGTACTGGAAGCCCGTGGCAATACCCTGCGGGTGCGGTTGGAGGAGGGCATCAGGCTCCATAACGGCGACGGACTGACCATCGGCAGCGAAGGTTTCTCGGTCAATGGTATAGATGGCAACCTGGTGAAGATAAACAAGCCGCTTTCGACTTTCGACTTTCGACTTTCGACTAAATTATACCGCAATCTGGACGTCGAGTTCTCCCGATCGCTCCACGCCGAGCGCCGCATACCCGTGGATATCCTGCTGCGCGAAACAGAAGATGGTTTTGAATTGAGTTACCGTTCTCCTTTCAATTTTCACCTTTCAACTTTCAATTATCCGCACGAACCGGCCCGCAATGCCGACAAAGCCGTGGAGACCATCCGCACCCAGTTGGCCAAACTGGGCGACACACCTTATATAGCCCGCGAGATACGCATCGAGAGCGCACCCTATTTTATACCTATTAGCACCCTGAACGAATGGAGACGACATACGATCATCTGATGACTTGCCGCTATTGCCTGCTCTTCGAACTCGGGCACTGCCGCAAACTCAATCCTTATCCGCCCGATAAGGAGCCGCGCTACCTGCGCCTGCGCACCGGTAAGGTGCTGACCCTCCATTTCGATTGCCGCCGATGCGAGATGACCGTAGACGCGCTACCAAAATCTAACGACTAACGACCAACGACTAACGACTTATGACTCATTCTTCACTCATAATGATCCTCTCCCTCGTGCTCCACGTAGCACCCGGGCAGAAAATCGGAGATGCCTTGCAGCAAGCCCGCGAAGTCTATGACTCACGTGGCGAGACTACTACCATTCGCATCGAGCCGGGCACCTATCAAGAGGAGCTCACCATCGACGTACCCGGACTACGGCTTATCAATGCATCGCGTCACCCATCTATCGGGCTCCGCAACCACGGTGTGGATGCCGATCCCGAGGCCGTACGCATCACGTGGTACTACGGTCACGGCTACCAGTACCGCTCGATGGGTCCGACGCCCAACTACGGCGGACGACGTACGCGTCGCTGGAATGCCTCGGTGCTGGTCACAGCGCCCGACTTCTATGCCGAGAATATAATCTTCGAGAACTCGTTCAACCTCTACGTCTCCTCGATGGAGGCGCAGGACTCGCTCGTAGATATCAGTCAGTCGGACCTGGAGTGGACCGAGAAGGAGCGGCCTAAGAAACATATGCCCGAGCGGCCGAAGGTCGTGGGATCGACGATGGTGCAACTGAAGGCCTATCGCGAACGCGCAGCCGCTATCTCCTTTACCGAGGAGGCCCGTCGGGCGCACCTGAAGAACTGCCGCGCCGTGGGACGTCAGGACGTGTTGTATGGCGACCAAGGCGCCTCGATCTACTGGGAGGGCGGCATGCTCTGCGGCGCTGTGGACTTTATCTTCGGCGCCATGACCCTGGCCGTCGATCGGGCCACCATCGTAGCTAATATCAACGGCGAGAGCAACGACCGCTGCTATATAGCCGCCGGACGGAGCGGAAGCGACGGCGGCGGCAAGCAACTGGAGCAGTCTGCCGCACGTGGCATGCTCTTCTACCGCTGCCATATACGCAATGCAGACCCCAACGAACTGTTGATTCTACCCGCCGGACGACAAAGTGCAGATCCGCAGGTGTGGCTGGCACGTCCGTGGCGCAGCTGGGGCGAGACCGTCTGGGCCTACACCACCTGGGAACCGGGCCTACTCAATCCTCAGGGATGGCATACCGGACTCACCAAAGGTGAGCCCTGCCCGAATAGCTATGAGTTCCATTCCCAGGACCACTCCGCAGGACGTCCCGAGTGGGTACGTATACTCGTCAAACCGCGTCTGCCCGATGGTACCCGACTGAATCCCAAGAAATGGGGAAAGGTGAAAGGTGAAAAGTGAAAGGGAAAAGGTGCCTCCGGGCACTCCGACAAAAAGTAGATACCTATTAAGAAAACAAATAAATTTTTATTATGAAAACGGATAAATTTATAATTTTTAATTTTAAATTTTTAATTCCGTTCTTCGCCCTCTGGGCGATGAGCGCTCAGGGCGGTGTCATCACCTACACGCCGGACGACCTCTCGGTCTTCCCCAACCCCGAACGGGGTTTCACCGAGGAACTGGGTGGCGAACTGGCCCTCACCGACACCAAGAACCACGTCGTGCAACCCGATGCCGACTGGTACTTCGACCTCGACGATCCTGACAATGCCGACCGCCGCAGCCAGACGCTCGTGGTGCTCATGTACTATCTGAAGAACTACCGCACCAAGGACCTCTCACAGCAGATCCTGCAGGGCTTCAACGAGGATATGCAACTGTTGCGCCAGCATGGCTTTAAGTGCGTGCTGCGCTTCGCTTACGACTGGCAGAGCAAGAACGACGCCACGCTCAGTTGGGTGCAACGTCATATAGAGCAACTGACGCCTTACCTCCAGGCCAACAGCGACGTCATCTACGTGCTGGAAGCCGGCTTCGTGGGCGAGTGGGGCGAGTGGTACTACAGTAGCAATTTCGGCAACGAGACCCAGGAACTGAATGCCAACCGCCGTGCCGTGCTGCAGGCGCTGCTCCAGGCCTGTCCTGCCGACCGTTTCCTGCTGGTGCGCTACCCGCTCATCAAGCTCTCGTACCTGGGCGACGAAGTGCCGCTCGACGCTACGCAGGCCTATACCGCCACCACCCGCGCTCGTATCGGTCATCACAACGATGCCTTTCTCAATGCCTGGGGTAACGACGGCACCTACGGACGCAACGGTGACGGTCCCGACGATGATCCTGTGCTGCGCGCCTATATCGCCCAAGAGACGCTCTACGTCCCCAACGGCGGCGAGACCAACGTAGAGGAACATCCCCTGGCCGACATCGTCTCCCAACGCGATACCACCATCGCCGAACTGCGCCGCTACCACTGGTCGTTCTGCGGCAGTACCTACGCAGAGGATGTCACCGACACCTGGCGAGAGAACGGCACCTACCAGGAGATGGAACGTATCCTCGGCTACCGCCTGCAACTCCTGCAGGCCACCCTGCCCGAGACCGCTACGGCCGGACAGCCGCTCTCTATCCAACTCCGGATACGCAACACCGGTTGCGCCCCGCTCTACAACCCCCGCACCGCCTACCTGGTGCTCCAGAGCACGGACACCACCCTCCGTCTGCCGCTCGCGTCCGATCCGCGTCGCTGGTTGCCCAACGGCGCAGAGACCCTGATCCAGGAGCAGCTCAGCCTACCCGCTGACCTGCCGGAGGGCAACTACCGGTTATATCTCCACCTGCCCGATGCCGCCGCCACCTTGGCCGGCGATCCGCGCTATGCCGTGCGACTGGCCAACGTCGGTACATGGGATGCCGCCACGGGCTGGAACAGCCTCAACGCTACTTTGGCTATCAGCCGTCAGCCGTCAGCTGTCAGCTATCCCGCTACGGCTACGGGCGCAGAGAAAATCCTGCGCGACGGACAACTATACATCCGCCGAGGCGGTGAATTGTTCGATCCGCTGGGACGGAAAGTAAATGGAAAATGGACAATTGAAAATGGAAAATAAAGATATTCATTAATCATTATTCATTAATCATTAATCATTAATCATTAATTATCATGAAGAAAGTCTTTTCTTTTCTGGCGATGGCTCTCATGAGCCTCACCATGATGGCAGGCCCCAACGACCTGCTATGGGACTACACGGAGGGAGCACCCAGTAGTAGTCCGGACAACGGCCTGTACTTCAACAACAAGGTCAACGATGCCGCAGGCACCAACAACGGCCTGAAGGGTATCAAACTCAACAGCTCGGGCTATTGCTGCTTTACCAAGGCGGCTGTACCCGGTAAACTGAAACTGAGTTTCGGTCCCCGTAGCGGTAGCAACGCTGCCGACATCCAGGTATGGAACTGGGACGGCGCGACCCCGGCCAAAGGTTCCACCCAATACGCTACTACGGGTCAGCAGACCGAGTATGGAACGCAAATCATCGAACTCACCGCCGAGCAGAACAATATCTACCTCTGCCGCGGTGCGAACACCGAGACGGTGCTGCAGAAAATCCAGTTCGTAGAGGACGTAGCCCGTACGTTTGTGAACTTTAAGATCGAACTGCGTGATAATCCGTACACCGTTATTGAACCGGCAGCCGGTCTGCCGGAGGGTGTTATCGTTGATTGCCCGACATACAACGGCGGCCAGCATGGCGTACAGGGCGGTACCATCACGGTGCCGGTGGACGGCATGGTGAAGTTCACGATCGGCGGTTGCCAGTTTAGCAACTCGGACATCACTATCAAGAAAGACGGTGTGGACTATGCGACGATCAGCAACAAAGTTGCTGCGTGCGGAGAGACCGCAGGTAGTTTTGCTCAGAATGTGACCTACATGTATCTGGGCGATGCCGGCGTGCTGACCTTTGAGTTCGGCTCACAGACCTACGTGCCCTATTTCTTTGCCGAGGCTACGGATATCATGCCCTGCGAGATCATCTTCAAGGATCAGAACGGTCAGGAGATAGCTCGTCAGGAGACCTATGAGGGAGCCACCCTTGGTATGCTGCCGGAAGTAAGTACACTGCCTACTATCGACGAAGGCGATGTATTCCGCGGCTGGTTCTACACCAACGGCAAGAAAGCCCAGATCGGTGACCCCATCACAGGCAACACCACCATCCAGGCCAAAGTAACGCCGATTGAGAGCGTCACAGTAGGCTCAGTACAGACCTACGATTTTGCTAACGCTACCTTCTATCCTGAAGATCATGAGACGGTAGAGGTCAGCGGCGGCGCCTTCCATGACGCACAGCACGGCTGGTATTTCAACGCCGACGGCTCGATCAACGTACAGGTAGCCGGCAACGCCGTAGTCGTTGTGACGCTCTGCAAGTATTCGGAGAGCGGTGATGTGAAAGTAATGGACGGCGAGCAAGAATTGGCTACCTACCCCGTTGTAAAGAACGAGACCCCGGACGGCACCGAGCTGACCGCACAATATACAGGTAACGGAGGCTGGTTGACCATCAACTGGACCGCTAAGCAGTATATCCACAAAGTAGTGGTTTACAACGTACTCGACTTCCTGGAGAAAGACCAGAATACGGGCTATTATATCGTTCCCGCAGGCGATGTAGCCTCCTTCCTAATGGCTATCGTTCAGGCGCAGCCGGGCGATAAGATCTTCCTGCCCAACGGCATCTACGACCTGGGCGAGACCGTGCTGACCACCATCAGCAAGAACAATATCTCCATCATCGGTCAGTCGATGGATGGTGTAATTATCAAGAACGCACCGGACGCCAAGACCGAGTCAATTGACAAGACCGCAACCATCAAGATCAACAAGAACGTCAGCGGCACCTACCTCCAGGATCTCACCATCCAGAATGCGCTCGACTACTACAAAAATGACAACGGTCGCGCCGTAGCCCTCTGGGATCAAGGTACCCAAACCGTTTGCAAGAACGTCAAGCTGCTGTCCTACCAGGACACCTACTACAGCAACCTGCAAGGTGCTGTCAAGTACTTCGAGGACTGCGAGATCCACGGAACGGTGGACTTCATCTGCGGCGACGGTAGTGTGTATTTTAAGAACAACCTACTGTATGCGGAGAAACGTAAAAAAGACGGTGGCGGTTCTGACGCTTTGACAGCGAATAACGGTCCGGCTACAGATAAGGGGTATGTCTTCGAGGGATGTACACTCAAGAGCGAGTGCCCCGTCGTTTCCTTCGGTCGCGCTTGGAACAACACGCCGTCCGTAGCATTCCTCAATACGCTCGTGGACTATAGCGCCGGTCAGTTCAGCTTCACCGATGACAATGGTATCCAGCGTTGGACCAAGAAACTGATGAACCCCAACGCATGGCCGCAGTTTGGTGAGTACAATACCCATCTGGCAGACGGTACCGTGCTTACGCCCGCTTCCAACGTCGTAACCTTCATCGACGAGAAGTCCAACAATGCGACGCAAAATATCGAGACCGTGCTCACGGCCGACCAGGCAGCTACCTACACGATGGATTATACCCTCGGCGACTGGAGTGCTACGGCTAAGGCGGACGCCACACAGAAACGTATGAATGTCATGTTGAACACAGAAACGAATGTGCTGTCTTGGAACCCGACCGAGGTGGGCGTTTATATGGTTTGCGTCAGTGGTGTACCTTTCTTCACCACAGAGACCTCTTTCGACCTCTCTGCTTTGGATCAGGCAGAACTGCTTGACATGTTCCACGCCATGTATGGTGACAACATAGAGCCTTTCGGTGGTTACTACGTACGTTTTGCAAACGGTCGTGGCGGTTTCGGTCCTGAAGTATATGCAGGCGAGACACCGGAGGCTATCGAGCAAGTATCCGACGACCAAGTGCAAACTACCAAAGTGCTGCGCGATGGTCAGGTACTCATCTTGCGTGACGGCCGCATGTTCAACATGCTCGGTACGGAAGTGAAGTAGCTGTCAGCCATCCCGCTTACACAAAGAGAGCGCTCCGCAAGGAACGCTCTCTTTTATTAACCTTTTCTTTCAAAATCCCGATATCTCGAAATATCGATATCCCGAATTCGTTCATTCGTTCACTCCTTACTCCACTTTCCGTCCCGTAAGGTCAAAAAGTACGCCGTCTTGACGGCGGATATACAGTTGTCCGTCGCGCAGCACCTTCTTGCAAGGCAACTCCTCGCTTTGTACATCCTCCACTCCTTCGTGCGGATCCACAATCACGGGTTTCTCCGTCACGGTCAGATAGAGCACGTAGGTCGAGTCGCAACCGAACGCGGTCTGATAGTTCTCCACCAGCGTTGTGTCGCCCACCGGCATCAGGCTCAGGTCCTGGCCGTGCCATACAATGCTGTCGCCCTCCTCGATGGTCATCTCCTCGGTGGTGAGCATTACCTCGTGGGCTATTACCTCCAGCACCAGGATCGAGTCGCCGCCCAGCCGATTTTTCTCCTCCAGCAGGATCGAGTCGGTCATGCTCTCCGCATATACGCGGCCGGCATACTCGGCGCTATCGTCTTGGCAGAGGTGCAGCGTGTCCTGTCCGTAGGTGGTCGGACGTTCCAGCACGGTCAGGCGCAGGATATAGATCGAGTCGCAACCGTGGATAGTCTGGTACTGGGCCGTGAGCGTCGTATCGCCGATAGCCATCTGGCTCAGGTCATAGCCCTGCCAGTTCTCCTCAGCGCCTACGTAGATAGTCTTCTCGGTCTGCAGCTTCATCTTGGGATATACCATCACCGTCAGGCTCACGATCGAGTCGCCGCCGAACTGGTTCTTCTCGTTGAGCAGCACGTCTTC
>DFGU01000014.1:0-10452 GCA_002371785.1 Bacteroidales bacterium UBA3742
GCGATCCATACGGTGCCCACGGGTTTCTCGGCCGAGCCGCCATCCGGACCGGCGATACCGCTGGTAGCGATGGCATAGTCGGTGTGCATCAGCGCGCGAACGCCTTCGGCCATTTCGCGCACAACGACTTCGCTGACTGCGCCGTATTTTTCAAGTGATTCGGGGTGGACACCAAGCACCTGCTGCTTAACGGCATTGTCGTAAGCTACGACGGATCCCATGTAGAAAGCGGAACTGCCCGGATGCTTGTTGAGCAGCGCAGCCAGACGGCCTCCGGTGCAGGACTCGGCGGTCGCGATAGTCTGGTGGCGATCACGAAGCAGCTGTCCGAGGAGTACCTCCAGGGGCTGGTCGATATCAGCGATGAGGTAGTCGGAGACCAACTGACGGAGGCGATCGAACCACTGCTGCATCTCCGCTTCGGTGAGTTCGCCGTAGGAGGAGAGACGTAGCCGAATGATGCCGTCCTTGGGCAGATAGGCCAAGTGGAGCGCGGCAGGCATGGCGTTCTCAAAATCCTCCAAAAGAATCGCCAAACTGGACTCCGCGATACCAGTTACTTGTAGCGTGCGATGGATAATAGTCTGATGGCTGATGGCTGATAACTGACGGCTGATATACGGCAGTATCTGCTCGGTCATGGCGATCTTCATCTCGTAGGGCACGCCAGGCATGCAGGCCAGGAGTTTCGGACCGCGATGGAAGATCATGAGCGGGGCACTTCCTACCCTATTCTCCAGTATCTCAGCGCATTCCGGCACAAGCCACTGGGTGGCGGTCAGGCGGTTGAGTATGTCGGGTCGATCCCGGTAAAGCGATTCTACATGCGCGCGTACGTGTGCGTTTTCTATAAGGTGGGTTTGGAAGTAGTCGCAGAGGACGTGCTTGGTGATATCGTCCTTGGTGGGACCGAGTCCGCCGGTGGTGAGTACGATATCGGCGCGAGAGAACGCCTCGTCAAGGGCCGCGATGATATGTTGGCGGTCGTCGTGTACGGACGTGATCTGGTAGAGCTCAATACCGACCTCGTTGAGTTGCTGAGCCATCCAGGCGGAGTTGGTGTCTACGACCTGGCCGATGAGCAGTTCGTCACCTATGGTTATAATTTCACATTTCGTCATTTTCTCATTTTCCTATTTGCTCATTTGTTTGTGCCACTCATCGGCGGTGAGGCATAGTTCGTCGTACCATTCCTGGCCGAAGCGGCGAATGAGGGGTTCGCGAAGGAACTGATAGAGAGGCAGATGGAGTTTCTTACCCCTGATTCGGGCACAATGACAGATGTCCCATCGATGATACTCTACGCCGATATACTCCCCCACCCGAGATAGTCGTATGGGATACAGATGGCAGGAGATGGGTTTCTCAAATCCCATCTTCTCAATCAGGCAATAGCACCAGCCTTGGTGGTCCGTACGGGCAAAAATACAATCCTTGTCGTTGACGATAGAGAGGACCCGTTCGCCGGTAGGATCCAAGTAAGAGAGTCCCTGCGTTTCCACCACGTGGCGTGCCTCTTTGGTCATCTGAGGCAGGAGTTGCGGCATGACGGATTCCAGGTGCGTGAGTTCGTCATCGGTGATCGGACAGCCTGCGTCGCCCTCGATACAACAGCATCCGCGGCAGGTGTCGAGGTCGCAACAAAACTCCTTCTCCAGGACGTCCAGCGAGACTAATGTGTTATTTCCAATTACAAACATTACAATCCAAAGAAGCCTTCTGCCCAGATTTTGAGGCCGATGCCGATCAGTATGACACCGCCCAGCAGTTCTACATTCAACGTGAATCGTTTACCCATATCTTTTCCGATATGGTATCCTCCGACGGAGAACAGGAAGCTGACCAATCCGATAAGCGCGATACCCGTCCATAGCATCTCCGGTGCCGGAATAAAGATGACGCCCGTAGCGAGGGCATCGATGGAGGTGGCGACCGCCAGGATCAGCAGACGACTGAGTTGCCATCCGGCAGCCGTCTCCTGCTTCTCATGCAGCGACTCCCACACCATCTTGCCACCAATAAAGGCCAGCAGAGCGAGTGCGATCCACGGGGCATAGGTGTCGAAGAAAGCGGCAAAGAGGCTTCCGGCAAAGTAGCCGATGAGCGGCATACCGCCTTGGAAGAGTCCGAAGAGCAGCGCCATGAGCAAGGGTCTTGGACGCTCCGAAGGCTTCACGGCGAGGCCCTGGGCGATACTGACCGCCAAGCAGTCCATCGCCAGTCCGACAGCTATGATGAGGATGGTCAGCAGATCCATAGATTGGTCGTTAGTCGTTGGTCGTTAGTCGTTAGACGTTGGTTTATTGCCGTTTGTATTTGTAGCGGGCACCTACTTTGCCTTTAGCGATAGAGGTGAGCTTGTTGCGCACAAAGGTGCGGCGGATGGGCGAGATACGATCAGTGAAAACATGTCCCTCCAGATGGTCGTACTCGTGCTGCACGATGCGTGCGCAGAAGCCGGAGAACTCCTCTTCGTGCTCCTGGAAATTCTCGTCGAGATAGCGCATCACGACGCGTTCGGGACGCACCACATTCTCGCTGATGCCGGGTAGCGACAGGCAGCCTTCGCTATAGGTGCATGTCTCCTCGCTCTCTTCCAGCAGTTCGGGGTTGATGAAGACGCGCTTGAAGTCCTTGCACTCGGGATAGTCCTCGGCCAGTTCGGAGCCATCGACCACAAACAGTCGCCAGGGTTTGCCCACCTGGGGTGCGGCCAGTCCGCAGCCTTCGGCCTGGGTAAGTGTCTCAAACATGTCGGCGATCAGTTGCTTGAGTTCCGGCGTATTCTCTATCTCCTCGGTCTCCTTGCGGAGCACGGGTTGTCCGTATAAATATATAGGTAAAATCATATTATTGTTATTTTTCTGCCGTCAGCCATCAGCCAGGTCAGACCTGCGTCAGCCACCGACTTTCAATTTTCAACTTTCAATTTTCAATTTGTCGAGGTAGTCCTCGAGAATAATGCATGCCGCGATGCGATCGACCACGGCTTTGTTCTGACGGTCTTTTTTCTTCATTCCTCCGGCTATCATCGCCCTGTGCGCCAAGACCGACGTGAAGCGCTCGTCGAACATAGTTATAGGTTTATCGGGAAAAGTCTTTCGGAACAGGCCCAAGAAGGGTCGTATATAGTTCATGGATTCAGATTCTTGTCCGTTCAGCTGCGTAGGATGGCCTATGACCACCTCGTCCACCTGTTCGCGGGCGAAGTAGTCGCGGAGCCACGGGACCAGCTGAGCGGTCTCGACAGTAAGCAACGGACTAGCCGTTATGCGGAGCGGGTCCGTAACGGCTAGTCCTGTGCGTTTACGACCATAGTCTATGGCGAGAATTCGTCCCAAAGCAGGTCGATATTATTGATTTTGCAATTCCTTGATACGCTTTGCCAGCTTCTCGTACTTAGCCATCATGCCGGGCTCCTTGCGGAAGCGATAGTAGAGGCCACGGAGGCAGGTGAGCATATTGATGTCGTCGATACCCAGATCAACAGCCTTCTCAAAGTACGGGATAGCCGAGTGGTACATGGCGTTACGCGTCTTCTCAGCATCGTCCAGGGCCTTACCACGCAGGTTGCTGCTGATACTGTTGTCGAAGATCTGTGCCTGGTTGTACTTGATAAATCCGAGGCCGGCATATGCACGGGCGTTGTTGGGATCCATCTCGATCACTTTCTCGTAGATCTCCTGTGCCTGGGTGTAGCGGTTCTGGCTCTCCAGCAGGTTGCCCTTTACAACATAGTACTGGGTGGAGTTAGGATCACGTTCGATAGCCTCGTCCAGGTAGTTGATAGCCTTCTGCTGCTGGTTGGAGAATACGTAGTAGTTGATCATGCTCTGCAAGAACCACATATCGTCCGGGTAGCGCTCAACGCCCAGCTTGAGGGTAGCCTCCATGCCGGTGGAGTCGTTGGTGAGACGGTATGCCTCGTAGAGCCACTTGGTAATCTGGTTTGCCTTATAGACATTCTCGATCTGGAGCATTTCCTGGATCATCTCGATCATCTCGGGATACATCTCAGCGCTGTAAGCGAAGTTGACAGCATAGTACATATACTCCTGATAAACAGTATCCTTCGGCATCTGCTGCTGCAGCTTAGGCTCCTGCATCATGGGCAGATTCGGGATCAGGGTGTGCATGCGGAATGCCTTGTAGGCCGAACGCCAGTCGCTGTTGCCCTGCATAGCGGCACCATAGTTCACCAGGACGCGGTTCTGGTAGTACTGCAGCATTTTCTGTTGGATGTTCTTGCGGGTCTTCTGATCCACCACCTCGCGGCCTTTCTTGTCGAGCGTCGGAACCATAGCCAGACTGTCGGCTACGATGAAGTACTCGCAGCTCTCATATACAGCCTCTCCGGCGGTAGCGTAGTCCACCTGATACATCGGATCCTCGTAGATCTTATCCGCCTCGGCCTTGTACTGGCGGTAGCCGATCTCACCGGCCTGATACCAGGTGAGGGCTTGGTTTTTGGTCTCCTCGTTCTCGAGCGCCTGATGGATAGCGGCGCGAGCACCGGCGAAATCCTTCTTGGACGTCAGTTTCTTAGCCAGCTTAACATTGTCAGCTTGGGCGAAAGCACCTACGCTTATCAGCGCAAGGGCTGCTACAAAAAGTGTACGTTTCATATTACTCTTGGTTTTCATTATTGGTTTCTACATTATCGGCCGTCTCCTGCTGTTCGGCATTCTCGGCAACTTCTTCTTCCTCTACTTTCGGCACCAGACATCCACTCATCAGGATATCGTTGCGCTTCTGCAGTTCGATCAGTTTCACACCTTGTGCGGCGCGACCGGTGACGCGGATCGTGGATACATCCATACGGATGGCCGTTCCGGACTTGGTCATGAGCATCAGGTCGTCCTCGTCGGTCACAGCCTGGATACCAATCAGTTTACCAGTCTTGTCGGTGATCTCGATGGTCTTGACGCCCTTACCGCCACGGTTGGTGATACGATAAATCGGGTTGCCCTCCTCGTCGTCCACCGGCGTACGCTTGCCGAAGCCCTTCTCCGAGATGACCAAGATGTTCTTGTCTGAATTAGGCTCTACACAAACCATGCCAATGGCACGATCTTCGCCATCTTCTTCCAATTTTATTGCTTTCACGCCGCTTGCGCCACGACCCATCGGACGTACCGTATTCTCCGGGAAACGAACCACCTTACCGTTGTAGCTGGCAATAAGCATCTGGCTCTCGCCATCGGTGAGCGTCACGCCGATCAGTTCGTCGCCCTCACGCAGACCGAGCGCGATGATACCGTTGGCACGCGGACGGCTGTAGGCCTCGAGCGTGGTCTTCTTCATCAATCCGTTCTTGGTAGCGAAGATGAGGTAGTGGTTGTTGACAAACTCCGGATCGTTGAGGCCCTTGACGTTGATGAAGGTGCATACGCGGTCGCCCTTCTGCAGGTTGATCACGTTCTGGATAGCACGGCCCTTCGACTGGCGGTTGCCCTCCGGCAGGTCGTAAACCTTGATCCAATAGAGACGTCCCATCTCCGTAAAGAGCATCATGGTGGAGTGCATCGAAGCCTGGTGAACATACTCGATGAAGTCGCTATCACGCGATGCGCTGGCCTTGGTACCGATACCGCCACGACTCTGCTGGCGGAACTCGCTCAGCGGGGTGCGCTTGATATAACCCAGGTGGGAGATGGTGATGATCATGTCGTCGTCGGCATACATATCCTCCGGGTTGAACTCGGTAGCCATCTTCACGATCTGGGTGCGGCGCTCGTCGGCATATTTGTCCTTCACCTCTTGCAGCTCCTGCTCGATGAGTTCGTAACGCATTACCTCGTTGGCGAGCAGCTCGTTGAGGTGGGCGATCAAGCGCTCAATCTCCTCGTACTCGTTCTTCAACTCATCGATACGCAGACCCGTCAGGGCGCTCAGACGCATATCCACAATAGCCTTCGACTGGAGGTTATCCAGCTGGAAGCGCTTCTCCAGGTTGGTCTGCGCGTCGGCCGGCGTACGGCTGGCACGGATGATACGAACCACCTCGTCGATATTATCTACGGCGATGATCAAGCCCTCTAAGATATGGGCACGCTCCTCGGCCTTGCGCAGTTCGAAGCGCGTACGGCGGGTAACGACGTCCATGCGGTGCTCGATGAAGTTATATACCAGGTCTTTGAGGTTCAGCAGCATAGGACGACCCTTGACCAAGGCGATGCTATTGACAGCAAAGCTCGACTGCAGGGCGGTGAACTTATACAGCTTGTTCAGCACCACCTGTGCGTTGGCGTCGCGCTTCACCTCGATGACGATGCGAATGTCGCGCTTCGACTGGTCGGAAATATCCGATATTCCTTCTATCTTCTTGTCCGAAACGAGCTCAGCGATGGCCTTAACCAGGTCAGCCTTTACCACGCCGTAAGGCAACTCCGTGATAATGATGTGCTCGCGACCGTTGTCCTCAGTCTCGATGTCGGCATTCGAACGGATGATCACGCGGCCACGACCGGTCTCATAGGCATCCTTTACGCCCTGATAGCCGTAGATGGTACCGCCCGTCGGGAAGTCCGGCGCCTTGATATAATCCATGAGGCGCTCTACGGTGATATCCTCTACGGTCGGGTCAGCAATGCGGGCCTTGATATTGTCGATATAGGCCTTGCAGCCGTCGATCACCTCACCCAAGTTATGGGTCGGCATGTTGGTAGCCATACCTACGGCGATACCGCTTGCGCCGTTCACCAGCAGGTTCGGGAAGCGGCACGGCAGTACGACCGGCTCACGGAGCGTATCGTCGAAGTTGAGCTGCATATCCACGGTGTCCTTGTCGATATCACGCAGCATTTCCTCGGCCAGTTTCGAGAGACGTGCCTCGGTATAACGCATGGCGGCTGCACCGTCACCGTCCACCGATCCGAAGTTACCCTGGCCGTCCACCAGGCAATAACGCATATTCCACGGCTGAGCCATACGTACCAGCGTACCGTAGATCGAGCTATCACCATGCGGGTGGAACTTACCCATTACCTCACCCACGATACGAGCCGATTTCTTGGTCGGCTTGTCGGAGGTGTTGCCCAGTTCGTTCATTCCAAACAGCACACGGCGGTGAACAGGCTTGAAACCGTCGCGCACATCCGGCAACGCACGACTCACAATCACACTCATCGAGTAGTCGATATACGAGGACTTCATCTCCTCGTCTATCTTCACAGGAATAATGCGGTCGTTATCCAACGTTGCATCCATAAATTCTTTGCTTTCTTCCATTGTGTATAGTAGTTTATCTGTTTTATTCCAAAAATCGCTGCAAATTTACGGTTTTTTTTTGACATACGCAAATATTTGGGCATTTTTTTGCGATTTTTCGTGTTTTTGGTTGTTTTTCGACACCCTGTCGATTTTTCTTCGCCATGCCCGCATATCGCAAATAAACCGCCTTTATCGCCATCATGTTCCTTCACGCGCATACGACCGTACGCTCATCCATGCGCAAACAAAAAATAATAATACACTATTTTTTTGCGAATTTATTTGCATATATCAAAAAAATGTAGTAATTTTGCAGCGAAAATAGAAAGCCTCAAAATAATGCCAAAAATTTTTGAATATTTCGGATTCATATTTTTCTTCTATTCGAATGAGCACGAGCCTATTCATGTACATGTGACACACCAAGGCTGTCAAAGCATATTTGAGCTTATTATGCAAAATGGCGAATTGGCAGAAATTCGGGTTCGAGAGAAAGCAGGAGAGGATCCTCTTCCTTCAAAAGATCAGAAGGTAGCTGAGGCATTTATCAAAAAGTACAGTAAGAATATCATTGCCAAATGGGTAAAGTTCTTTGTAATGAGGCAAGCGGTAAAAAGTACAACCATTAAAACCAAATTATAACTATGAGCAAATTGTATATTACAGGAGCAACGGATGCCGGCAATTTGTCGGTGGACTTGTTGTTCAGCGACCAGACAAGCCGCCGAGTGGATATCGGCGACTACATTCGTCGTCATCCACATCCGCAATATAATAAATACTTGGATCCCCGCAAATTCCGTCAATTTGCGATAGAAGAAGGCAATGTGGTATGGGGTAAAAATTGGGATTTAGTATTTCCTATTGAGCAATTACACGCTGGTGTCATTGCCGATTAATATAAAAGAATACACGAAATTTCATTTTTTCTGCTTTTTATTTGCACATGTCGAAAAAAAGCAGTACCTTTGCACCCGAAATCCGAGATTAAGATGAGTAGGGCTCCCGAAAATTTTAATTTTTGGGAAGAGGAGCAACCGTGGCGACCTAAATGCGTGTAGCGCATTTCTTCGTCGCAAACGAGTTGCGACAAAGGGGTATTAGCTCATCTGGCTAGAGCGCAACACTGGCAGTGTTGAGGTGAGCGGTTCGAGTCCGCTATACTCCACAAAAGTGCAGTAAAGCGGCTCTCCCGCGCGGTTCTTAGCCGCAAGGGCACGATTATTGCGACAGAGCGCAATTTTCGAGTCCGCTATACTCCACGTCGGAATGGACTGCGCTAACAGAACTTGCGCAAGGCAAGTTGGAAGCGCTCCGTCATTCCTCCTTAGTAATAAAACAACGCACAGGGGCGTTGTTTTATTAGTATATAGGCAAATTATTTGAATGCGACGCGCGATATACATACTATCATTGCTACTATGTACGGCTCTTCCGGCTGTGGCCGCGAAGAACGCTCGCGCCGAACGGGAGCCGAGCGAGGCGCTCCGCTTTCTCTACCGTGCCGGCGAGCGCATCGACCGCCACCTCATGCACGGTATCGACACCAACTACATTACCCTACCCGAACACTGCTGGCAAGCCGCTTTCACTACGGGTATGGTGGGCATCAACTCCAACCTAACTGCCGTTTTGTCACCGACAATAGGCCGGGTACAGTTGCTCTCACGCACCTCGTCGAGCGTGGACCTGGGTTTTCGTCTGGCCTACCGTTCGCTGGGTTTCGGCTACAGTTGGGACGCGCTGCATGCCTACTCCCAGAAATTGAGTTTCTCGTTAGGCAGCAAGCGTTTCGGACTGGACTTCCTTCACCAGAAGAGCGCCAACATACGTGGTATGATCGTACTGCCGGATTGGGCGAATAGTCCTGCGGCTCCGTTTGATCAAGGACTAATTCGTATCTCGAATACCAACCTCAGTCTATGGTATGCCCTCAATGCCGCCCATTACTCGCATCGCGCCGCGATCAGTCAGTCGTATGTCCAGCGCCGCACAGCCGGTTCGTTGTTGCTCTCGCTTTCGTATATGGCCAGCGACTTGTCGATTCACGACTCTATCAAGATTGAAGGCAAACCTATGGTAACCATGCTCATGAGCGACGTCACCCACCTGCGTACCCACCAGGTAGCACTCGGTCTGGGGTATGGCATCAACTACACACCCAACCGTGGCAAGGTGTTGCTCCACCTGGATGCGCACCTCAAACTCGTCTGCTACTCGATCGACCAGGTCACGCTCACCGTGCCCGACTCCATCGTGCTGCCCGGCGAACCCCAATACGATATCCAGCCGCAGTACCCCGTACACGTGACGGGCAACCTGCGCGCCGCCGTCAGTTGGGAGATCTGCCCATGGGCCCATATGAGCCTATTTGCCACGGCAAATAATATTCGCTTCACCTCCAAGAGCGACGGCAACCTGAACAAGTCGATCACGATGAGCAACTGGAACTGGCAGACCCAACTATCGCTGGGCGTACGCCTGGGCGCCGGACGTGACCGCGTACGACATGCTCTGGGCGAAGACCAACTGCCTCCGCCTGCCGTCGTTCACCAGCCGGACAGCACGCGCAAGCGGCTGCCACAGTGGTTGACCGACTATTTCTATTCACCAAGTGTACATTATTGACATGCTTATGAAACGCCTACATACCCTACTCTGCCTCATCTGCATCGCCCTCACTATGGCTGCCACCACCTACTACGGTCGCGTCGTCGACGGTGCCGGTCAGCCCGTAGGCTATGCTACGGTCTTTCCGCTGGATAGCGTCATCCTGGGTACGGCTACCAACGACCGAGGTATCTTCAGTTTTGAGGCCAATCTGCCCGAGTCGGGACTGGTGATGGTCAGTTTCGTGGGCTACGAACGCAAGACCCTGCCACTCAGCCGCCTGCACGGCGATACACTGACGATCACCATCCATGAGCGTCCCATCGCGCTGGATGAGACCACCGTCTCGGCCAAGCATAAAAAGATCCGTAGCAAGCACCGCGAGATAGCCCAACTGCTGCTCAAGGTCAACAACCAGTTGGCCAGCGAGTGGCCGGAACAATGCACCCGCTACCACGTCGTTTCCGAAGCCCGCATGACCTCGCAGAACAGCGCCTGGGGCATGGAGCAGATGATCGCCTCGATAGTGACTATCCCCGAGGCCTCTAAGAAAGGCTCCGACTCCGTACAGCTGCATGCCGAGCACTGCAAACGCTTCTTCAAGCCCGAGATACGCCAACGCGCCAACAT
>DFGU01000014.1:10580-31837 GCA_002371785.1 Bacteroidales bacterium UBA3742
GCCGTTCATAGCATGCTCTTCCAGATAGGCGACGCCCACTACGACCTGGAGCAGACCATGCACGACTACCGCCATTGGAAAGTGGTCAGCGAGAGTGCCAACGAACTGATACTCAGCCATACCGAGGGCAAGAACTACTTGGGTATCTTCAAGTGGAGCATTACGCGCAACTACGTGGTTAATCCCAAGACCTACGCCCTGATACGTCTGTCGGAGCACCTGACTATGGATGTCAATATACCCTTCGGAAAGCGACTGAAGGGACAAGAACTGTTGCTGCTCAACCTACTCAATATGTCGGAGTCACAATATGAAAAATTCCGACTACGCAAAGGTCATCTGGACTGCACGCTGCAGACCACCTACCAGCGCCGCAACGGACAGATCTACATCTTGGAGAAAAACCTTCGTACCGATGCCACCATTACCGGCACCAAGGATCGCGTCATACCGATCCACTTCAAGGCCGGCCAACGCGTCACCTCGCTGGAAACCCAAGGCGTAAAACCGCTCAAGCGCAACCAGATCACCAAGCGCTTCCCCCGCCAAATCGTAGAAATATTCTGATTTATTTGCATATATCAGAAAAAAGTTGTAATTTTGCAGCGGAAATTGAAAAAAATCATGACAAATAGTACGGACATATTCTCTTTGGAAAGCACCTTATCGACGTTCTTTGATCGTGTCACCAAGAGCGATCGAACAGGAGCTGGGTATCCTTTCCTACAGGCTATGACTTCTATTTTTCATGGTCAATTATCCGCGATGGTCATTCCTTTTGCCTTGGACGATGACTCAACTGCGCAAGTAATAGCTCAATTGAAAGAACACCTCACGCCATATTGTCCGGACATTCTAAAATCGCTCAATATGCCACTAACATACCTGCTTGACGAGTTGATTTGCAACATTCAGCAGCACGCGCAAGCAGACAAAGGATACGCGTATCTCATGTACAACAAGGCTGCCAAGACGATAGAAATCCTCATCGCGGATTTTGGCATTACAATTTACGGTAGTTACGTGGCTGCACAGAAACATCTTGATAAATTGGGCGATAGCGATGCCGAGGCTCTTAATCTCGCACAAAACGGCTATTCGGTAAAGAACTTGCCGGATACGGAGAATCGCGGCTATGGTATTTCTTCGAACATTAAAATGGTGGCAGAAGGTTTGCATGGCGAGTTTGCCGTACTCTCCGGCAATGCGCTGATGTTGCAAGTACCGAACAAACGTGCTATTCTTGCCCTGCCACCGGAAATTGATTTTAAAGGCACAATGATCATGGTTCGTATTCCCGCAGAAGTGCCAGATGGGTTTAACCTTTATAATTATATGAGTTAGTATGAAGCAGATTATCAATATGCAAGAGCAATATGGCGCTGAATTACATACGCGTCAGATGATTGAGCGTTTAGCAGCATCGTTAGAACCGTCCAACGAATACTTGTTGGATATGAGCGGTGTGGCACAAATTTCCCGTTCAGCGGCAGACGAACTCTACAATCTCACACATAGCGATATGCATGTGGATTTGATCAATCTGGAGCCGTTTGTAGAGAAAATGCTCTCTGCCGTTACCAAAGGCCGTTTCTTGCCGCGTCAACATTCAGCAGGAGATATGCCTATTATACATTGTGCCACTATTGGCAGCGTCCAGCGCCAATTGATGGCGAAATAGCCCTCTCGTCCCCATCCATGACGTAAAACCGGATCATCGCTTGCCAACGTAAAAAGGAAATATAATACAGACAAATGAAAAGAACATCATGATATGAAAAAGTTATTTTTATTATTGATCTGTAGCCTAATGATTAGTTTGAGCTATGCACAATCTACATGGCCTCAATTGGAAAAGGGAAAGAGTTTCCAGTATCCCTTGGATAAACATGGGAAAAAGTATTTAGAGTTTTATTTACAAGACATTCAATATTCTGACAGTACCGAACGAAGTTGCATGGCTTTGTATACTTTTCGTGTTTCTTCTATTGGTACCGGGACCGCTATAGGAGATTTCCAAAAATTACCCAAAAAGACCATAGCTGTCAAGAGCCCATATTTCCTTATATATACCGGTATCTCTTGAAGTAAACCTATTGAAATGCTATCAAAAAGCGACATAGTTATTCCACAAGATTCTGCTACTATAATCCAATATAAATTTGAGTATATCGGTCAGAGAACGGAGTTTTATGTTAATAAAGAAAAAGTTGCCTACTTAAATATCAATTATGACAACACTATTGCGCTTCAAAAACTGGCCGAGGAAAAAAGAAAATTATGGGCTAAAGAAAAATATGCATCCCTTTCTCAAAGTTTCAACATAAGTATCGCTGAGCAGAGAAGTTGTGGCGTTGATACGCTGTTTCTTTATTCTAGTAAAATGTCACCATATGATACAGACATCAGTAGATATTACATCATAGACTCGCAAAAAATGATGGTTATATGTACTGAAGAAAAGCTCCAATATATAGACACATTTTACTTTGACAAAATGTCGGAGTATCTCTTAGAGGAATATAATAAAGAAGTTGAGGAGATGCAGAGGTTGGCAAAGTTGAAAAGTAAAAATGTCTCTGAGATAGATGCACGTGAAGTTTTTGACTACTTCAAGGGAACGGATATTGTAGAGTTTACCAAACTGATGAGGAATAAGAAATTAGCAGTAACACCATGTTGCTACGAAACCACTTTCTACGATAAGTCTGAAAAAAAAGATGTGCTATTTCAATTTACTTTCTGGGATGGTAAGTTAGCAAGTATTAAACGGGAATCTACAAATACAATGCCCACAAATGATGTATGGTCAGCATTTATGTTATTAGAAGCTGTAGATACATTTAGAGATTTAGGAAAAGCCCTGGAGATCTTGAAAAGAGATAGGCAAAACACTTCTACGAAAAAATGATTCTGGAACCAAACAAGTAAGTTGGTCTAAAGTCATCATAAAAATGTCCGATTGTTAAGATTCTGCATTTCCCCTACCTTCGAGCAGTCATTCTTCAGATTGGACCGACAGTGAGCCGACGGTCAACCGACGGTAAAGGCTAACGTCAGGCCTCTGTCAAGCCAATAAATGACCCGTATTTTTGCAATCTGTATTATATTATATATAAATATATAATATACAATTTATAAATCGCCTTTTTATGTAGAAAATCCTTGCACATGTGCGATTTTTTTCGTACCTTTGCAGCCGTTTTTGAAAATTTGAAATCATAAATTTGAAATCATAAATCATAAATTATGGATTCTAAGTACAATCCTACTGACATTGAAGCCCGCTGGTATCAGTACTGGCTGGACAACAATCTTTTTCACAGCGAGCCGGATAGCCGCGAGCCGTTTACCGTCGTTATTCCGCCGCCCAACGTGACGGGTGTGCTGCATATGGGGCATGTGCTCAACGAGACGATCCAAGATATCCTGGTGCGTCGTGCGCGTCTGGAAGGCAAGAACGCCTGCTGGGTACCGGGTACCGACCATGCCTCGATCGCTACCGAAGCCAAGGTCATCAAGCGCCTCAAGGAACAGGGCATCAACAAATCCGACCTCACCCGCGAGCAGTTCCTCAAGCATGCCTGGGACTGGACCGACGAGCACGGAGGTATCATCCTCAAGCAGCTCCGCAAACTGGGCTGCTCTTGCGACTGGCAACGTACCGCCTTCACGATGGATGAGACGCGCTCCCGAGCCGTCATCAAGGTTTTCTGCGACCTCTATAAGAAAGGCCTCATCTACCGCGGCCTGCGTATGGTGAACTGGGATCCCGAGCGCCAGACAGCCCTCTCCGACGAGGAGGTGATCTACCACGAGGAGCACAGCAAGTTCTACTACCTGCGCTACGAGGTAGCCGAAGAGCCCGGCAAGTACGCCATCGTCGCTACCACCCGTCCGGAGACCATCTTCGGCGATATAGCCGTCTGCATCAACCCCAAGGAGGAGAAGAACCAGTGGCTCAAGGGTAAGCACGTACGCGTACCGGGCGTAGGACGCGTCATTCCTATCATCGAGGACCGCTACGTAGAGATCGGCTTCGGTACGGGATGCCTCAAGGTCACCCCCGCGCATGACGTGAACGACTATGCGCTCGGACAGAAATACAACCTCAAGACCATCGACATCTTCACACCTGATGCCCACCTCAATATGGACACCATGGAGCCGGAGCTCATGGACAACGTACGCAAGTACCACGGCATGGACCGCTTCGAGTGCCGCCGTCAGATCGTAGAAGACCTGCAGGCGCTTGGCCTCGTGGAGAAAATAGAGGACTATGATAACAAAGTCGGCTACTCCGAGCGTACCAACGTTCCTATCGAGCCGCGGCTCTCGCTGCAGTGGTTCGTACGCATGCAGCACTTTGCAGACATCGCCCTGCCGCCCGTTATGAACGACGACATCGTTTTCTATCCGGCGAAATACAAGAACACCTACCGCAACTGGCTCGAAAACATCAAGGACTGGTGTATCTCCCGTCAACTCTGGTGGGGTCACCGTATTCCGGCATACTACGATGCCGACCTGCTCGCCGAGACCGGTCTGGAGAACTATCCGGACGACAAGATCATCGTCTCGGAGACCAAACCCGAGGGCAACTACGTACAGGACGAAGGCGCCCTGGATACCTGGTTCAGCTCTTGGCTCTGGCCAATCTCGCTCTTCGATGGCATCGAGAACCCGAACAACCCGGAACTCCAATACTACTACCCCACCGCCGACCTCGTAACGGGTCCGGATATCATCTTCTTCTGGGTAGCACGTATGATCATGGCGGGCTACGAGTACGTGGGCAAGATGCCGTTCAAGCACGTTTACTTCACCGGTATCGTACGCGACAAACTGGGTCGCAAGATGTCCAAGTCACTCGGCAACAGTCCCGACCCGCTCGACCTCATCGAGCGTTATGGTGCCGACGGTGTACGTATGGGTATCCTGCTCTCGGCTCCTGCCGGCAACGATATCCTGTACGATGACTCGCTCTGCGAGCAGGGACGTAACTTCTGCAACAAGATATGGAACTGCTTCCGTATGGTCAAAGGACTGGAAGTCACAGATATTCCGCAGCCCGAGACCTCGAAATATGCTATCGAGTGGTTTACCGCCAAATTGGCTGAGACCGAAGCCGAGATAGCCGACCTCTTCAGCAAATACCGCCTCTCTGAAGCGCTGATGGAGATCTACAAGCTCTACTGCGATGAGTTCAGCGGCTGGTACCTGGAGATGATCAAACCGGCTTACCAGCAGCCTATCGACCGCGCTACCTATGAGGCTACACTCTCGTTCTTCGACCGTCTGCTGCGCGTACTGCATCCGTTCATGCCGTTCATTACGGAAGAACTCTGGCAGGGCTTAGAGCCGGGCAAGGAAGGCTGCGCTGTGAAGTCGATCATGAATACTACGCTGGAGCCTATCGGCCAGATCAACACCGGCATCCTCGCCGAGGTTGAAGACCTCAAAGCTATCATCGGCGGCGTGCGTAATGCGCGAGCTCAGAAGAACATCCCGCAGAAGGAGCGCCTGACGCTCATCTCGCCCGTGGCCCTCAACCCGCTCGTGAACAAACTCGCGAATGTAGAGGTAAAGGTTATGGGTGACGGGTTACAGGTTACGGGTAACTGCTCCAAGTTCATCGTGGGTACGACAGAGTTTGCCATCCCGATGGATCAGTTTATCAACGTGGACGAGGAGATCAAGAAGCTCGAAGCGGACCTCGCACACCAGCAGGGCTTCCTGCGTGGCGTCATGGCAAAACTCTCCAACGAGCGCTTCGTGCAGAATGCCAAGCCGGAGATCGTAGCACTGGAGCAAAAGAAGAAATCCGATGCCGAAGCACGTATCGCGGCTATAGAAGAAGCCATTCGCGCACTAAAAGGCTAAAGACGAATGGCTAAAGGCGAAAGGCTGACAGCTGATAGCTGACGGCTGACGGCCAAAAAATATCCCGCTCTCTCGTAGGGCGGGATATTTTTTGCTCATTCTCATTTCAACGCTTGACCTGTCACCGTATATACCCTATCGCCACGCAGAATGTATAGCTGACCATTGACAATCACTTTGCGGACTTTCTCTGAATCGGTACTCATCGGTTCAAAGAAACCTTCCGGAAAGGTTGTACGGAAAATGCCATTTACCTGATAAATAGTTGAACTGTCATCGGCAACGCCGTTAATGGAATAATTGTAATCTGTTCCCGGCTCCAGATCTTCTACTGAAAGTACGAAATAGTCTGTAGAACTATGTGTCGTATCCATTTTTTGCTGATAAACCGAAGGCATAAAGCGTTGCGAGGATTGCAAGTTGCCTTCACCGTCCACCACATACTGCGCAATTTGCTGTCCGGAGGTATATACTTTGATGGTATATTCAATCACATCGGGGTTGGGAAACCATGTAATCAACGCACTGCTGTCCGAAATATCCATCACGTTGGATATATCATCTCCGAAAGCGTATATCCCCTTGAAATGGTCGGCATATGCAGCGATGCTTTTGTAGGTTGAGACACTCTCCGCCGGCACGAACAGGCGGACTTTGGATTTGTCAACTCGCAGGAAAGCATTGGTATGACAAGTGGGCGGTGTCACACAATCAATAAAGACAGATTTCAAGCGGTCTATTCCTGTGGCTCCGGGAACGGCACCTCCGGTATATGGATCGGAAGGATACCCGCCTATGATTTCTTCTCCTATGTTGACTACATTCTTCGGGATATAGAGTTTCTCCAGCGATTCGCATCCCCGGAAAGCCAAATTATTCAGTCTCGTTACACCTTCGGGGATAGAGATGCTTTTCAACGCGGCGCAAGACCGGAAACACTCATACGAAATAAATGTCATCGAAGCCGGAAGCTGGATTTGCTCTAACGAGGAGCAGGCAAACAGGAAATGATTCGGCAGACTCGTCAGTTTATCGGGCAATTGGATTTCCCTCAAGGCGATACAACGCTGAAAGGCTGTTATGCCCAGACTGTTGATGCATTCCGGTATGACTACTTTCTCAATAGACGAGCAGAAACGGAACGCCTCATTACCGATGGATTGCAAGTTGGGCAATTCCAGCGACGTGATACCACGATGGTCATAGAAAGCCGCACTACCTATATCGGTGATTGTATTCGGCAGCGTCAGTGCCGTCAGTCTTGCACCAAGAAAGGCCTTGGAGCCGATAGCTGTAACGGTATAGGACTGATTGTTGTATGTCACGATGTCCGGTATCGTGATGGCTCCCGAATACGTACTGGGGTCGCTTGGCCATACCGGTACGGTGTCGTTCGGATAAGTTACGGTGGCAGTATTCGTTTCGTCATCCAGCAGATAATACACGCCGCCTATCGCTACTCCATTTCCGTAAGCAGCTATGGACAACACTAATATCAAAAAGAGAGCGTAAAATTTCTTCATACTATCATTTGTTTAAGGAGTCTATTTTCTTTTTTGTGGCTTGGAGCATGGCATTGGCATTGCGGGTTTGGGGATGGGTCGCGCCGAGGACTTTGGTATAGACGGCAGCCGCCTGCTCAAACAAGGAAATGGCTTCCGTGTAACGTCCTTGTTTGTACGCTACGCCACCTAAATTTATATTATTGTCCGCTATACGGCGTTGCGGCACTTTAGGATTTTCGGCATATATATCGTGCACTTCGAGCCACAAGGCTTCCGCCTTCTTATACTGCTCCTGACGGAAATATACACCGGCTATATTATTCTTGCTTTCCGCCACCTGCAAACTATTGGCGTCAAAATGCTTCTCACGAATTTGGAGCGCACGACTATGATATTCCATGGCCTGCTTCCAATCTTTCTTGGCAGTATATAATTCGCCCAGGTTGTTCAGGGTCTCGGCGACGGCAGGAGAATCTTCTCCACGTTCTTGCTCACGGATAGCCAACGAGCGGTTGTACCATTCCAGCGCGGTGTCCAACTGCCTTTTTGCCTTATAGATATACCCTATTTCATGGCAGGTGGTCGCCATCTGTCCGCTGATTTCTCCGTATTGCGTTTCGCATATCCGATAAGCACGCTCAAAGTAGGTACGTGCTAAGTCCAAATCTGCCATGATCTCCTTGACAAACAGCCCAGCCTGCAACTGATAGTCCACATTGAGCGTATCCAACGCGGCACGTTTTTGTATATAGAAATTGGCGCTATCGTTCTGAAAACGTGAGAGGAATGCGGAGTACAAACGGAAATAGTCATCCGCCAAGTCCTGTTTGTTTCTGGCCGTGATGGCACGCTGCTGGTCGAGTTGCGCTTGCGCTTCGTCAATGGTCTGCTGTGCACGGGCTATTCGTTCTTCCTGTTCGCGTATAGCCGCTTCTCTGGCATCCAGGTCCCCCTTTTCACGCACGAGCCGTTCTGCCTCATCGGGGTCGCCAGACTCTATGGCATTCTGGATAAGCGTTGTCAGCGAATCGAGCCGTTCATAATCGGTACGAGCCAGCTTGTCGGACATAGCCTGCAACAGCGGTTCAAAACGCTCGTATTTTCCTTCCAGTTCCTCCAAACGTTTACTATACTCCTGTTCACTGAGACGCTTGGCTGCCAACAATCGGTTCAGTTCGGCCAGACGTTTCTCATAATACACTTCCACATTTGCGCGCGCTTTGGCAGCTATCTCGTCTTTCTCTTGCTGCAACTGTGTACGACTCACGAGCAGTATCTCCAGCGGCACTTTGTCCGAACAGGGAATACGTCTGCCGATCAGTTCCTGCTCTGCGGGCTCGTAGCCGGCCTTGACGATACTGGCTATAGCATACGGATCACCGTTGTTCATATCGTAGAGCAGCACGGAGAAATCACCGTTGTCACGGCTCTGTACGGCATTGTGCGAACCGCGGATACGGATCACTGCACCGTCGATAGGTTTACCCGGCTTGCCTTTGCGGGCTATAGTCCGTACGTTTCCTTGCTGGGTAACGGCAAAAACCGAAACACACAGGCACATCAAAACAATACTATAACAGCATCTTCTCCACATGGCATATAAAGGGTATCTGTGTAATTATTCACCGTCACAGGATAAGCCGTCCGCTGTTCTGCAATCGGGATGTCCGTTTCCACCAATCCGTCTGCAGCAGGTAACACCATATAATTACCCACGCGCACATGCGCACGCTCGGAATGAGCCAAGCCGAGCAAGCGGAAATGTACATGGCCGTATATATCCGCGTCACGGCGGATAGGAAGTGTCATTTGGCGTTGCAGCACCATTGTAGTGTCCAACGGCATATAGCCTTTAGCCGATAGCTCAACATGGGCCTCGCGTCCGATATAACGCGGCGGTATATTGGTCAGTAGCGCCGCGTCGTTGAGGGTAGCAAGCGTGTCGGTTTTCTGCTCGTTATCCAGCGTCAGGCGGATAGCGATGTTCTCACATGGAGGCAGCGTCGCATTCTGGGGCGTGGTTTCCTCTACCGCTATTTTCACATCCACAGCTTGTGAAGAATACCACGTAAAGGCCAACGTAAGCAGCACCAATACGGACAAACAGGCAGCCAGCACCGCCCTTTTGCGTCTGCGCTGCCTGTCGCGTAGCAACAGTCCGTCAAAATCCAGTTGCAGCATACGCGCCACCACCATCAGCATGGCGCGACTGTAGGCCTTACGGCGCGAGACGCCTTGCTCGTGAATATTGATGCCTAATATCGAATGGTCTTGCAGCGGGTCGGCATGTTTGGGGAAATGTCTGCGCAACGCCTCCGGGAAGCACTCGGTAGCGGGGTCATTGCTGTACGGCACACCATCGACTATCACCGGGATAATGCTGTCTCGACGTCCCAGAGAGACAAAATAGTCAATACCGCTATTGATATACGCAGACTTGGCGGCACGCGGTGAACAGACCACAATGAGATAGCGCGACTGCTCCATGCGCGACTTGAGTTCCTGCATTAGTTCCTCGCCTGCATGCATATCATTGATATAGCAGTAGAGAGGCTTGATACGCCGCGGAATAGAACTATCCTGTTTGCACAGGACGGCAGGCAGCCGGTAACGCTCTATGGCATGTTGCAGACGAACAGCCTCACGCGCATCGCTGTTCTGAAAACTGATAAAGGCGAAATATTTGTAGGTCTGCGACATAGGCGGTTCGAATTAGATAACAGGTCGTTTGGCCAGATGCTCTATAATGACGGGATATTTCTCAAAATCAATATCGGGAGCATTGTTGGGATGTACGCATATGCGCAAAACACGGCAGCACGATTTCTCACGGGCTACGGCGAAGAACGTCTGCACCATCAGGTCTATCTTCTGCTCCGTGGAGAATTCAGCCGGCAGATCAACGAACTTATTGCCCATCACCGCCACGTTGATTTCATCGTTCCTGTTGCGCGGATCAGATAAATTGCGCCACATCTGCTTGAGACAGCGGATATACTCTTCCTGCGTAATTTCTATTGTTCCGTTGGGTTGCAAGCGTGTAAAAGCCACGCAGGCAAACGGCTCGGCACCTACATTTACACCACATACTGTTCCCAATTCGTATTGCCGATTTCTGCCGGGCAGGTCGTCGTTGACAGTCCTTGGAACACGCTGCTCCAAAGCGGCATCTATCTGTTCATCGACATTGACGCCTTCGCGCTGACATAGTTGCAGAAACGCACCGTGCAACGATCTGGGACTGATGATTCGCTCTAATTCTGTATCAAAGGTATCCACCGTATGAATGACTTTCAGCCCCTTTTGTTGCAGCAGATCACAGCATTCTACGATGACCCATATATCCGTTTTCTTATCCTTGTACACAGCACGCGTACGCGGCCAGTTGCACCATACTGCAATAGCCACACACAATAGTAGCAGCAGAATGGACACAAGCCAATACGTGGAGATATAATACGGGATAGCTACTTTCAGCCATGACGCTTTGTCTGTTGGCAGAAATGCGATAAGAGAGGCAATAATTGTTATTGCCATAACGCCCCACTGCAGGAAATCCCGCATACTTTGCCACGCCAAGCGTTTCCAATGGAGCAAAACGTATTTTTTCTTGCCGGAATAGTTCATAAGATGTATCAATGGTATATAATTACGGCTGCAAAATTACGAATAATTTTTGATCTATCGATTTATCCTATATAGTTATTGCGATCCAACGAGCGGTAGGAGATAGCCTCGAGCATATGCTTCTTCTGTATATTTTCAGCGCCTTCCAGATCTGCTATCGTACGTGCTACCTTGAGAATCCGGTCATAGGCACGCGCCGAGAAGCCCAGTTTGGTCATCGTGTACTCCAGCAGTTTGTCCGACTCGGCATCCAGCGCACAGTACTGACGCACCATTTTGTTGTTCATCATGGCGTTGCAATGCACGAGTTTGCTGTGCTTGAATCGTTCCGTCTGAATAGCTCTGGCTCGGAGCACGCGTTCGCGAATAGCCGCAGATGTCTCACCCGGTTGGTCGTCGCGCAACTGGTCGTACGGCACGGCTTCTATCTCGCATTGGATGTCAATTCGATCCAGCAACGGCCCACTAATCTTACTCATATAACGATGTACCTGCGCGGGGGTACACGTACACGGATGCGCGGGGTTGTTCTCGCCGTAATGGCCACACGGACAGGGGTTCATCGCGGCTACGAGCATGAACGATGCCGGATAATCGACCGTCTCCTTGGTACGTGCGACGGTAATATGCCGATCCTCCAGCGGTTGACGCATTACTTCCAGCACAGAACGCTTATATTCCGGCAGTTCGTCGAGGAAGAGCACGCCATTATGAGCCAAACTTATCTCTCCCGGATGGGGATTCGTTCCTCCACCCACGAGCGCTGTGTCGGTGATGGTATGGTGCGGACTTCGGAACGGACGCTGCACGATGAGTGCACTACTGGCGCCTTTGCGCTTGTTGGTTAGACCTACGATGGAGTGAATCTTGGTCGTCTCCAGCGCTTCTTCCAAAGTCAGCGGAGGAAGGATGGTCGGAATGCGCTTGGCTATCATCGATTTACCGGCTCCCGGAGGACCAATCATGATCATGTTATGGCCACCTGCTGCAGCAATCTCTACGGCTCTACGCACCTTGAATTGTCCGCGCACGTCTGAGAAATCCACGTCAGTCGGGAAAGCCAATTCATCAAAGATTTTCTGCGTATCTACCTGCGTCGGAAGCCACGGTTCGTCCGGATGCAGTTCATCCTTCGGTTCACCATTCAGAAAACGGATCACCTCCATTAGGTTCTTCAGTCCGTACACCTCCAGGCCATCTACCACAGCGGCCTCCTCGGCATTCTCTTCCGGCAAGATCAGGCCTTTGAATCCGGCTTTGCGCGCACACAGGGCGATCGGTAGTGCGCCGCGAATAGGTTGCAACGATCCGTCCAGCGACAACTCGCCCACCATCATATAGTTGGCCAGCTCTTTGGATTTGATCTTCTCGCCTCCGGCCAGCAAACCAATCGCCAGGGGCAGGTCATAGAGCGCACCTTCCTTCTTGATATCCGCAGGAGCCAGATTGATGGTGAACGAACGGTGGAGCGCCTCCAGGTTGTTGACGGTCAGCGCAGCCATGATGCGTTCGTGCGACTCCTTGACAGACGTGTCCGGCAACCCGACCATCATGAAATCAAAGCCCGGGGTAGCATGTACCTCTATCGTCACAATCACGGCATCTATACCTACTGGTGCTGCACTATAAATCTTGATTAACATATACTAATGTTTTTAATGTTTTTGCCATTTGCCATTCGCCATTCGCCTATCGTCTTCTATGGTGCCAATGCCACGTGGGATCGAACGAGTTCCGATGGATGAAATGTCCCGGGGGCTGAAACGCATATTCATAGTGATTGATCTGCTCCGCCTCGTTGGCGCTGTTGAGCAATATTCCCACCACGTCAAAACGGACATTCCTGCTATCGCGCGTGTGCTTTTTGTAGGCATTGGCGGCCGCCACAATACGTTGCTTCTTGAGATAATCCACGGCCTCTTCCGGAGCGCCTCCGATCAGGGATGTACGCGTCTTGACCTCAACGAAAATGATCTCCTGTTTGTTCGCCGCGATGATATCTACCTCCAAATGTCCCATATGCCAGTTGGTCTCCAAAATCTTCAGTCCCTTCTTCTTAAGCAGCTCCACAGCCAACTCTTCTCCGCGCTTTCCTATCTCATTATGCTGAGCCATATGGTGATCAATTTTCTAAAAATATTTCGGCTGCAAAATTACAAAAAAATCCGCACATACGCAAGTTTTTCTACCATTTATTTGCATATCTCGAAAAAAATGTGTACCTTTGTCCCCGAAATTTAAATCATATACCTATGCTACAAGTTGGAGACAAGATGCCGAATTTTGCGGCACCGGATGAGACCGGACGAATGGTTACCGACCAGGACCTGATCGGAAAGAAAACAGTCATTTATTTCTACCCGAAGGACTCCACTCCGGGGTGTACGGCCGAGGCATGCAACATTCGCGACAACTACCATGCCTTCCTGGCGCAGGGCTACCAGATCTATGGCGTGAGCAAGGACAGCCAGGCTTCGCATATCCGGTTCAAAGAGAAATACGACCTACCCTTCCCGCTATTGAGCGATCCGACCACGGAAATGCTCCAGGCCTTTGGCGCATGGGGCGAGAAACGCAACTACGGCAAGGTAACGATGGGCACGCTCCGCAAGACGTTCGTCTTTGACGAGAACGGCATCCTGGAGCGTATCATCGAGAAAGTGGATACCAAGAATCACACCGCGCAGTTATTAGCTTAAATCTGCTTCAGCAGGCCTTGACAGCCTTCTAATATGTCGTCGTAGGCCCTCGCGAAATCCCCGGTGTACCAAGGATCGGCGACGTCCCTACTCTTTCCCGCCCATGCCATCATGAGCGAGACTTTGTTGTCTGCATCCTCGCCGATTATATAGCGCATCCATCGCAGATTGCTCTGGTCCATGCAGACGATATAGTCGTAATACGCATAGTCCTCACGCGTCATCTGTCGCGCCGCACGACGCCCGAACGGCACTCCCTTGGCTGCTAACATCCGCTTAGCCGGAGGATAGATATCGTTGCCTATCTCCTCGGTGGAGACAGCAGCCGAAGCTATCTCAAACTCATCGGCACGTCCGGCCTGCGAGACCAGTTGCTTCATCACGAACTCCGCCATCGGAGAGCGACATATGTTGCCGTGACATATAAACAGGATCTTCTTCATCTTGTCTTCCGACCGTTTTTCCTAACAGCTTGTAATATATTCCACTTTATTCCCCACGCACGCCAGGTACTGCTGAAAAGCATCCTGACTGATCACCACCGTTCCTCTGCAGTCGTTCGGATGAAAACTCAGCGACTCGGCCTCCTTCAGTCGGCTGTCCAAGAACAAAATCACGTGGTGCTCCGTGTCGTTGATCAACCCGAATGGACTCACGCTTCCCGGCTCCAGCCCCAAGTATCGCATCATCCGCTCCGGTGAAGCAAACGACAACTTGCCCGGCGCCTTCAATCCCTGCGATACCAGCACATCCTTCAGCCAATGCTCGATGTCATGTATCGCCAAATCATAGTCGCATGGGAAGCAGATCAGGTAGTGCTGGTCGCCCTTGTGATTTCGCATGAAGATGTTCTTGCAATGCACACTCCCGTCGTCCTTCCACCACCGCTTGGCTTCCTCTATCGTTTTGCCTTCCGGGTGATTGTAGGTCGTGAACGCGATCCCATGCTCCTCCAGATACCGCAGCACTTTCTCCTGCCGTTCGGATATTATCTCGTAGTTTGTCATTGATTAATTGATTAATTGCAGCAAAGGTACAGCTTTTTTCTGAATTGTGCAAAAATTTTCTCCAATATTTTGCATTTTTGTTTAATATATTTGCATATCTCAAATTTTTGTAGTACCTTTGCACCCGCAAACTCACGCTGAGGGCAATTTTGCTTTAAGGGTTGGGTTTGTTGGCGTCAATCCTCTCGCTGTGAAGCGGCTTTAGGGCTCCAGCAAAATTTATTTTGTGGGAAGAGGAGGAAGCACAACCATTACATTTGTTGCGTAGCAACTTAATCATGGATTGTCGCTTCCGACGACAGACATATTTAATGGCGTTTGCTAACGCTTGTTTTTGACTGATAGAAACCTAGGAAATTTCAAAGCAGTCTCGATAATATCGAAAACAAGTCGCAGTAGATGCTCATGGGTGTATTGTACACTCGCGCGTACATGTACGCGTGTAGTTCCGCATATACACAGCGTGGGTTTCTGCATTGCTTGTCCGTATTATCGGGTTTTCCTAGGACCTCTATCAGCGGATAAGCAAAAAGGGAATCCGCGTTTTTTAATTTATCCCATTCTCTTTTAGCCTAATCACCTCAAAGACAATCGCTTTCGCCATTGTCTATGTCTCCGTGTGTTTATTCATCGCATAATGAGTAAAAATAATAAGTATGAATATTTTATTTATGTTACGACTATGGCCTGTATTTGGAGGTGGTGAGACTATGACAAGATTATGGGCCAATGAATTTGCAAAAAGAGGCGCAAGTGTTCATGTTGTGTATTTTAAACACACAGAATACGGCACACATCCATTTATTGACAATCGAATAAAAGAACATTTTATCGAAGGAGATTTATGTGATGAGTTCACCAGTAATGACGCTGATGATATCGCGAACGTATCTCAAAAGTTATGTCAACTCATTAATTCGGAATCAATAGATGTGGTGATTAATCAATGGTTACCTAAGTCATTTGTACGCAATATCAAAAGAGATACGGATGCTAAAGTAATATGGTGCTTCCGAACTATGTTTGCTCAACCATTTGAGAAGCCTAGAACGTTTAAACGGTGGCTTAAATACACATTATTCCCACTACATTATAAAAATCGAATTAAGCAGAACGCTGTACGTCAAGTTGAAGACGTATTGCCTTTTGTTGATAAATATATATTCTTGTCTGAAGCATATCGTCAACAATATATTTCATGGAGTAAACACCCGCAGGAAGAAAAAGTTCTAGCAATACCTAACCCCGTTTCAATAGAAAAAGCTATCTGTAAAGATGAGATCATAGCAAAGGAGAATATAGTATTGGTTGTTGGTCGAATGCAAGAATACTGTAAACAATATAGTTCTGTCATCAAAGTTTGGCATGAGATTGAAAAATCTTCTTTACTTGAATCGAAGAAATGGCGTTTAATAATGGTTGGGGATGGAGAAGATTTGCTTTTATATAAACAAATGGCAAAAGATTTAAAGTTGCAGCGAGTATCATTTGAAGGTTTTCAAAATCCATTGCCTTACTATAAAACTGCTAAAATCTTTCTTATGACCTCTCGAATTGAAGGTTTCGGCAATGTGCTGTTGGAGGCACAGCAAATGGGTGTTGTTCCTATAGCCTTGGATTCATATCCTGCTGTTCGTGATATAATTAGTCATGGATATAATGGAATTCTGGTTCCCAAAAATAATATTAAAGGTATGAGTAGTGCGGTTTTATCACTTATGACAGATGACGACTATTTGTGTAAACTTAGAGAAAATTGTTTTATAGCTGTGCAAAAATATTCCATGGATAACATTATGAGACGATGGAATGCCTTATTGTCGGATTTGCTTAAGAATTAATTAACAACATATTAAGTGTATGAATATATTATTTGTAACGTCAAATAATCCGTTTGATCTCTTTACAGGAGGGAATCAACGTACAAATTTGCTGTTAAATGCTTGTGCAGAAAAAGCGAATGTAGATGTGATTGCTTTTTCTAGTTGCCAAGAAAAAAGGGGCTTAAATTTGATTTGGAGTAAAGAAGTAGAGACTCCCTCAACAGGACGATTACATAAATTTATGCAACTATGTGTGGCTTGGCACCCATCGGGGTTAGCTACATTAAATAGACAAAAACAAAAGATTATCGATGAGGCTTGCAAGAAAAAACATTACGATTATATTGTGATTCGCTATGTACATCAAGCGATTGAGTGCGGTTTGTTGAAATACAAGAAGCAATTGATAGTTGATGTGGATGATACGCCATATGACGCAAAAATGCGAGATTCTTTAAATGTAAAAACGTATCGGAATAAAATATTCTATATCCTAACTGCTTGGTTATCCAAAATAGCGTTAAAATCTTTTGTAAATCAGGTACATGTTTGTTTCTTTTCAAATTCGATACAAGCAAAAATATATCGTTCTCCTTTACTGCCTAATGTTCCTTATTATGATGTAAACATAGAAGATATAGAGCCCCATAAAATCGTCCCTCAAAGGCTCATGTTTATTGGAGACATGGCTTATTCTCCTAATATTATAGGTGCTAATCATTTTCTTAAACATGTTTTTCCAATGATTCGCAAACGTTTCCCTCAAGTTTCATTTCATATTGTAGGTAGAGTGTTTGATGAATCCTTGAAAGAAGAATGGATGAAATCAGGAGCAGTTGTAACAGGGTTTGTAGATAGCATTATACAAGAGTATGCAGAGACAGAGTGTATAGTTGTTCCTATCTATTCAGGTGGAGGGACATGCATTAAAATCTTAGAGGCTATGCAAATGATGCGCCCTATTGTTACTACTCAAATAGGCTTTAGAGGATATGATGATTTTTTTACAATCAATGAAGATATAATGGTTGCAAAAAATGATGAGGATTTTGTTAATGCCGTATCTCTGATTCTTTCGTGCAAGGAATTGCAAAAAGAAATGTCTTTGAACGCAAAAAGGAAATATGAACAATATTTTAGCAAACAAAAATTCTTTGATATAGTATGGAAACATCTCACATAATAGACATTTCTTTTATCATCCCAGCTTACAATGCTTCGGGAACTATTGTTCGAACATTGGATAGCATAAATTCTATTGTTGAAGGCAAGGCTTCGTACGAAGTGATTGTCGTGGACGATTGTTCCAAAGACAATACCAGTGAAGTCGTTCGTGAGTATAAACTATCGCACCCACAAGTTCAATTGTTGTGCCAACCACAAAACCATCGTCAGGGAGCAGCTCGAAATCGTGGTTTATCGGTAGCTAAAGGCGAATATGTAATGTTTGTCGATTCCGATGATACCGTAACAGATGGTGTGTCTGATGTTTATCAATTTGCTAAAGATAACAAGCTGGACGCTGCTCTTGGAATCCTTGCGCTGGTTGAAAAAGGCGAAGTAGTAAGCGTGATAGAAACACCTATGCAGGATAAAGAGATTGTATCGGGACAGGACTTTGCTGAAAAATATTTTAGTACGGCTGTTAATAACTATCCCGTAATATATGTGTGGAAGAAACAATATCTTCTTGACACAAACAGACCTTTTGAAGAAGACAGACGCTATGAAGATGGAGATTGGTGTGATAAAAATGCGTATTTCTGCAAAAATATCGGTTTCGTAAAACAAATACTTTATCACTATCATCACGCAGAAAGTGTCAATTCAACCGCACATACTACAAGTACAGATACACTTGGAGATTGGGTGAATATGGCCTACAGACAATGGGTGTTTGCTGAGGAAATAAGGCATGATGCCCCCTTGTTCTACGAAAAACTGATATATTCAAGCCGTCATATTGTAAATGGGCATTTCAGTTTACGTCGGTTAAGCCGCTTTACACCATTGCAAGTAAAAGAGATTTTTGGACGAGTAGGTCCGATAGCGTTAAAATATCTTGCATCTAAGGGAGGATGGCCACGATTCCCGACATTATGTTTTCATTCTCCAAGATTAGTTGTTGGAATAATTTCAGTAGTTTACCCACTTGCAACGGTTGGTAGATGGATTACAAATACCATGAGAAAGATACGATGAAAACACCCTATGTTTCGGTTGTGATGACTAGTTACAACCGCGCGCACTACATTGGTCAGGCAATAGACTCCATCCTCGCGCAGGAATGCAAGTTCCCGTTCGAGATTATCATTGGTGATGATTGCTCTACTGACAACTCGCGAGAACTTCTCTTGTCCTACAAAGAGAAGCACCCGGATATCTTTGTCCTCAATCTCCATGAGACCAATCAAGGCTTCGGAGCCAATTGGGCATCGACATGCAAACTTGCACGAGGTAAGTACATTGCCTTCTGTGATGACGATGACTATTGGTGTGAACCAACACACATGCAATCCCTTGCAGACTATTTGGATGCGCACGAAAACTGTGGTATTGTATATGCCAATCGCTGGATCTTAGACGTAGCAACTGATACAAAGAAACTTGCAAATGCAAAAATCCCTGATAACGAAGACAAGTTGGATTACATGCTCCACCGTGGCTATCCGATATTGTTTAGCGCGTCTATGATTCGCAAGTCACTCATGGACAAATTCGTGGACTTGGATGCGTTCATTCGCCTCAAATTCCCGATTCAGGATTTCCCGACAGCAGTATTACTTGCCCCTCATTGCGACTTCCATTATATGGAACAACCAACCGTCGTTTACCGCAGTTATTCGGGATCAATGTCCAAGCCTCAAGAATATGAAACCATCGTCCGCAAATACACCCAAGAGAAGATTATGAACGAGTATCTTTATGGTCAACTTGGCTTGGAGTACGATGGTCCGGGTGACGACAGATACCGTTACGGTATTCTGCTCAGTTTGGCTTTTGATAAATCAGACTATCGTTCTGCACATGAGTTTGCCAAGCACGTCGATCCGCGTAACAAGAAAAAGTACTTTGCCATGACGTGGCTTACTTTCCATATGTTCCGTATCGCACGCAATATAAAGAACAGAATTATAAACCAACACTAATATGTTTAAATACACGAAAAGACTACTCTCCGACATCCGTTTCTGGTGTCAGGAGTGCAAAATCCGCAGTAAAGAAAACGCCGAGTGGGAGCGCATCGAAGATGAAGAATGGCGCCATCCCATGGCCGGCTTCTGCTACTACTCCACCATCAAACGTAACCGTGCCGAACGCAAACGCCTTCACGCCGAACAACGCTCTGCCATAAAATAATACCTTTGTCCGTTAACCCCGAATTTTATTCGGCTTCATAACATCGTCCATTGTCCGGAATGATATTCCGGTCGTCCCATTTGGCGATATTTTTCATAGTTTTGTCTATTGCGTCGGGAATAATCGTTGTATATTTAAATTATTTTTTGTATCTTTGCACTCGATTTAACATCTATGTATGGAGTAAGACAGCGTAATCGTTTGTGTCTTGACACTGTAGGGCACGTTCCGTCCCCATACATTATACATCCAAAGCTGGATAGTTCATTGGGCTTTTGACCCCGTATTTGCAACGATAGTGTTCAGATGTATCAGGTGTTCAATCAATGCATATAATTAAATGACGATTATGACTTACATTGGTATTGACGTTAGCAAGGATTCGTTCGTAGCAGCTTGTCCTACAAAGAGTGGTTACACTACAAAGTCTTTCCCTAACACCACTAGTGGTGTGCGAAAATTTATTTCTTCGCTTCCGAAGGAAAGTCACTGTGTAATGGAGGCAACTGGCAACTACAGTATGCTTCTCCTTTATCTGCTTCAGCAAGCTAATATTACTGTTAGCATGGAGAACCCGCAGAAAATTAAGCATTTTGCTCGTGCAATGTTATCCACTACTAAGACAGATGAGATAGATGCCAAACTGATTGCTTTATATGGAGAGAAAATGAATCCTGCGCCATATAAGATCCCTTCTGAGAGTATTATTCTGCTCAAGCAGAAGCGCACAGTTCTGCGGCAACTAAAGAAGCAATTAACTGCTACCCTTAATCTGCAACATGCACTTTCAGCCTTGCCTAAGCAGGATCCAACAAGTAAAGTAACTGTAGAGAAGACGATTAGCTTCTTGCGTAAACAGATCTCTAAAATGGAAGAGGAGATAACAAATCTCTCAAACAAGGAGTTTAATCGCCAAATGACGTTACTTACATCCATTAAAGGGATTAGCAATACTATCGCGTCTGCGCTTATTACAGCTACTGGAGGATTTACCTATTTTAGCAGTGCTAAGCAAATATCCAGATTCCTTGGGCTTTGTCCCACTTATCAGCAATCCGGAACGTCAATCAATGTCAAAGGTCACATCAATCGCAATGGAGATACATATTTACGAAGCCAATTATATATAGCTGCCTGCGCATCTTTAAGGTGCAATACTGCTTGTAGAGAAACTTACGAACGCTTGCGGGCTAAAGGAAAATCGGGTAAAGGAGCCATCATTGCTATTGCCAACAAACTAATCCGCCAAGCGTTCGCTGTTGTTACAAACAATCGACCTTATATAGATGGATATGTATCAACTTTTGCATAAAAATTAACTTTTTTATAACTTTTTTAATATAGTTCGTGCCC